>JADGOS010000128.1 GCA_017882825.1 Demequinaceae bacterium | reverse complement strand
CCTGCGGTCGGTCCGGTCCGGTCCCGTCGGGACCGGGTGCCTGTGTCGCCATGTGCCCACGTCGCGTAGTCGTCGCGTAGTCGTCGGGTAGTCGTTGCGTAGTCGCCGCGTTGTCCGCCCGCGTTCGCGAGTACGATCAGACCACTCCCATATGTGGCAATGGATTCTGATAATCGGAAGGCGACGATGGCGACGCTTCGAAGTGACCAGTGGTACGCCGGGGACGATCGCAACACCTACATCCATCGCGCCTGGATGCGCCGCGGGTATCCGGGAGATGCTTTTGGGGGCCGGCCCCAGATCGCCATCGCGAACACGGCGTCGGACTTCACGCCCTGCAACATGCACCTGAACGAGGTGGCGCAGTCCGTGAAGAACGGCGTCTACGAGGCGGGGGGCATCCCGCTCGAACTCCCCGTCGTGTCGCTCGGCGAGACCCAGGTCCGGCCCACCGCGATGCTGTGGCGCAACATGGCGGCCATGGCGATCGAGGAGATGCTGCGTGCCAACCCGATCGACGGCGTCGTCCTGCTCGGGGGGTGCGACAAGACCATCCCGTCGCTCCTGATGGCCGCAGCCTCCTTCGATCTGCCCGCCGTGGTCATCCCGGGCGGCCCGATGCTGACGGGGACATTCAAGGGGCGCCCGCTCGGGTGCGGGACCGACGTGTACAAACTCGCCGAGGAGGTGCGCGCCGGGACGGTCTCTCGCGAGGAATTCACGGCGAGCGAATCGGCGATGATCCGCTCGAAGGGGCACTGCAACACGATGGGGACCGCGTCGACCATGGGGCTCCTAGCCGAGGCCCTCGGCATGGTCCTTCCCGGCACCGCGGGGACGCCCGCGCCCGACAGCCGCCTGCTCGAGGCGTCGCACGCGGCCGGTCGGCTCGCGGTCGAGATGGTCGAGCAGGACCGCAGGCCCAGCACCATCCTGAGCAAGGGATCCTTCCACAACGCGATCGTCGCCTTGGCGGCGATCGGGGGCTCCAGCAACGCCGTGGTGCACCTGCTCGCCATTGCGGGACGGCTGGGAGTCGACCTTAGCCTTGAGGACTTCGACACGATCGGCTCCCGGGTGCCGCTGCTCGTCGACCTCCTTCCCGCGGGCCGCTTCCTGATGGACGACCTCTACAGGGCGGGAGGGCTCCTCGCCGTGCTCCGCGAGGTCACGGACCTCCTCGACCCCACCGCGCTGACCGTCAGCGGGCGGCCGCTCGTCGAGCACCTCGCCGACGCAAGGATCTGGGACCGCGAAGTGATCCGCCCCCGCGGGGAGCCCATCCTCGACGAGGGCGGGATCGCCGTTCTTCACGGCAACCTGGCCCCCGACGGCGCGGTCATCAAGCCCGCCGCCGCGTCGCCCCACCTCCTCAAGCACCACGGCAGGGCCGTCGTGTTCGAGAGCATCGAGGACTTCCACGCCAGGATCGACGACCCGGACCTGGAGATCGACGCCGACTCCGTGATGGTCCTCCGGGGATGCGGGCCGAAGGGCTACCCGGGCATGCCCGAGGTGGCCAACATGCCGATGCCGACCAAGCTGCTCGAGGCGGGAGTGCGCGACATGGTCCGCATCTGCGACGGACGCATGAGCGGGACGGCGTACGGGACGGTGGTCTTGCACGTCGCCCCGGAGGCTGCGGCGGGGGGCCCGCTCGCGCTCGTGCAGAACGGCGACTGGATCGAGCTCGACGTTCAGGCCCGGAGCCTCACGCTGGACGTCCCCGAGGAGGAGCTGGCCGCGCGGAGCCCCAGCGCCGCCTCCGCCGCGGCATACGCCGCGCCGACGCGAGGGTGGGAGCGCCTGTATGTTGACCACGTCATGCAGGCGAACACGGGCGCGGACCTCGACTTCCTCGTCGGGGCGACCGGATCGCGCGTGTCGCGGGAGTCGCATTGAGCCGGCGACCGTGAGCGACGCCGTTTCGGTGAGCGTGGTCCCGGGGACCGAGCGTCTGACCTCGCTCGGCGAGGGCCCGACGTGGGACGCGCGGGCCGGGCTCGCGCGCTGGGTGGACATCGACAACGGGCGGCTCTTCGAGGCGCGAGTGGACGGCCGGGCGCTCGGGACCCCACGGGTAGCGCTGACCGTCGACGGAACCCTCGGCGCCGCCGTTCACGCCGAGGATGGCGGCCTCCTCCTCGCGACCTCGCGGCACCTGGAGCACCGGGGCGCCGACGGCGCCTTCGTCGGCCGGGTCGAGGTTGTCCCCGAGGGCATGCCGAGCCGCCTCAACGACGGCGCCTGCGATCCGTCGGGGAGGTACCTCGTCGGCAGCGTCGCGCTCGATGGCCAGCCGGGGGCAGAGAGGCTGTGGCGCCTCGAGCACGACGGGACGCTCACGGTGATCGACGACGACCTCCTCCTCTCGAACGGCATCGGGTGGAGTCCGACGGGCGACGTGATGTACCACGTCGACACCTATCGCAACGTGGTGCTTCGCCGCGCCTACGATTCCGCGACCGGAGCCGTCGGAGGGCGCGAGGCGCTCATCGAGACGCCGGGGGAGTACCCGGACGGGCTGACGGTGGGCGCCGACGGAGACCTGTGGGTCGCGTACTGGGCTTCCGGAGAGGTGCGGCGCTACGCGGCGGACGGTGTGCTTCTCGCGACCATGTGGACGGGGGCGCCGCTCACCACGAGTTGTGCCTTCGTGGGTGCCGACCTCGACCTGTTGATCATCACCACGGAGGCCTCCGCGCCAGGGGTGGAGCCCACCGCCCGCTCGGGGACGCTCCTCGCCTGCACGCCCGGCGCGCGCGGCCTTCCCACCCGCGCGTGGCGGCCCGCCCCCATGGCCCTGCGACATTGACAACCGCCCACACTGACCACCAGCCCCACACGACGAGCCGCCGGAGGACCCCATGCATCACAGTCACGGAACCACCGCCCGCACGAGCGAACGCCTGCGCGCGGCGTGGCGCGGCGGAGACGCGACGTACGGCCTGTGGAGCACGCTCGCCGACATGACGGTCGCGGAACTCATCGCGGGCCTGCCGTACGACTACGTCATCGTCGATCTCCAGCATGGCGTGTCGACCTTCGCCGACCTTCCCGTCATGGCTCAGGTGATGCGCGGCGCGGGCACGGCGCCGATCGTCAGGGTCCCCTCGAACGATCCGACGCAGATCATGCGGGCCCTCGACTGTGGGGCGGCGGGCGTGATGGTGCCGCTGACCGGCTCCGCGGCCGAAGCGCGGGCGGCGGTCGAGCCCTGCCGGTTCCCGCTGGCGGGGACCCGAAGCTGGGGCCCCATGTGGGGATACGTGCGCTCGGATGGGGCGTTGCCCCCCCAGGAGCAGGACGCGCAGGCGATCTGCCTTGTCATGATCGAGACGGCCGGAGCCGTGGAGGCGCTCGACGAGATCGTCGCCACGCCGGGGATCGACGGCATCTACGTTGGCCCCAACGACCTTGCGCTCGCGTGCGGCTACGGCCGGCAGACCTATCGCGACAGCCCCGAGGTCGAGAGCCTCATTCAGAGGGTCATCGATGCGTGCCGGTCAGGAGGAATCGCCGCCGGACTGCATTGTTCGGACCCCGCGATGGGGCGCGAGTGGGTCGCGCGCGGCGCGACGATGGTCACCATTGCGCAGGACACCGGATTGCTCGCGGAGGCCGCCGTCGCGGCGCTGGAGGAAGCGCGGGGGGGCGTTGAGGGGTCCGACGAGCTGGCTCCCCCCAAGCCCTACTGACCCCGAGGCCTATTGACCCCGTGCGCGACTACCCACCCGGGGGTCCGGCAAGTGGCGCACGCGCGTCACAGGCGCGGGTCGACGTGGATCTTGGGCCCCGCGCCTGCCCCGGCGGGCCGGTCGCCCGCGAGCACGCCCGCGACGTCCTCGAGGCGCACCGTCGCCGCCACGAGGGGCCGGGGGTCGACGGCGCCCGAGGCGTAGAGTTCGACCGCTTCCTCCAGCCCCGTGGAGCCCGACAACACGCCGACGACGGTGGAGTCCTTCAGCGCGATCGTTCGACTGTCGACCAAGCTCGGCACCCCGGACAGACCGATGAGCACGAGGCGGCCGCCGGGCTCGAGGAGGTCAAGGGCGCGTGCGGGGGACGTGCGGTCGTTGGACGCGTCGATGATCGCGTCGAAGGCGACGGAAGTGTCGCGCTCCCCGAGGGTCGTTGCACGGGTGAAGCCGAGGGTGCGGGCGAAGCCGAGCGATCGCGCCGACCGCCCGATCAGGTGGACCTCGGCGCCCTTGGCCTCGGCGATTTGGGCGCATAGGAGCCCAATGGTTCCCGCCCCGATGATCAGCACG
>JADGOS010000127.1 GCA_017882825.1 Demequinaceae bacterium | reverse complement strand
GAGGTTCTGCGCAAGAATTCCACGCGTCCCGCCCTGATGTTCGATGCGAATGAGTCGTGGAACCGATCGCAGGCCGTGCGCTTCGTCAGCGAACTTGAGAAGCACGTGGACCTGACCTGGATCGAGGAACCGGTGCGCCGATGGGACGCCGCGGGACTCGCGGCGGTGCGCGCAGGAGTGAAAGCGGCCGTCGCGACCGGCGAGAACCTGACGGGCCTCGAGCAGTACCGCCCCCTCCTCGACGCCGACGCGATCGACGTTGTGCAGGTGGGCAACGTCTGGGGTGTCACCCACTTCCTGCGCGTCGCAGCCGTCGCTCACGCCAAGGACCTCCCCGTGAGCCCGGTTGCGTTCAACTGCAATCCCATCGCGCACGCGGCGACGGCCGTTCCCAACTTCCTGACCTTCGAGGTGCAGGATCTGGGGTACCCCACGGGCCTCATCGTGGACCAGCAAATCGCGGACGGCGGCATCGTCCTCGGGGATTCGCCGGGGATGGGGATCGTCGTTGATGAGGCGGCGGTCGCCGCCATCGCGACCCGCGCCGCGCTACCTCCGGTGGGCGGCCCCAACGTTCGCCCGGACAGGGCGGGCCTCCGACTCGTTCCCGAGCCGCGCCAACCCAACGGAGCGTCGACGGGCCGGGCCACACCGGCCGCGAAGTCTGCGAAGTGATGGGGGCGTCGAAGGGTCCCGCGCGATATGCCTTCGTCGTCGGGGTCAAGCCGGAGATGCGCGAGCGCTACCTCGAGCTACACCGTTCGGTGTGGCCCCAGGTCGAACAGACCCTTCGCGATTGCAACGTGACCAACTATTCGATCTACGTCTTCGGCGACATCCTCTTCGCCTACTACGAGTACGCGGGGGAGAATCACGACGCGGACATGGCGCGCATCGGCGAGGACCCGAAGACCCGGGAATGGTGGACCCACACGGATCCGTGCCAGGTGCGCATCGGAGAAGAACGCCTGCAGGGTGCGCGCTGGCAGCCGATAGATGAGGTGTGGCACCTCTCGTGAGTCCAACGCTCGACGCCCACGTTCACGTATGGAACCGAGCGACGGACCCTCAGCCCTGGATCGAGCCCTCCACGATGGCTCCGATCGATCGGGACTTCTCGATGGCCGACGCCGAGGCGATGCTCGACACGGTCGGCGTTGACCGCGCCATCGTCGTCCAGTCCAGCAACAGCGCATCCGAGACGCGGCGACTCCTCGACGGCGCGACAACGCGGATCGCGGGAATCGTCGGCTGGCTCGACCTCACCGAGGACGTGCCGCGCCAGTTGGCGGCCCTAGCCCCAGACGCGCGAAGGCGCCTCGTCGGAGTCCGTCACCTCGTCCACATTGATCCCGACCCCGAGTGGCTCGCACGGCCCGACGTTGCGCTCGGGCTTGCCGCCCTGGGAGGCGAGGCCCTGACGTTCGACGTCGTGGCGCGTTGGTGGCAGTTGCCTCGCGTAACCACGGTCGCGACGGCGTTGCCCGGCGTCACCTTCGTGCTCGATCACCTGGGTGGCCCGCCCGTGGGAACGGCCGACATGGACGCCTGGGCGGCCGCGCTCGGCGCGCTTGCTCGCCGCGACAACGTGGTCGCCAAGCTGTCGGGCGTTGCGGGAGAGGTGGGCTCACCGGACTGGAGCCCCGCGGACTGCCTGCCCGCCATCGAGGCGGCTTTCGAGGCGTTCGGACCGGGTCGCCTCATGTACGGTTCGGACTGGCCGATGGTCGAACTCGTCGGTGGCGCGCCCAAGTGGCACGCGGCCACACGCGCGTGGGTGACGTCGCTCGCGCCGTCGGAGAGCGGGGCCGTGTTGGGAGAGACGGCAGCGGCCACCTACCTACGGGACGAGACACGATGACCGCCAGCAGTAGCGCGCCAGCCCCTCCATCCCTGATGCCCACGGGGATCGGGTTCGGCGGCGCGAGCGTCGGGAACCTCAGGCGAGAGATCTCCGATGCGCAAGCCGACGCCGCCATACGCCGGGCCTGGGACCGCGGCATCCGCTACTTCGACACCGCCCCCCACTATGGGCTGGGGCTGTCCGAGAGGCGGCTCGGTCGCACGCTCCGCGACTTCCCCCGCGAGGAGTTCTGCCTTTCTACCAAGGTCGGGCGCCTCCTGGTGCGGCGCGACGTCCCGCTTGAGCAGGATGACGACGGCTTCATCGTTCCCGGCGACCTGGAGAGGCGCTGGGACTTCTCCGCCGACGGCGTGCGGCAGAGCATCGCCTCGAGCGTCGAACGCCTCGGGATCGACCGCATCGACGTTCTCTACGCCCACGATCCCGACCAGGCCTCGCCGGGAGCGGCGCGCGAGGCGCTTGCGTCGCTTGCCTCGGCAAAGCGCGCGGGCCTCGCGACCGCGGTGGGCGTCGGGACGAACTCAGTCGAGGGCCTCGTTGCGATGATCGACGAGGGGCTCATCGATGTGATGATGCTCGCGAATCGCTTCACTCTCCTGGGCCACCGCGAGGCGCTTCCCGTGATGGCCGCCGCGCAGCGCCAGGGGGTGAGGATCGTCGCGGCCGGGGTGTTCAACTCGGGCCTCCTCGCCACGCCGCGGCCCGTTGCGGGCGCGCGCTTCGACTACCGCGAGGCGGGCGGTGATCTCGTCGCGCGGGTCAACGCCCTTGCCGACGTATGCGAGGCCCACGGCGTCGACGTCCCGACCGTGGCCATCGCCTTCCCGCTACTGCAGCCGTGCGTCACCTCGGTCGTGTTGGGAATGCGGTCCGAGGCCGACGTCGACCAGAACATGGACCGATACGAGACCAGCGTTCCCGCTGGGCTCTGGAGCGACCTCGTCGCCGAGGGCCTGATCGCGGCCGAGGCCGTCCCGAGTAGCGAGCGTCAGGGGTCGTCGTGACGGTTGCCGCGCCCGTGCGCGGCCGACCCTCAGTTCCGAGGACGGCGCCGATCCCAACCCTGCTCGATGTGCAGCCGCATCGCTTCCTCCGCGCCGCCCACGTCTTTGGCGGAGATCGCCTCGTAGATCTCGGTATGCCCCCGGAGCGTGAACTCGAACGCGCCATGGAAGTCGACGCCCTGATACTGGGCGCTCTCCAGCGCTCGGCGGTAGAGGTTCTTGGCGATGTTCTCCGCGAGGCGGTTGCGCGAAATCTCCATGATGGTGAAGTGGAAGACGACGTCCTCCTGGCGGAACGCGTCGGAATCGGTCTTCGCCTCGCGCATCACCGACAGGGCGCGGTTGATCCGCCCGAGTTCCGCACTCGTACGGCGTCCCGCGACGGCTCCCGCCATCTTCGCCTCGAGGGCGCTGCGAACCACGGTGAGTTCGTCGAGGACCGCGAGGGAGTCGTCGCTGTCGATCATTGCCGACAGGACCACATGATCGAGGACGTTCCACGATCCGGAGCGCGCGACTTGCGTGCCGCGACCCTGTCCCACGTGCACGAGCCCCTTCTCCTCGAGACGTTTGACCGATTCCCTGAGTACGGTGCGGCTCACCCCGAAGTGCTCGCACAGGGCGGCCTCGGGTGGCAGGAGTTCGCCCTCCTTGAGCTTGCCCGTGACGATGAGTTCCACGAGCTCCTCGACCACCGCGACGCCGAGCCGCGCGCGGGGCAAGCGCCGGGACGGCTCCCACTCGGCACTCGTCGGTTCAGCCGCCATAGAGTGAACTCTAGTACGGAGGCACCGTTCCGTTGCGGAGCGGAATCCTCCTTCAAGCCGCGAGGGCGCGGCCCGGAAAGGCAGGAGGAACGCCATGCCCGAAGTTGAGGTGAGGCCGGCCGAGGGATGCCGGTTTGACGCGGTTTCTCTTGGTGAGGTCATGCTCCGCCTCGACCCCGGCGAGCACCGGATACGCACCGCACGGGATTTCCACGTGTGGGAGGGCGGCGGCGAATACAACGTCGCGCGCGGCCTCCGGCGGGCCTTCGGCTACCGAACGGCGGTGGTGACGGCGCTCGTAGACAACGAGGTCGGGCGCCTGGTCGAGGACTGCATTCTCACCGGCGGCGTCGACACGGAACTCATCCGTTGGCTGCCGTTCGACGGCGTAGGGCGCGACGCCCGCAACGGTCTCAACTTCACCGAGCGGGGCTTCGGCGTGCGCGGTGCGCTCGGGGTCTCCGACCGCGGGCACACCGCGGCCGCCCTCATGGCGCCCGGCGACGTGGACTGGGATCATGTCTTCGGTGACCTGGCCTCGCGATGGTTCCACACGGGGGGCATATTCGCCGCCCTCTCGGAGTCCGCTGCGGCGACCGTCATCGAGGCGGTGAAGGCCGCCAAGCGCCATGGCAC
>JADGOS010000051.1 GCA_017882825.1 Demequinaceae bacterium | reverse complement strand
TCGATGGTGTGCTGGATGGAAGAGTACCCATACCGCGCGGCCACCGAGGCCGCCCACGCCTCGGCAACGGGGCCCTCGATTTCCTCCGCCGCGCCGCAGACGCGGCAGCGCAGGTGATGGTGGTGGGCGTCGGGGCTTTCGCAGCGGCGATACAGGCTCTCCCCGTCGTCGGCGCGCACCGAATCGACGTCGCCGCTATCCGCAAGGGATTGGAGCGTCCGGTAGACCGTGGCGAGGCCGATGGACGGCACCTCGCCGGCTCCGTCGTCCGAGTGGCGGAGGTACTCGTGCCACTGCTGGGCGCTCTTGAACTCATCGGCAGCGGTCAGCGCATCCAGGATTGCCGAGCGTTGGCGCGTCTGCCTGCCCGAACCGGGCGCGGCCGGGGCGGACATCAGGCGGGCTCGGTCCCGCGGGAACTGCGGGCCTGCGTTGCGGCCCTGATCCCCGCGGCGATCGCGTAGGCGAACACGCCCAGGACGACGATCAGAGCGCCCGGCTGGAGGTCGCGGTAGTAGGTGATGGTCAGGCCGGCGACGCACAGGACGGCGCCGACGAACATGGCGATGCGCATCGTGCGCGCGAACGAGCGCGAGAACTGCTGGGCGATGGCGACGGGCAGGATCATGAGCGCAGAGACGAGGAGGACGCCGACGACGCGCATCGCAACCGTGATGGTGACGGCCGCGAGGACCGCGACCAGGAGGTTGAGGGCGCGGACGGGGAGCCCGGACGCGATGGCGAAGTCCTGGTCATGGGTAACGGAGAAGAGCGCGTGGCGCAGGCCGAGCCCGACCACGAGGATGAGGCCGGAGAGCGCGACGGTGATCCAGACGTCGACCCAGGTGACCGTAGAGATGGAGCCGAAGAGGTAGCCGAGGAGGTTGGAACCCGTCCCTCCCGCCATGCCGATGAGCAGGACGCCGGTGGCGATGCCGCCGTAGAAGAGGATGGCCATCGCGACGTCGGCGGGGGAGGTGCCGCGTTCGCGCAGGCGCTCGATCGTCACGGCCGCAAGGATCGCGAAGATGACCGCGCCGGGGAGCGCGAGCGCGTCTCGCTGCGTGAAGTTTGCAAGGGAACCCGCGAGCCAACCCGCCGCGACCCCCGCGAGCGCGACGTGGCCGATTCCATCGCCGAGGAGCGCCATCCTGCGCTGCACCAAGTACGTGCCGATCACGGGGGCGGAGAGCCCCACGAGGAGGGCAACCACGAGCGCACGTTGCATCAGGGGATCGGTGAAGATTTCCATCGTTACACCGTGATTTCGAACGTCGGGGTGTCCGGACCCGGCCTGTTCGGGTCGTCGTCATGCGGATGAAGGTGCTCGTGGCCCGGCATCGCGTGGTCTCCGTGGGCGTGGGGGGGCTCGCCGACGTGGACGACGCGTCCGCGATCGAGCACGACCGCGCGATCGATGAGGTCCGCGAGCATCCCAACCTCGTGGAGGACGACGACGATCGTGGCCCCGCCCGCCTTCAGTTGGGTGAGCGCCTCCGAGAAGACTTCCTGGCTTGGGAGGTCGACGCCCGCGACGGGCTCGTCGAGGATGAGGAGCGTGGGGCGCCGCACCATGGCGCGCGCGATCAGGACGCGCTGCTGCTGGCCGCCGCTCATCGCGTTGACGTCGCGGCTGGCGAGGTCCGCGAGCCCGACCGCCCGGAGCGCGTCGAGCGCTCGAGCCTTGGCGTGGGGTGGAGGGGCGAGGCGGCGGCCACGCAGGAGGCCAGACACGACGATCTCGGTCGCGGTCGCACTGACGCCCGCGGACGCGCTGATCCGCTGCGGGACGTAGCCGAGGTGCGCCCGCGCGTCGGGCGACGTCGGGCGGCCGTCGATCTCGATGGAACCGCTGGTCAGGGGAAGCGCGCCGATGATCGCCCGAACGAGCGTCGTCTTCCCCGAGCCGTTGCCGCCCATGAGGGCGATGGTCTCTCCCGGCGCAACATCAAACGAGACCCCGTGGAGCACGGGGGCGCCGCCGAGCGCCATGTGGACGTCGGCCGCGCGGAGGGCCGGGCTAGTCACAGGCGAGCGCCGTCCTGAGCACGAACAGGTTCTGCTCCATGGCCGTAATGTAACTGGGATTCGCCACGAGGTTGGACTTCACGAGGCTCTCGACGGGATCGAGCGTCGCGACCGTGAGGTGGGCGTCGGACGCGAACGCCTCGACGACCGAGGGGTCGACGAGCGCCTCGATAAACACCGTCGTCGCGCCGCTGGAGATGGCGATCGCCCTCGCTTCGCGAATCTTCGCGGGACTCGGCTCCGCCTCGGGGTCGAGCCCCGAGAGTCCGACCTGGGTGAGCCCGTAGCGCGCCGCGAGGTATCCGAAGGCGTCATGGCTCGTGAGGATGGTGTGGCGCTTGCACGTCGCGAGGCCCGCGGCGTACGACGCGTCGAGTTTCGCGAGATCGGCAACGAGCGCGGCCGCGTTGGCGCCGTACTCGTCGGCATGCGTGGGGTCGAGTTGGGAAAAGTCCTCGCCGACGGCACGGGCGAAGGTGGCGAGGCGCGTGGGGTCGAGCCAGAAGTGGGGGTCCAAGGTGCCCGCAGTGCCGTTTGGTGCGGGCATGAGGGAGACGAGCGCGCCGGCGTCGATGGCGTGGACACCCGTGGTCTTGACGGCCTCGTCGACGGACGCCTGGAAGCCGGACAGGTACAGCACGACGTTGGCATCGCGCACGGCGCGGACGGCCGAGGGCGAGAGCTCGAGGTCGTGGGGCTCGACTCCCGGGGGGGCGAGCGCGGCGATCGCGACGTGGGTCCCGCCGACGCGTTCGGCGACGAACTGGAGCGGGTAGAACGCCGCGGCGACCGACAGGTCCGCCTTCCCTGTCGACGTGGTCCCGGCCGGGGCGGCCGAGCATCCGGCGAGCGCGAGGAGGGCGGCGAGGGTGAGGCCCGCGGCGACAAGTGCGCCGCGCGCGAGTCCGGTCGTCGCCATGAGCACACCATACGCTAATGATAATCATTGTCAACTAGGCGGTGGTCGGTAGGCGCCTCCAGCGCCGCTTACGGAACCGGAGTCACCACAGGGCGACGCGCACGACGACCGCGCCGACTCCGCCGACGGCGACCTCGCCATCGGGTTCCGGAGCGGCGCGGTCGATGCTGATGACGCGAAGGCGCTGTCCCCAGCCCAGCCCCACTGTGTCGCCAGGGGCGACGATCGTGTCGTTTCTCAATGTGTTGACAGCGATCGAGGCGGTGCTGCCGTCTTTGGCCACGCCAACCACGACGAGGTGTCCGTTGACGTGATTCTCCACGGAGGTCCTCAGGGTGACGGTCTGGCCGGGCAGGTACCAACTGTTTGCAGGGGAGGCAACGTAGACGAGGCCAACGGCGACCGACAGAATCGGGAGGGTCACCACGACAAGCGCCCCACGTCGCTTGCCGCGTCGGGCTCGGCGCGCAGGAGCCTCATTGGGTGTCGTGCTCACGATTCCTCATCGCTCCCGGTAGGGGTGAACCTCAACAAGGCGTGGGACCGCTCGCCCTCGCCGCCCACGTGCACGTCCAGCACCTCGAGGTATCCGATCTCGCCGATTCGCGAGCCCGCGCCCACGGCGATCGCGACGCGCTGGCGCCCCTCCGCCGTTGCAACGCCGAATTCGGCGGTGAGAACGCCGTCCGCCGCGGTCGCGCCGTAGAAGCCGATCAGTCCGCCTGGAACCTTCTGTTGTGCGGCTTGCGCCACCTGGAATTGCATCGCGCTCATCGCGCCTCCTCGAAGTCCGCCTGGGTGAAGCAGGAGCTGAACTGCTCCCCCGTGAGGTGCATCAAACCGCCGCCGTCCGCGGCATTGCCGGGGCCCCACGGATTCCTGACCCACACGCTTCCGTCGTTCTCGATGCGTTCGACTTCGTAGGCGTGATTGCTCACGATGTCGACGTCGGTGACGTCCGTACTTCCGTCCGGGCGCTGAACGGTGACGCCGTCGAGGGCGGTCGTGCCGCCGGTTCCAGGCGTCGTGGCAATGACGGCAGACCCGGAGTCGAGGGCGTGGGACATCTTTTGCAGCGAATTGTCGAAACCGTCGTTCCTGAAGTCGACGTAGGTTGACGGCCTGCCAGAAATCGCCTCGATCGCGCTGGTCACCGTGCCGCCGTCGTTGATGTCGTCGTAGGACGTTGCCTGGGCGAGCGCCGACTCGTAGAGACTGACGACGTTATGAGAGGTGTTCTGCCACCACAGGGTGTGGCCGTCGACTTGGTCTACTCCTTGCTGGTACACCTTGTCGACGAAGTACTCCTTCGGATTTCCATGGTCGTAGAGGGTGACCCAGTAGCCGCCCGCAGCAGCGTCCCATCGGATGTTCTGCTTGAGGAGGTCTTGGCCGCCCTTGGTGCGCATGTATCCCATGATCGTGGAGAGGGCGTAGCAGTCGCCGATGCCGCCCTGTTGCACGAACGCCGGATCCCAGTTGGTGTCGTCGAGCGTGTCCTTGTTGACCCCGTCGTCCGGGACGGATTCGTCATCCCACCACCCCAGTGGGTCCCACCAGTGCTGGTTGCCGCCGACTTCGGAGTTGACAAGCGCGAGCAACTGGCGTGCCGTCTCGTCGGCGGCCGATTGGGCTTGGCGCAGCAACGCGTAATCGGTGAAGTGCAACGAGAGGATCTCCAGGTCCGCCAGGACATCGAGCGCGTTGCGCGCCACCCGCGCCTCGGCCTTCGTAAGGGCCTGGCGCAGGTCAGCGCCCTTGGCCGAGAGTTCGGCCAGGACGCTCGCGTAGGACGCGAGCAACCGAGAGGCGGAGGTGAGACGTTCGGCGCTCGCGTCGAGGTCCTCAACCAGCCTGGCTTCCGCTTCTCGGAAGGCCGTCGCGGATTCACCATGCCATGATTCGGGTTCTGCCTTGCGCACCGTATCGACGTCGTGAACGAGTCGTCCTCCCGCCGAACCCCAGGTAGCCGCCGCGGCGTGGATGTGCGCGGGGGATCCTGGGACGCCCGCCATGGCTAGAACCTCCCGAGCAGCGTGGAGAGTCCGGACTGTGCGTCGCTCTCAAACGACTCGAAATCCTGCGCCGTCTCACCGAGACCATCGACTTGGCGTGCAAGCAGATCCGCGCTTGTTCGCAGACTGTTGTCGATCGACTCAACGAAGCGCTCGACGGCCATTGCGAGTAGTGGGAAGCCGTACACCCCGATGCCCCGCGGGGTCTGCGGGCTGAGTGGCGTGAGCGCTGATCCCGTCGATCGGAGTCGCGTCGCGGCGCCCTTGAGTTCAGCCGGATCAACGTCGATCTGCCCCGTCATCGCCCTTGGATTCCCCTCGACAATTGCGTCGTTCGCCCGAGACTAGCAGTCGCGCCGCGAGCGCGTGCGGCGAACCATCAGGTCGTGCGCGACGGCTGGGCGGCGCAGCACGCACGGCCCGCGTGCGCTCCCCTCTAGACTTGGGCGGACACCTCGGCAGCCTTCAACCCAGGAGAGTTACCCATGGCCACGCGTCTCGACAACGTCATCTCACTCGCTAAGCGCCGGGGCTTCGTGTTCCCGTGTGGCGAAATCTACGGCGGCACCCGCTCGGCGTGGGACTACGGACCCCTCGGCGTGGAACTCAAGGACAACATCAAGCGTCAATGGTGGCGCGCCATGGTGACGAGCCGCGACGACATCGTCGGCCTCGACTCGAGCATCATCCTGCCCCCCGAGGTGTGGGAGGCATCCGGACACCTCAAGGCGTTTGTCGACCCCCTGGTGGAGTGCCTCAGTTGCCACAAGCGCTACCGCGAGGACACCCTGATCGACGAGTTCGCGGAGAAGAAGGGCCGCGCCCCCGAGGGCGGGCTCGCCGGAATCGCGTGCGAGGCGTGCGGCACGCGCGGCAAGTGGAGCGAGCCCCGGATGTTCAACGGCCTGCTGAAGACCTACCTCGGCCCCGTCGAGGACGAGACCGGCCTCCACTACCTCCGCCCCGAGACCGCTCAGGGCATCTTCATCAACTTCGCGAACGTGCAGTCGGCGTCGCGCAAGAAGCCGCCGTTCGGGATCGCCCAGATCGGCAAGAGCTTCCGCAACGAGATCACGCCCGGCAATTTCATCTTCCGCACGCGCGAATTCGAGCAGATGGAGATGGAGTTCTTCGTCGTTCCCGGCACCGACGAGGAGTGGCACAAGTACTGGATCGAGACCCGCACCGATTGGTACGTGGGGCTCGGGCTGAGCCGCGACAACCTGCGCCACTACGTCCACCCCAAGGAGAAGCTCAGCCACTACTCCAAGGGCACCACGGACATCGAGTACCGGTTCGAGTTCGCGGGAAGCGAGTGGGGCGAGCTCGAGGGCATCGCGAACCGGACCGACTTCGACCTCACGACGCACGCGGAGCACTCGGGCAAGGATCTCCAGTATCGGGATCCGGTCACCAACGAGAAGTACACCCCCTACGTCATCGAACCCGCGGCCGGCCTCACCCGCTCGCTCATGGCCTTCCTCATCGAGGCGTACCAGGAGGAGGACGCGCCCACGGGTGCGGGGGGCATCGAGACCCGCATGGTGCTGCGCCTCGACCACCGCCTCGCCCCGGTGAAGGCCGCCGTGCTCCCGCTGTCCAAGACCGACGCCCTCCTGCCGACGGCTCATAACCTCGCCGCGGAGCTCCGCCAGTTCTGGAACGTGGACTACGACGAGACCCAGTCGATCGGCAAGCGCTACCGCCGTCAGGACGAGGTCGGGACGCCATTCTGCATCACCGTGGACTTCGACACGATCGAGGACCAGGCGGTCACCATCCGCAACCGCGACACGATGACCCAGGAGCGCGTCGCGCTCGGCCAGGTGAAGGGCTTCCTCGCCGAACGCCTCCTGGGGACGTAGCGCGGCCGTTCGCTCGAGACTGGGGTGGCACCCGAGTAGTACCCGGAGTAGCATGGGGGCATGAAGTTATCCGTCAGCCTGCCCGACGACGACGTCGCGTTCCTGGACCAAGTCGCGGCCGACCGCTCGCTCGACTCGCGGTCCGCGGCCCTCCAGGCCGCAGTCAGGGCCCTGCGCGAGCAGTCCATGGTGGAGGCGTACTTCGAGGCGTACCTGGAGAGCCGCGACGAGTCGCGCGCGTGGGACGCCGTCATCGGCGATGGACTCGCCGGGTGAGGCGCGGCCAGGTGTGGCTCGTCGACCTCGATCCAGCCCGGCCGGGGGAGGCGAATAAGGCCCGACCGTGCGTCGTCGTCTCGAACGATGGGAGCAACGCGGCGGTCGCGCGCTCCGGCGAGGGCGTGGTCACCGTCGCCCCCATCACCGGCAACACCGCGCGGGTGTGGCCCTTCCAGGTGTTCCTGCCCGCGAGCGAGTCGCCGCTCGACCGCGACTCCAAGGTGCAGGCCGAGCAGGTGAGGTCGGTCGCAGCCGCCCGATTCGTCCGCGCGCTCGGCTCGCTCGGCGAGCCCCTGATGGTGAAGGTCGACGACGCCTTGCGGCTGCACCTGTCCCTCGGCTGACGCGCGTCGGCGACAATAGACGGATGCCAGCCGCAGCGTCGTCCCTGAAGCGCCTCCTCCCGCCGCTGCGCATCGGGCGCATGACGGTGGAGACGCCGGTGATCCTCGCGCCCATGGCGGGCATCACCAACGCGGCCTTCCGCCGGCTGTGCCGCGAGCACGGCGGCGGGCTCTACGTCGCGGAGATGGTGACGAGCCGCGCACTCGTGGAGCGTACGCCGGAGAGCATCCGGATCATCAGGCACGACGCCGACGAGACCCCGCGCTCGGTCCAGGTCTACGGGGTAGACCCGGCGACGGTCGGCGCGGCCGTGCGGATGCTCGTGGAGGAGGGCCTCGCCGATCACATCGACATGAACTTCGGCTGCCCCGTCCCCAAGGTCACGCGCAAGGGCGGGGGAGCCGTGCTGCCGTGGAAGAGCGAGCTCTTCCGGGACATCGTCCGCGCCGCCGTGCGGGCCGCGTCGGCCTCGGGGGTGCCGGTCACCGTCAAGATGCGCAAGGGGATCGACGACGACCACCTGACCTACCTCGACGCCGGGCGCATCGCGCGCGACCTCGGGGTGGCCGCGGTCGCCCTGCACGCGCGGACGACCGCCGACTACTACTCAGGAACGGCGGACTGGACGGCGATCGCCCGGCTCAAGGAGGCGCTTCCGGACGTCCCGGTCCTGGGGAACGGCGACATCTGGTCGGCTGAGGACGCGTTGGCGATGGTCGCGCAGACCGGGTGCGACGGGGTCGTCGTCGGCCGCGGCTGTCAGGGGCGGCCCTGGCTGTTCGCGGACCTCGCCGCCGCGTTCGCGGGGTCGACGGAGCGGGTACGGCCGCTCCTCGGGGACGTGGCGCGGGTGATCCGCCGGCACGCGGTGCTCATGGGGGAGTACTTCGCCGACGAGGGCAAGGCCTGCCGGGAGATGCGCAAGCACATGGCGTGGTACCTCAAGGGGTACGTGGTCGGGGGTGAGCTGCGGGCGCGCCTGGCGATGGTGTCCTCGCTGGCGGAGCTCGACGGGCTGCTGGGGGCGCTGGACCTGGAGCAGCCGTACCCCGGCGAGGCCGCGGAGGGCCAGCGCGGACGGGCGGGCTCGCCGAAGAAGCCGCACGTGCCGTACGGGTGGCTGGACGACCGGGAGCTGTCCGAGCAGTTCCGGGAGCGGCTGCACGAGGCGGAGCTGTCCGTCTCCGGCGGGTGAGCCGCGGGCTCGGTGAGCCACCCACAGGCAGGCGAGGGTGCCTGCTCGTCCACAGCGTCCCTGCTGATCAGATGCCCTTTTGTTGTTGCGTCGGGCGGTGCCTTGCGATAGGCTTCGAACAACAGTTCGACTAACCGCAGGGGGTGCGGGACGATGACATCGACGCCGTCGCGCGCGCTCGTGCCGGTCGAGTTCGACGTGCTCGAGGCTGCGGTGACGGCGGTGTTCACGGTGGCCGCGGGTGCGGACCAGTGGGACGCCGGGCTGCGGCGGGTGGCGATGGCGCGCGTGCGGCGCCAGCTCGACGCGATGACTGCGCTGCACCTCAAGCTGGTGGCCGCCGAGCAGCGGGCCGGTACGTGGGGGCTGCGCGGTGACCGCGACCTGGCGGGGTTCGTCGGGCGTGAGTCGCACCAGGGCCGTGGTGCGGCGATGGCCGTCGTGGCTCAGGCCGCGACGCTGGAGGCGATGCCCGCCGTCGCGAACGCCCTGGTCGACGGTCCGGTGACCGTCACGCACGTCGCGCAGATCGCGCGGGCGACCGCCGTGTCTCCCAAGCTGGCGGCCGAGCTGGCCACGTCCGACGGGCAAGCGAAGGTCGTCGAGCTGGCGCGGAGGTTGGACGGGTCCGAGTTCGGCAGGCAGCTGCAGGCGATGGGCGCGTCGCTGGATCCCGCCTCGCGGCAGCGGTCGCACGACGAGCAGCGGGCCAACCGGTTCCTGAACATCTCGCACACCGCCGGCGGCACGCTCGTCAAGGGTCAGCTGGACAGCGTGGCGGGGTACATGTTCGCCAAGATGATCGACGCGTTCAACCCGCGTCCCGCGGTGGACGACGAGCGATCCCGTGGGCAGCGGCAGGCCGACGCCCTGATGGTCGCGGTGGACCGGATGTTGGCGGAGAAGGACGCGGCCGGCGCCATGGTCGCTCCGGTGCAGGCGGTCATCACCCTGAGCGAGGACACCTGGGCCGCCCTGCGCGCGGTGCGCGACGGCGAGGACTTGACGGCCGCCAAGGCAGCACCGCGTCGATCGCGCACTGGTTCAGCCGTCCCACCGGGGTCGACTGCCGAGGTCGTCAACGCGCTGACCGGTGTGACCCCGGTGGTCGACGAGACCGGGCAGGCGTGGCCGGCCTCGGAGGTCGGGCGGGCGTTGTGCGACTGCGCGCTGACGCGTGCGGTCGTGGGCGCTCGGGGAGAACCGCTGGACCTGGGGCGTGAAACCCGCCTCTTCAAGCGGGCGCACTGGGTGGCGCTGTACGCCGCCGGGGCCCGTTCCTGCTCGATGGGCGGCTGCGGGATCCCGATGGCGTTCACCGAGCTGCACCACATGACCTGGTGGCACCAGCAGGGCGGCAGGACGGACATCGCCAACTGCGTCCCGTACTGCAGCTTCCACCACCACGAGGTCCACCGCTGGGGCCTGCTCGCGACCCGACGCGCGGACGGCGGATACGAGCACCGCCATCCTGACGGGCGGCCATACTGCGGTGCGCTGCCGGAGTCCCGCACCGAGGACCCGCCGCGCGACCTGCTCGCGCTCCTGCCCGCCTGACAGTCGGTACTCGCCCGCGCCCGCGTGACGGTCGGTAGTCGCCCGCGCCCGCGTGAGGGTCGGTACTCGCCTGCGCGAGCCGAGCTAGCGGATGAACCAGACCGTCGACGCCCCGGGAACGGTCCCGGCCTCGGCGGTCGGCGAGGCGCTCACATCCGGCGAGGCGAGGAGCGGCCGGGCGCCTTCGGGGCCGTCAACCGGCGCGGTACCGAAGTTGGCGACGACGACGACGTCGCGGACCGAGAACGCGAGGACCTCGTCCGGATAACCGGGCAGCCAGGTGAGGCCCCCGGTGCCCAGGGCGTGCTCGCGGCGCAGGCGGAGGGCCGCCCGGTAGAGCTCGTAGGTCGAGCCGGGGACGTCCCGCTGGCGGTCGAGCGCGAGGGGCGCGAACTCCGGGGGCTGAGGGAGCCACGCCGCACCGGTCGGCGAGAACCCGAGGCCCGGGGCATCGGCCGCCCACGGCAGGGGGATGCGGCACCCGTCCCGGCCCAGCTGCTCGCCCTTGGTGCGCCGGAAGGTCGGGTCCTGGCGCAGCTCGTCGTCCAGGGACGTGTGTTCGGGCAGGCCGAGCTCCTCGCCCTGGTAGAGGTACGCCGACCCCGGCAGCGCCAGGGTGAGCAGCGACGCCGCGCGGGCCCGTCGCAGGCCGAGGGTGGCGTCGGGCTGCTCGTCGCGCGCGCCGATGCCGTTGGGGCGGTGGGTCGGGTCCGCCAGACCGAAACGGGAGGCGTGCCGGACGACGTCGTGGTTGGACAGCACCCAGGTCGTCGGGGCGCCGACCGCGTCGTTCGCCGCGTACGACGCGGCGATCAGGCGGCGCAGCGTCGACGGCGCCCAGCCGGCGGTGAGGTACGGGAAGTTGAAGGCCTGGTGCATCTCGTCGGGCCGTACGTAGCGCGCCAGCCGCGACAGCGGCTCGACCCAGGCCTCAGCCACCAGCACACGCTCGCCGGGATACGCGTCGAGCACCGCGCGCCACGAGCGGTACACCTCGTGCACGCCGTCCTGGTCCCACGCCGGGCCGTGGTGGCCCGCTCCGGTCACCGGCTCACCGGTGCCGGCGTCGACCACGGTGGGGGCGTCGGCGACGCGCTGCGCGGCGGAGAGTCCACCGCCGACGAGACCGTCGCCGCTGACGCTGGCACCGCCGCTGGCGACTGCGGCGAGGTGGTCGCGCTCCTCGGCGAGGGTCGCCGGTCCGTCCCAGTCGGGCAGGCCGGCGGCCTTGACGAGGCCGTGCGCGACGTCGACCCGGAACCCGTCCACACCGCGGTCCAGCCAGAACCGCAGCACCGACTCGAACTCGGCCCGCACCTGCGGGTTCGACCAGTCGAGGTCGGGCTGACGCGCGTCGAAGAGGTGCAGGTACCACTGGCCGGGCGTGCCGTCGGGCGACGTCGTCCGCTCCCACGCGGGGCCACCGAACGTCGAACGCCAGTTGTTGGGTGCCTCGTCGCCGCGCGGGCCGCGCCCGTCACGGAACACGTAACGGGCCCTTTCCGGCGAGCTCGGCGCCGCGGCGAGCGCGGCGCGGAACCACGCGTGCTCGTCGGACGTGTGGTTGGGCACGAGGTCGACGAGCACCCGCAGCCGCAGCTCGTGGGCCCGCGCGACGAGCGCGTCGAAGTCCGCGAGGGTGCCGAACAGCGGGTCGACGTCCCGGTAGTCGGCCACGTCATACCCGCCGTCCGCCTGCGGCGACCGGTAGAACGGGGACAGCCAGAGCGCGTCGACGCCCAGCTCCGCCAGGTGCGAGAGGTGCGTGGTGATCCCGGGGAGGTCGCCGATCCCATCGCCGTCGGAGTCCGCGAAGCTGCGCGGGTACACCTGGTAGATCACGGCCTGCCGCCACCACGGCTCGTCGGGCGAGCCTGCGGTGTGCACGGGGCGGGTGTCGGTGACGGTCATGCGGGCGGGGACCTTCCGGCCGGGACGGGTGGCCGGCGCGCCACTGTACGCGTTGCCCGACGGGGCCGCAGGCTGGCGTAGCGGCGCCGATAGGCTGACGGCGTGGCGCGCGCCGACAAGCTCCGGGGGACCGGTGACCTGTCGGGGTACGCCAGGGCCGACCGCGAGCGCTGGGTCCCGGAGGGCTCCAAGAACCGGTCCCGCACCCCGTTCGAGCGTGATCGCGCGCGGATCGTCCACTCGTCGGCCCTGCGCCGGCTGGGCGCGAAGACCCAGGTGCTCGGCCCGGCGTCCGACGACTTCGTGCGGACCCGGCTGACCCACACGCTCGAGGTCGCCCAGGTGGGCCGCGAGCTCGGCAAGGCGCTCGGGTGCGACCCGGACGTCGTCGACACCGCCTGCCTGGCGCACGACCTGGGCCACCCGCCGTTCGGCCACAACGGCGAGCGCGCGCTGGCCGAGGCCGCCCGCGACATCGGCGGCTTCGAGGGCAACGCCCAGACGCTGCGCCTGCTGACGCGGCTCGAGCCGAAGGTCTTCGCGCCCGACGGCCGGTCGGTCGGGCTCAACCTGACGCGCGCGAGCCTCGACGCCTCGGTCAAGTACCCGTGGCGGTTCGGCGCCGGCCCGGTCACGGCGGCGAGTGGGCGCCTGACACCCAAGTTCGGCGTCTACGACGACGACCTCGACGTGTTCACCTGGCTGCGTGAGGGCGCGTCCGACGGGCGCAAGTGCCTCGAGGCGCAGGTGATGGACCTCGCCGACGACATCTCGTACTCGGTGCACGACGTCGAGGACGCGGTCGTCGGCGGCCGGTTCGACCTCGGCGTCCTGCTGGACGACGACCAGCGCGCCCGCGTCGTGGCGGCCGTGCAGGCGTGGTACGGCGCCGACATCGACGGCGAGGACCTGCAGGCCGCGATGGACCGGCTCGTCGACGCGCGGCTGTGGCGACCCGGGTTCGACGGCTCGCGCGCCGCACTCGCCGTGCTGAAGGACGCGACGAGCCAGCTGATCGGCCGCTTCGCCAAGGCGGCGCAGCGCGCGACGAGGCAGACGTACGGCCCGGGCCCGCTGACCAGGTACGGCGCCGGGCTCGTCGTGCCGCCCGAGACGACGGCCGAGATCCTCGTCCTCAAGGGGCGGGCCGTCACGTACGTCATGGCGCCGCGCGAGCTGGAGCCGCTCCACGCCCGCCAGCGCGAGATGCTCACCGACCTGGTGCGCGTGCTGACGGCCCGCGCCCCCCTCGCGCTCGAGCCCCCGTTCGCCGCGGACTGGGCGGCGGCGCCCGACGACGCGACGCGGCTGCGCGTCGTCATCGACC
>JADGOS010000050.1 GCA_017882825.1 Demequinaceae bacterium | reverse complement strand
GCGAGGCTCGTGGAGGACGTGCGGGCGGCGCACGACCGCGACCCCGCAGCGCGCTCGACCTTCGTCATCGTCGCCGCATATCCCGGCGTCCACGCCCTCTGGTACCACCGCGCCGCGCACTGGATGTGGACGCATGGCATGCAGATCCCCGCCCGCCTCCTCTCCCAGCACGCCCGCGCCCGAACGGGCATCGAGATCCACCCCGGAGCCCAGATGGGGCGCCGCGTGTTCATCGACCACGGCATGGGCGTCGTCATCGGGGAGACGGCCGTCGTGGGCGACGACGTGCTCCTCTTTCACGGCGTGACCCTCGGCGGGGTCTCGATGTCGCCCGGCAAGCGCCACCCCACCATCGGGGATCGCGTCGTCATCGGGGCGGGCGCCAAGGTACTCGGGCCGCTCATGATCGGATCGGACGCGCGCATCGGCGCCAACGCCGTCGTCGTCAAGGATGTGCCCGACTGCGCGACCGCCGTCGGCATCCCCGCGGTTATTCGGGAACACCCCGGGGCGGTTGAAGCGGGAACCGCCGCGTCGTCCGTCGACTGCGGCGCTTCGAAGGCCGCAGCCGAACGCGACGCCGCCCGCGCCAAGCTTCGGCGGGCTTTGAACGAGGACCGCGAACCAGCGATGTACTACATCTAGGCATTCGCTGCAAAGGCACGCCCGGAAGCAATGGGTCGCCGTGTAGGTTCTAGAGGCGTGACGAACTTCCTTGGGATCAACGTCGGCTCGGGCGACGCGTGCCTTCCCCCGGCGCGCGACGCCGGCCAGGCGCCCCCCGACGCCGAACTCGCCGCCCTCCTGGCCCGCACCCGCTCGGTGGCGGTCGTCGGCCTCTCCCCCCGGAAAGACCGGACTTCTCACCAGATCGGCGCATGGCTTCAGGCGAACACCCCGTACGACCTCTACTGGGTGAACCCGATGGCCGCGGGTCAGGAGGTCCTCGGGCGCCTCGTCTACGCGACGCTCCGCGACCTACCCCTCGTGCCCGACCTGGTGGACATCTTTCGACGCTCGGAGGACGTTCCGCCCGTCGTCGAGGAGGCGGTCGCGATGGGCGCGAAGTCCGTCTTCATGCAGCTGGGAATCGCCAACGAGGACGCAGCGCTGACGGCCCGCGCGGCTGGGCTCGCCGTCGTCCAGAACCGGTGCATCAAGGTGGAATACGCGCGCCTGCGCCCGCTCATCGAAGCCTCAAAGACCCCTTAGCCCGCCGCGCGGGTGGGGGACTAAGGCCCCGCGCGGGCTACGCGCCGGGGTATGACACACTGCATCAATGCGCACCGCGCGGCTGAGGGCCGCGGTGATGGTGGTGGCGACCCTGTGGGCCGCCACCCTTGCGAATCCGGCTGCCGCAGATACCTTCGGCACGGGCGGATTCGAGGGCTACTCCCTCGGCGATCCCCTCGGCCAATTCGGCTGGACGGCGCTCGACGTCCCGGTCTACAACGCGTCCCACTTCGACGAGGCCATCGTGGATCCCTCGCCAACGTGGGGCACGGCGCTGGGGTCGCGCGCGTTGCGGGTCTCGAACGGCGTCACCTCGGGAGGGTTTGGAAATCAGCTCCAATCCCCGTCCCTCGCGGACGAGGCGGGCGAGGCGAGCGCGGAAGATGCGCCCAACTCGGGAGGGACGCGCCAGCAACGGTTCGAGGGGACGCTCACCTTCGCCTCAGCGGTTCCGAGCGCCCAGCAGCCGGGGCTCGTCGTGAGCTTCGCGCCCGATAGCGGCGACGGGACTCGCATGTCGCAGTTCCGCATCTACGACCTCCCTGCGGGCCTTCAGGTCGTCGTCGTCGCCTATGACCGCGTCACGCCCGCATTCAACGAGATCGTGCTCGCGAGCGGGCTCGATCGGACGCAGGTCCACACGATGCACTTCACCATGGACTTCGTGGACGGCGTCGACAACGACATCCTCTCCGTTGACTTCGGCACGTGCACCTCGACAACGGTCGGCACATGGGAGGACTACCACCGCGACAACTTCCCGGACAACCCCACCAAGCCGGTCGACTCGCTCCTGTTCCGCCAGGCGGGCACTGCGGTCCCCGCGAACCTCGGCGGTGGAATCCTCTTCGACGACATCATCCTGTCCTCCGGTCCGACGCCGGCCGCACCGCCCGCTCCGGGCCTTCCCGCCGCGCCCACCGGGCTTGCCGTCACGGGAGACGCCCCCACCGCCGTAGTTACGGCCGCGCCCTCTACCGCCGCGGCCTGCGCCCCTGTCACTGCCTACACGCTGACCGCGAGCCCGAGCGGCGGCGGCGCGCCCATCATCCTCACGGGCCCGAGCCCGACGTTCTCCCTCGCGAGCCTTCCGCCCGGCTACCTCTATGAGATCGTCCTTGCCGCATGGAACGAGTACGGTGAGTCCCTCCCGAGCGACCCCATCGCCTATTCGACGATCGTTCTCGCCGAGTCCGGCGTCGCCGTGGGCGGCCAACTCTTGATCGCCGCGGGGCTCGTCGCCGCGGGGTCGGGCTTGCTCGTCGCGGCTCGGCGCAGGCGGGTGCTCCGCTAGGCTTCTGGGCCGCCTTGGTCGGCGCGCGATTGTTGTGCAATCGTGCCCTGAGGGCGTGGTGCAGGGGGTCGCCCTGCTGAAATGATCGGTCCCGTGACAGCGCCGTCAGGATACCGCCTGGTTGATCTCCCCCGTGAACGCGGCCGGGAGATGCTCGACATTGACTCATGGGCCTTCGTCTTCTCCGTGCGCCCCTCGGAGGTCGAGGCCAACCTGGACTGCTTCCCCTTCGACCGCGGCCGCGGGATAGAGATCGTCGACCACTCCCGGGGGCCCGTCGGCTCGCTCGTCGCCGTGCACTCCTCTTTCGAGTTCTCTATGCGCGTGCCGGGCGGCGAGACCATCCCGACGGCCGGCCTCACCTGGGTGGGCGTGCACCAGGGGCACCGGCGCCGCGGCCTCCTTACGGCGATGATGGCCGATCACTTCGCGCGTTCCCGCACCCGCGGCGAGCCGGTGAGCACCCTGTTCGCGGCCGAGCCCGGGATCTACCAGCGCTATGGGTACGGGCTCGCCGCGCGCGACCTGCACATGAAACTCGGCCGCAAGCCCGAACTCCGCGACGTTCCCGGATCGGACGAGCTCACCGTGACGCTCGAGAGTTGCTCGCTCGAGGATCACGGCGCGATCGTCCGGGAGTTCCAGGCGAGGTATCAGCGGCCCGGCTCGAACGCGACGATTCCCGACTCGCAACTCGCGAGCCTGCTCGTCGACACGGAGTCGAACCGCGAGGGTGCCGAGCCGCTCCGCTTTGCAACCGTTTGCAACGGCGACGTTGTGGTGGCATGGGCGACGTTCCGCCGCAAGGGCACATGGGAGGACTCGGAACCGGACGGCGTCACAAAGGTCATCGCGTGGGGGGCGACGACGGCCGCGGCGACGCGGCGACTATGGTCGGTCCTCACCGACCTGGACCTTATGACGTCCACCCGGTCGTGGGCGATGGCCGTCGACGACCCCCTAGTGCACCTCCTGGTGGACGAGCGCGCGGCCAAGCCGGACGTTCGCGACAACCTGTGGGTCCGCATCCTCGACGTGAAGGCCGCGCTCGAGGGGCGGGGATACGAGTCCGACGCCGACGTCGTCGTGCGGATCGCGGATGCGCAAATCCCCGAGAACGCCGGGCTCTGGCGGGTGACGATCGCCGGCGGCGTGGCGCACGTCTCGCCCGACGCAGGGTCGTCGCCCGACCTCACTCTCGGCATTCAGGAACTGGGCGCCGCCTACCTTGGAGGCGTGAGAATCGAGGCGCTCGTTCACGCGGCGCTTGTCACCGAGAACACTCCGGGGGCGGCAGGGGCCCTCGGCAACGCGATGGCATCGCCACTCGCGCCGGTGAGCAACTTCATGTTTTAAGCCGGCCGGGGACTAGCCCGCGTCCAGCGCAGGGCACTCGGTCAGGGCGTCCTGGCGCGACGTCCTACCGCCACGCGAGGGCCGGGTCGCCTCTAGCGCGCCTCGTACTTGGCGATCTGCTCGATGCGCCGCACGTGGCGCTCCTCGCCGGAGAACGGCGTGGAAATGAACGCCTCGATGATCTCGGTGGCTTCCACCAGCCCGTGCTGGCGCGACCCGAGCGCGACCACATTCGCGTTGTTGTGCGCGCGCCCGAGCATCGCGGTCTGAACGCTCCACGCGAGAGCAGCACGCACGCCCTTGACCTTGTTGGCCGCGATCTGCTCGCCGTTGCCCGACCCACCGAGGACGATGCCGAGCGAGTCGGGGTCCGCGGCGACGGCCTCGCCGGCGGTGAAGCAGAAGCCGGGATAGTCGTCGACCTCGTCGTACTCCAACGCCCCGTGATCGGTGACGTCGTGTCCCCCGGCCTCGAGGTACGTCACGAGAAGTTGCTTGAGTTCGTATCCCGCGTGATCCGCCGCAATATGGAGTCGCATGACTCCCATTCTGCCAGCCCATCTGGCGCCCGGGCGGCGGCCCGGTGCGTCACTCACCTAGGCTTGGCGCATGACCTCCCCCCGCGACGCCTCGCCCCGCTCCGGACTCGCTCCGGAAACCTTCTCCCCGACGATCCGCCCCGCCGATGACTTCTTCCGCTACGTGAACGGGCCGTGGCTCGCGACGCACATCATTCCGGACGATCGGGCGGGAGACGGCCACTTCTACCGCCTCCGCGATCTGTCCGAAGAGCGCGTGCGCACCATCATCGAGAGCGCGCCCGAGGACTCCCAGATCGGCGCGCTCTACCGGAGCTTCATGGACGAGGAACGCTGCGACGCCGTGGGGACCGCGCCCCTCGGCCCCGACCTCGCGCTCGTCGACTCCGCAGAGACGGCCGCCGCGCTCGCCGTAGCAGCGGGCACGCTCGCCCGCACGGGCATCTCGGGCGTCATCTCCCGCGAGGTGTGGGCGGATCCCGGCGACCCCGACCGAATGGTGCTGTGGCTCGGCCAGGGAGGCATTGGGCTACCCGACGAGGCCTACTACCGCGAGGCGCAGCACAAGGACGTGCGGGACAAGTACGTCGCGCACGTCGATCGCATGGCGGAACTCGCCGCCGACGCGCTGGTCGCGGGAACCTTCACCGGCGCGGGCGTCCTCGCCTTCGAATCCGCGATCGCGAAGCACCACTGGGACATCGTGAAGTCCCGCGAGGCGGACCTGACCTACAACCCGACGACGCTCGACGCCCTCGAGGCGACGACACCCGGCTTTCCGTGGCGCGCGTGGGCCGACGCGCTGGGCATGCCCGAGGGCGGACGCGACAAACTCGTGGCTCAGCAACCCTCGTTCTTCGCGGAGTTCTCGGATTTGTGGGCCGGCGGCACGGCGGGCCTCGATCTCGAGGCGTGGAAGTCATGGCTGCGCTGGCGCATCGTGTCGGGACGGTCTCCGTATCTGACCGCCGCGCTCTCGCGCGCCAACTTCGACTTCTACGGCACCGTCCTGAGCGGAGCCCCCGAACAGCGCGACCGGTGGAAGCGCGCCGTCGGGCTCGTGGACGGGGTGCTCGGCGAGGCCGTGGGCCGCGAGTACGTCGCGCGGCACTTCCCCTCGACCCACAAGGCGCGCATGGAGGAGCTCGTCGCGAACCTCGTCGAGGCTTACCGCGCGTCCATCGCCGCCCTGCCCTGGATGACGGACCAGACCAAGCAGCGCGCGCTCGAGAAGCTCGGCCAATTTACCCAGAAGATCGGCTATCCCGACCGCTGGCGCGACTACTCGGGCCTCGCCCTCGAACCGTCGGACCTCATGGCCAATATCCGCGCCGCGACGGCGTTCGAGGAGGACTACGACTGGGGACGCCTCCTGAAGCCAACCGACCGCAACGAATGGTTCACCTTCCCCCAGACCGTCAACGCGTTCTACAACCCCACGGGCAACGAGGTCGTCTTTCCCGCGGCCATTCTGCAGCCTCCCTTCTTCGACGCCGACGCGGACGACGCGGTCAACTACGGCGCCATTGGGAGCGTCATCGGCCACGAGATCGGACACGGGTTCGACGACCAGGGCTCCAAGTTCGATGGGCGTGGGCGGCTCGACGATTGGTGGACCGAGGCCGACAGGGTGGCGTTCTCCGACCGCACCAAGGCGCTCATCGATCAATTCGACGCCTACTCGCCCGCCCAGCTCGGTTCGGAGCACCACGTCAATGGCGCGCTCACGATCGGCGAAAACATCGGCGACCTCGCGGGCGTCGAGATCGGGCTCAAGGCTTACGCGATCTCGCTCGGGGGGAGCCTCCCGGACGCGCCCGTGCTCGACGGCTTCACCGCGACCCAGCGCTACTTCCTCGGCTACGCCGTCACGGAGCAGACGCTGCGTCGCGACGAGGCGCTCATCACCCAGATGAACTCGGACCCGCACGCGCCGGAGGAGTTCCGCATCAACGGCGTGGTGCGCAACATGGACGCGTGGTACGAGGCGTTCGGCGTGGGCCCCGACGATGCACTGTGGCTCCCGCCGGAGGAGCGCGTCTCAATCTGGTAGGGCGGCCGCACGACCCGCAGGACTCACGCCAAACTCAGACGCGCGCCGCTACGTCCCACTTCAGGACCTCGGGGCGGTCCGGATCCGAGTTGTCGATAACGATGAGTGCCGCGTCCTGCGGGTGCGCCTCCATGCGGTAGAGCGCCTGCCCGGGAAGGTACCGGGACCGGTACTTCACCTCGGTCTCGTCGGGGCCGCCGTACATGTCGGAGTCGCGGGCGATCGCGCGGGCAAGCGCGATCTCCTCCGGCACGTGCACGTAGATGCCGAGATTCCACCAGCGGCGGAGTTCCGGACGGAGCAGGAAGACCCCGTCGATGACGAGGGTCGCCGAGGGGGGAACGGCCTCGAACTCGGCATCCACCGCCTCGTCCGTGCGGTAGTCGAAGACGCGCGTGCGCACGAGCTCGTTGCCCGCAAGGAACGGCGCGAGGAGTTCCTCCTCGAGCGCCTCGAGGTTGAACGAGTCACGGTAGTAACCCTCGGGAGAGTCCATGCCGCGAGCCATGCGAAACTCGCGACGACGGTGGAAGCCATCGACCGACGCGCGCACCACGGCCCCCGGGAGCGCCGCGGCGACCCGATTCGCCATCGTCGTCTTTCCCCCGGCGTCGGGGCCGTCGAACGCGACGAGGACGCGGCGGTTCGTCGCCATGTCAGCGATCGTCGCTGTCAGTTGCCCGAGAACTGTCACCCTCGAAACATAGCCAAGCACCCCGCCGGAATACAGGGAAAACCGCTTTCTTGTGAGGAATGCGACATGAAGGCGCTCGAAACGTCGCATTGGCCGGTTTCTTTTTCGGCGGGGTCGCCGGCGCTTCCCGTGTCGGAACGCGCCTCGGGAACCCGCGTCGGGGACGCACGCCAGAATCTCAAGATGCCGTCGCTCTGGCGCAATCGCGCCTATGTCTGTCTGCTCTCCGGGGAAACGGTGAGCAGTTTCGGCGCGATGATCAGTCACGTCGCCCTTCCGATCACGGCGGTCACCTACCTGGCCGCGAACGCCCAGGGCTTGGCCGAGGTTCCTCCGCCGGTCCTCCAAAGGCCGCGCCTCGCCAGCCGGTGCGCGAGGGCGCGCGCAGGGTCCCGGACGCGTTGCCTTAGGGTGTGGGGAGGAACACCGGCGAAAAGGGGATCGGCATGTCACGCACAACTCGGAAGTCGGCTCAGTCGGGCGGACGCTCCGCCATCCCCACGCGCGTTGCAATTCGCACCCTCGCGGCGGCCACGACGGCATGCCTGGCGCTCGCCGGGTGCTCGTCGGCCGACCCGGGGACAGCGAACTCCGCCGGGGCGACCCTCACGGCCGCCGCGGGTGCGGGCGCGCTTCCCGATCCCTGCTCGCTCCTCGCCCCCGCGGATATAGCCGCCGCATCGGGTGTCACGATGGCGGCTGGCGTGATCAATGCCCAGTTGTCCAACGACACGCAGTCGATCTGCGAGTGGAAGCCCGAGGGCGGCTTTCCCTTCGTTCAGGTGATCGTGGTCGGCGGCGCCGATCAGGTGAAGACGCAGCGCGCGACCGCCGCGTCGATGATGGGGGCCGTGACCGACGTGACGGTTCCCGGCGCCAGCGGCGCCTACTGCGTCGCCAACGGCACCATTCTGGGCATGGCGGTGGGCGGCTACTTCGTTCAGGTGTCCTACATGTCGACCAGCGCCGCGGACGTCTCGGCGATCACGTCCGCCCTCGCCGCGAACGCGGCGGCGGCGCTCTCATGAGGAGCAGCGCCGTGAGGAGCAGCGCCGTGAGCATCCACGGTCGCGCGCTCGCGGTCCTTGCGCTGACGTGCGCCCTTAGCCTGGCCGGATGCAATTCGAGTTCCACGCCCAACCCGTGCTCCCTTCTCGACCAGGGCGGCATCAAAGAGGCCACGGGCGTCGCCGTCCAGAAGGGCAAGATCGACGTCGAACTGACCCACGACACTCAGTCGGCGTGCGTCTGGCGCCCGGAATCGGGCGACTTCCCCGTGATCCAGGTCTACCTCAGCGCGGGCGGCAAGCAGGTTGCCACGCAGCGCGCGGACGCGGACACCGGCTACGGCGTGGCCAGCGTCGACGTTACGATCGCTGGCGCCCAAGACGCGTACGCGGCGGGCAACGGGAGCCTGATCGGGATGGCGGTGGGCGAATACTTCGTGCAGGTCGCGTACATCACGCCTGGCACGGCGGACGCCCTCGACAAGACGACGGCCCTCGCGACGAAGGCCGTGGCCGCCTTCTAGCCGCCGCCTTCTCACGGCCGCCGCCGTCCCGTTGCCACCGCCGTCGGACCGCCGCCTTCTAGCCGCCGCCGGGGTCGGGTCCCCGCTTGGGCGAGGCGCCCTCCTGCGACGCGAGTCGGGCGTAGAGCCCGCCACCGGCGAGAAGCTCGTCGTGCGTTCCCGACTCGACGATCCGGCCGGCCTCGAGGACGTGGATGACGTCGGCGTCGTCCACCGTGGACAGCCGGTGGGCGACGGTGATGGTGGTGCGACCGCGCGAGGCGCGATCGAGCGCCGCCTGGACCACCTGCTCCGAGACCGTGTCAAGCGCGGAGGTGGCCTCGTCGAGGAGGAGCACCGGCGGGTCCTTGAGCAGCACCCGCGCGATCGCGATGCGTTGCTTCTCTCCCCCGCTCAGGCGGTAGCCGCGCTCCCCGACGATCGTGTCGTAGCCCTGCTCGAAGCTCATGATCTGGTCGTGGATGTTCGCGTCCCTGCACGCCGCCTCGAGCTCCGCGTCGGTCGCGTCGGGCTTCGCGTAGCGGAGATTCTCCGCGATCGACGCGTGGAACAGGTACGTCTCTTGGCTCACGATCCCGATGTGGTCGATCACGGACTCGTGCCGGAGGTTGCGGACGTCCGCGCCGGAAAACAGGACGCGCCCGGAGGAGGCCTCGTACATGCGCGGCGCGAGGTACAGGATGCTCGTCTTCCCCGCCCCGCTCGGCCCGACGATGGCGACGTGCTGGCCCGGCTCCGCGACAAAGGAGACGCGGTCGAGCGTGGGGCGGGAGGCCTCCGACGCGTCGGGGTAGCGGAAAGTAACGGCGTCGAACTCGACTCGGCCGACGGGGCCAGGGGCATCCATGACGCCGATGGCGTCGGGGGCATCGCTCACCGCGGGCACCAGGTCCAGGTACTCGAAGATGCGCGCAAAGAGCGCGCGCGAGGTCTGGATATCGAGCGCGACTCGCATGAGGCCCATGAGCGGGAAGAGCAGGCGCCCCTGGATAGCGGTGAATGCCACGACGGTTCCCGCCGTGATCGCGGTGGCGCCGCCGGGGTTTGCGCGGGCCGCCAGAAGGCCCGCCGCCAGGTAGATTGCGGCGGGCACACTCGAGATCACCACGGTGACGACCCCGAAGAACCACTGCCCGCTCATCGCCTGCCGGACCTGGAGGGAGATCTGGTTGCGGTTCTCCGCGGAGTACCGCTCGGTCTCGAATCGCTGCCGGTTGAAGGACTTGCTCAGCAGGATCCCGGAGACGCTCAGCGTCTCCTGCGTGATGGAGGTCAGCTCGGACAAGGACTCCTGCGTCGCGGACGCGATCCGCGCCCTGATCTGGCCGACGCGCCTCTGCACGACGACCAGCGCGGGCATCAACACCACGGCGATAAGCGTGAGCCGCCAGTCCAGCACGATCATCGCGACGAGCGACGCCGCGACGGTCACGGTGTTGCCGACGATCGAGTTGACGGTGTTGGTGAGCACGCCGGAAACCCCGCCGACGTCGTTCTGGAGCCTCGACTGGATCACCCCGGTCTTGGTCCGCGTGAAGAAGGCGAGGTCCATCGCCTGGAGGCGCCTGAAGAGCAACACGCGCAGGTCTCCGGAGACGCGGTTGCCGACATTGGAGGTGAGCCAGGTCTGCCACACGCCGAGCCCGGCGTTCGCGACGTAGATGCCAACCATCAGCGCGACGAGTTCGGCCAGGAGTCGCACATGCGGCCCCGTGCCGTCGGCGGGGAAGAGCGCGGAGTCGAAGACCCCCTTGACGATGAGCGGCGGGACAACGGCGATGGCCGACGTGAGGACGACGAGCGCCCCGGTCGCGACGATCCGCGTCCGGTAGGGGGCGAAAAGGCCGCCGACCCGTCGCCATAGGTGAAGGATGGCGGGCGCGTCCGCGTTGATCGCCTTCTGCCCCTCGATGTCGAGCCGAGAGACGCGACCTCTCCCGCCCCCGCCACCGCCGCCTCCGCCGAATGCCATGTGCCGAGCCTATGCCGGGGCGCGGACGTCGACGATCGCCGGGCTATACTCCCCCGATTCTGAGCGGATTCTCAGGTAGGTGCGCCTTACCTACGCTAGCGTTGTAGTGAGTTGGGTCCCATGGTTCGGCGCGCCCCGCGCCGGCGGGAATGGCGCCAAGGAAGAAGGCCTCTCGTGGAATACGCAGTATCCATGGCCGAGGGTGCAGGCCGATATCTCGGCGACGGCATCCTCCACATCTCGATCGCGAACGTGATCATTATCCTCGTGGGCGTCGGGCTCTTCGTCGCCGCCCTCCTCGTGCCGTTCCCCAAGGGGCACGGCGACGCCAAGGGCGGGGGCAAGAAGTGACCGCCACGACCGTCAAGGCGCCCGCCTCGCCGCAGGAAACTGCGGGTAGTTGGACCGTCATCCTCCGCAGGCGGATCGTGGGGCTCGTTCCCCCCGGTCAGGCGCTCCCCGACCGCCAGCCCGCCTACATGCAGTCGTGGATCTACGTCTTCGGCATGGCGACCCTCGCGTCGCTCGGCGTGGTCATCCTCTCCGGGATCGCCCTCGCGATGGGCGGAACGGTCTGGTGGCACACCTCGGCCCTCGGGCACTACGTCAACTCCGTCCACCTGTGGAGCGTTGAGATCTTCTTCGTCGTCCTCGTCGTTCACCTGTGGGGCAAGTTCTGGATGGCTGCGTGGCGCGGCAAGCGCGGGCTCACATGGATGACGGGCATGTTCGCCTTCCTCGCCGCCGTCGGCACCGCCTTCACGGGGTACCTGACCACGACGAACTTCGAGTCCCAGTGGATCGCCGCCGAGGCGAAGGACGGGCTCAACTCCATCGGCATCGGCGGACTCTTCAATCCGCTCAACTCGCCCCGCATGCTGCTCTGGCACGTGATCCTCCTGCCCCTCGTCATCGGCGTGATCGTCCTGTGGCACATCGTCCTGGTGCGCCGCCACGGCATCGTGCCCCCCATCGGCGCGAAGGAGCCCAAGAAATGAGAGCGAAAGTGGCAACCCCCGATTCGCACGACTTCCCGACGCGGCCGTATGACCTCGTCAAGGAGGGCGCCATCGCGTTCGGCGTGATCCTCGTCCTCGCACTCGCGCTCGCGGCGATCTTCTCCTCGCCGGACGAGAAGGCGATCTCCTTCAAGGCCTGGGCCGCGGCGACCCCGAACGACGTCATCGTGACGGCCGTCTCGGAGCTCGCGGAAACGTCGGGTAGCGCGGGGTACGGCGCGCCGTACAACACGAACAGCCAGGGCCAGACCCTCGGGCCCCTCGCGCTCCAGCGCTGGGGCGGCGTCACGGTGCCGATCGACTCCGCGAACGACCTGGTCATCGGGCCGCTCGGGAGCGTGAAGGGCGATACCGCCCTCTCCGGTGCGCTCGCGCAATGGAAGGCGGCGACGGCGGACCAGCAGTCCGCATGGGCGACCGCCTACGCGGACGCGCTCGACGCCGCGGGCGGCGACCCCGCCGCGGTGGCGGACGGCGAGTACGGACCCGTGCCGGAACTCGGAACTGCGTTTCTCACGCTCGCGCAATCGGGCGGCCTTGAGCAACTCCTGGCTGGCGGCTTCTATGGCGGCGACCAGACCAAGGCGCTCCTGCTCCTGTCGGACGGAACCTACCTCGAGGACCAGGCCGTTGCCAGGAGCCTCGGCGGCGACCAGTGGGGCATGATCAACTCGACGGGCAACAACCCCGGCCAGCCGTGGCTCGCCCCGGTGTCCTTCTGGTACCAGATCGAACCCTTCAAGTCCTCCGAGAATGCGGACGCCATCATCTTCGGGATGATGGGGCTACTCGTCTTGGTCGTGATCCTGCTGCCCTTCATCCCGGGACTCAGGGCCATTCCGGAGAAGATTCCGGTGTACCGGCTGGTGTGGCGCAACTACTACCGCACCCAGGACAAGTGAGTTCCTCCTAGCACGCACGGGCGCGGGCGCTTGGCCATTCCCCCGGCTGAGCGCCCGCGCTTCTGCGTTCCCGGCGCGTTGAATGGGGACATGACGCCAGATTCCTCGCCCACTGCCTCTCCGCTCGCCGCCGCGCCCGCCAGGAGTTGGGGGTGGTTCTGCGCCTGGGCGCTCGTCGGGGCCCTGTACTGCCTCGCCCTCCTGGCGGCGATGACGATTGGCGTCTTCATCCTTCCCTTCGCCGTCGTGCTCACCGTGGTATTCGTGAACCGGCCAGGGTCCCGCGCGGGGGTCGGCGGGCTCGTCTCCGGAGCCGCGCTTCCCTTCGCCTACGTCGCGTTCCTCAACCGCGACGGACCCGGGACCATCTGCCGGTCCTTCAAGGATGCGACGGGCAGTGGCGAGAGTTGTCTCCAGGAATGGAGCCCGTGGCCGTTCGTCGCAGCGGCGCTGTTCCTCGCTGCCGCGGGCGTGTACCTCTTCACCCGGCGGGCGGAGCGAACGACGGCCGCAGACTAGTCTGTCGTCCGGCCCCGCCTTGAACGGCGGTGCGCGACGAGGCGCGCGATGATGTGCGCCGCGAGGGCGAGGCACACCGCGCATACGGCTCCAAGGAGGCCGAGAAGCGAAAACGGCACGATCCGACTCGCGGTGGATTGCGTCCCCGCGTACCCGAACAACATGAACGCGAGCGAGACGGAGAACCCAAACACCGCCGCCAACGTCAATGCGCGGGCGCGGTCGCGAATCGCGACGCCACAGGCAAGCGCGGCGAGCCCCCAGGGAATGAGGCTCAGCCCCGAATTGACGAACACAACGCGCGCGCCAAGGTAACCAAGCGCGACGCCGACGAGAAGAAGCGGATCGAGG
>JADGOS010000126.1 GCA_017882825.1 Demequinaceae bacterium | reverse complement strand
CGGGCGTCGGCCGCTGAGCGCACCGCTCTTTGCGTAGTTCGTCCCGGCGCGTCCGGCCCCAGGATGAACGTTTGGTTACGTGAGGGCCAAACTCGTGCGATCGCGCCGCAGGCCCTGCGATCCTGAGGGGCGTGAACGCGCATGGATGAGGACGAGATCTCGCTCGACGATCTCTTTCATCGCCACACGATGCCGCTCGACCACCAGATCGCGCTCAAGACGGCGCTCTACCGCCTCAACCGCAAGTTCTCGTCGATGTTCACCGAGCACACGATCGAGGGCTTCCTGACCGGCTCGTACGAGCAGTACGCCGGGCTGTCGCGGGTCCCGCACTTCGTCCACATCCTCGCGGAACGCTTCGCCTTCGAACGCCTCACGGCCTTCGCCGTCGCGGAGCACCACCTGACGAGTGGGCAGCCCATCGTCGTGTTCGTGTGCCAGACGAACGACCTCCTGTCCCCCATGGCGCGCGGGCTGTTCATGAAGCACGCGGGCGACGGCGCGCTCGCCTGGTCTGCGGGGCTCGAGCCCGCGCTTGCCATCCGGCCCGGGGCTCGCGCGGCGCTCCAGGAGATTGGCGTGGACATCTCCAAGGACTTCCCCAAGCCCCTCGCCCTGGAGATGCTCCAGGCGGCCACGACCGTTGTGGGATTCGGCTGCCTCGACCAGATTCCTCGGCTCCCCGGCAGGGAGTATCTGGACGCCGACGCCCCAAGCCCGGTGCCGGGAGACGGGGACTCGCTCCGGCAGATCCGGGACTGGCTGGACGAGCAGACGGCCGAACTGCTCGCGAGGTTGTCATAGAGCGCCCCGAGATCTGCGGCGCAGACACCTTCTCGCAACCTTCGGGGACTACCGTCACCAGCGTGTCCACTGATACTCTCCCCCGGTTCTTCGCCGACGCGGTCGGCCAGGCCCCCCTCGACCCCGTTGCCCGCGAGGTCTACCTCTCCGCGCTCGACGATGGCTGGGCCGACCCCCAGCGCCTTCACGGAGAAGGGCGACGGGCCCGCGCGCTGCTCGAGGGGGCCCGCGAGGACATCGCGTCGGCGCTCGGCGCGCGCCCCGCGCACACCCACTTCTCCCCGTCGCCGGCGGTGGCGACCGAACGGCTCGTCATGGGCATCGCCGCCGCGCGCACCGGGCGCAAGCGCGTCGTCGCGTCGGCGGTCGAGGCCGCGACGCTCACGGCGCTCGCGCACCACGTGGCCCCCGACGCGCTCGAGGAGGTGGGCGTCGACGAGACCGGCCTGATCGACGTCGATGCCCTGTCGCACCTGCTCCACGCACCCGACGTCGCCTTCTGCGCCGTGCAGCACGCGAATCGCGAGGTGGGGACGATTCAGCCCCTCGACGCCGCCTACGCGGCCGCGACCGTCTCCAAGGTTCCCCTGATCGTTGACGCGACCGCGAGCATCGGGTCGCTGGCTCCCCCGAAATCGTGGGACGCCCTGGTCGCCGACCCGGCGAGCTGGGGCGGACTCGGGGGCTTTGGTGTCCTCGCGATGCGGCCCGGCCTGCGGTGGGTGGCCCGGTGGCCCGGCGGCGAACCGTGGGCGGCGGGCACCGTTCCCCTCCCCAACGTCCTCGCCGCGGCCGCGGCGCTACGCAGGAGCGAGGCCGTCCGGCCGGCATCCACGATGAAACTCCGGGAGGCGACGGAGCGGCTGCGCGCGGGCATTCGGGGCATCCCCCGCTCCATCGTCCTTGGCCATCCGACCCAGCGCCTGCCCCACCTCACGGCCGCGACGTTCGTCTATGCCGATGCGCACGCCGTCGCGCAAAGGCTGGATGAAGAGGGCTTCGCCGTGGGCGTCGGCTGCTCCTGCGGATCCGATGGCGCGAGGGTGTGCCCGACGCTCGCGGCCATTGGCGCGATGCAACACGGAACGCTCCGGTTCGGCCTTCACCGCGGACTGTCGGCGGCCGACATTGACCGCCTCGTCGACGCACTCTCGCGCGCGGTCGAGGCGGTTCGAGCCGACTGGGGGGCGCCAGCATGAGCGGCGCGGATCTGGCGAGCGTGCCCGAGGCCGTCGAGGTGGACGGGACCGGCCTCGACGCGACGGCCCTCGTGATTCACGTCGCGAAATCCACCCGGTTCCTCTCGCGGGGCACCCGGGTGGTGGTGCGGAGCGACCAGGGCTCCGCGCAGCCGGACCTGCGCGCGTGGGCGGGATGGGCGGGCCACTCGTACGAGGGGTACACCGCGGACCCGGACGGAGCGTTCCTCGCGAGGATCAAGGCGTACGCCGGGGCCTAACGCGAACGGGCGGCCCCGGTTTCCCGGTAGCCGCCCGCTCGCGTTTGGTGGAGCGAAACCTAGCTGAACGAGTCCCCGCACGCGCACGAACTCGAGGCGTTCGGGTTGTCGATGGTAAAGCCCTGCTTCTCGATCGTGTCGGAGAAGTCGATCTTCGCCCCGTCGAGGTACGGGACCGACATCTTGTCGACGACGACCTGGACGCCGCTGAAGTCGCGGATCGCGTCGCCTTCTAGCGTGCGCTCGTCGAAGTAGAGCTGGTAGATCAGTCCCGAGCAACCACCCGGCTGCACGGAAAGGCGGAGGCGGAGGTCGTCGCGACCCTCCTGCTTGAGAAGGCTACGTACCTTCTCGGCGGCGGCGTCGGTGATGTCTACGCCGTGCGCCTGAGTCTCTGTCGCGGTGTCTGTCATGGCGACTCCTTTCGTCCTGTACGGATAAGCGTACGTCGCGTGCCGGAAATTCCCGGACGCCGTTGGTCCCGGTGCATCGAGCGGCGCGCTCGCTACCTGGTGGACGTGGAGGCGTTGACACGGCTGCGAAGGTTCGCCACCGCGCGGCGAATGGTCAACACGTTGACTACCGGCGGCAAGAGCGGGACCGCCAGCCTGATCGAGCACTTCTACCCGCGCGGCGGCGACAGCAACTCCTGCGCGAGCGTGCCGCGAGCGGTGATGCTCCCCCCTTGGCGCTCAATCGCTTCGCGCAGTGGAACGAGCGAAGTGCGCCGGAAGATCGCCTCGGACTTCCCCGTGATGCGAACGGCCGCGGCGCGATGTCCGTAGGCCGTGAGAACGGCGCTCCAGTTCCGCATGATCCCCAGGTTCGACCGTGCGCCCGGGCGGACCGTGAGGCGCACGTCGGCGCCGGCGCGAAGAACGGCCAAGGGCGCGTGAATCGCTCGGCCTTGGACTCGCTCGAACAACTCGAGCCTCTCGTCAGTCTCCACGTACTCCAAGGCTCCCTTCCGACCCGAGGCGACCGTGTACTCCCGCCATAGTGGGACCGCCACCGACGCGTCACCCGCAAGCAACACCGCGCCTTGGACGCGCACAGGAAGCTTCCCGATCAGCCACTGGATGAACCCGCCGGAATCGAGAAGTGATCCGTCGCCGGTGTCGAAGACGGGGTGCCCCCAAAGCGCGCGCACGCCCAGAACCATCCCAAACGCGAGGCACGCTCCCCCAAGCAGGTAGAGCAGGGCGGTGCCTCGACGCGGGCGTCGGATCATCGCGGGCTGGCGTGCTTGCACGAGCCGAACGTAGCACCGCGCGGCGCCGCCGGCCCCGCCCTACGGGCGAGGCGTCCAGGTGTGGGCGACCCTGCCAACACGGTCGGCGAGCGCGGCGGCGCCGGGCTCGGCGGGGTACGCCCCGGAGATCCCCGACGCCATGAGGTCCCGCTTGCCCACCTTCACGGCGGGCGCGATCGCGACGCACGGGACGCCGAGCCGCGCGGCGGCCGCCGACGCAGGGACGACGGAGCCGTTGTCAAGGCCTCTTGGCGTGAGGTCGCGGCAGATGGCGACGACGAGGTCGGGTGGCGGCGCGATGTTGTCGAGGCCCGCGAGCGAGGCCGCGAACATCGCGCCGGGTGCGAGCCGGGCTCCGGCCGCGGCGAGGCAATACGCGAGCCCTCCCGCAGCGCCGGAGCCGGGGAGGTCGGCGACGCGCGCGGGGCCGAGCAGCGCGCCGCGTGCCCCGAGAGTCCGCTCCCCCACCGCGTCGGCCGCGTGCACCCCCACCGTGGCGAACCCCGCGGCCTCGACCCGCGTCGCAATGTCGGCCCAGCGCCGCTCCTGCTCCTGCGCGGCAGTGGCGAGGGCGGCGTCGGACTCGCGGCCGACCATCGTCGCGACGGCCATGCCGTGGAAGCCGAGCAGGGGCCGCGCCGAGCCCACGAGCGCGATCACCGTGAGTCGGGACAGCGCGTCGCGAGCGGCCTCCAGGCTCGGGCCCCACACGTCGATCGCGTCGCCCGCGGGTGCGACGTCGCCGAGGGGAACGATGACCGTGGGCGGGCGGCCGCCGTCGGGCACCTCGCGGGCGAGG
>JADGOS010000125.1 GCA_017882825.1 Demequinaceae bacterium | reverse complement strand
AGCGAGCGCGGCTACGCGGCGAGCAGCCGCCCGCTCCCTGGTGGCCTCGCCCTCCAGTTGTGCCAGGGGCACTGCCCCGTCCAGGGCGTCGCGGAGGCGGCGCCCGAGTGGTGCGAGGAGGAGACCCGCGTCCTCGCGCGCCTCCTCGGCGTCCACGTCCAGCGCCTCTCCACCCTCGCCGGAGGGGCGCACGTTTGCACCACCAATATCCCGCTCGCCGTGGCGGGCAAGGAGGGCTCATGACTACAGGAACCGAGAAGTCGCCGTTGACGCAGGAGGAGACGATCGCGTCGATCGGCACGTATGGCTACGGCTGGCACGACAGCGACGCGGCGGGCATGAGCGCGCAGCGCGGCCTCAGCGAGGCCGTCGTCAGGAACATCTCCGCGCTCAAGAGCGAGCCGGAGTGGATGCTGAAGAACCGGCTCAAGGGCCTCGACTTCTTCGGCAAGAAGCCCATGCCGCCGTGGGGCGCGGACCTGAGCGGCATCCACTTCGACAACATCAAGTACTTCGTGCGCTCCACGGAGAAGCAGGCGACATCGTGGGACGAGCTTCCCGACGACATCAAGGCGACGTACGACCGGCTCGGCATTCCGGAGGCTGAGAAGCAGCGCCTCGTCGCCGGCGTCGCGGCCCAGTACGAGTCCGAGGTGGTTTACCACCAGATCCGCGAGGACCTCGAGCAGCGGGGCGTCCTCTTCCTCGACACCGACACCGCCCTGCGCGAGCACCCCGAGATCTTCCGGGAGTACTTCGGCACCGTCATCCCGGCGGGGGACAACAAGTTCGCCGCGCTCAACACCGCGGTGTGGTCGGGCGGCTCGTTCGTCTACGTCCCGCCGGGCGTCCACGTGGACATCCCGCTCCAGGCCTACTTTCGCATCAACACGGAGAACATGGGCCAGTTCGAGCGGACGCTCATCATTGCCGACGAGGGTTCCTACGTTCACTACGTTGAGGGTTGCACGGCGCCGATCTACTCCTCCGATTCGCTCCACAGCGCGGTCGTGGAGATCATCGTCAAGAAGAACGCGCGCGTCCGATACACGACCATCCAGAACTGGTCGAACAACGTCTACAACCTCGTGACCAAGCGGGCGACGGCGGGCGAGGGCGCGACCATGGAGTGGGTCGACGGCAACATCGGATCCAAGGTGACGATGAAGTACCCCGCCATCTACCTGCTCGGCGAGCACGCGCGGGGCGAGACGCTCTCGATCGCCTTCGCGGGCGCGGGTCAGCACCAGGACGCTGGCGCCAAGATGGTGCACGCCGCGCCGCACACGTCGTCGAGCATCATCTCCAAGTCGGTGGCGCGCGGGGGAGGGAGGACCTCCTACCGCGGCCTCGTCCAGATCCTCGAGGGCGCGCACGGGTCCAAGTCCAACGTGCTGTGCGACGCGCTCCTGGTGGACCAGATCTCGCGCTCGGACACGTACCCGTACGTGGACGTCCGCGAGGACGACGTCAGCATGGGCCACGAGGCCACGGTGTCTCGCGTGAGCGAGGAGCAACTCTTCTACCTCATGAGCAGGGGAATGCCGGAGACCGAGGCGATGGCGATGATCGTCCGCGGCTTCGTCGAGCCGATCGCGCGCGAGCTACCCATGGAGTACGCGCTCGAACTCAACCGCCTCATCGAACTCCAGATGGAAGGAGCCGTCGGGTGAACGCCGCCGAGACCCTCACGACCGATCACAGCAAGGCCGTGGCCGACGGTTCGCACACCCACGGCACGGGTCCGGGCTTCGCGATTCCCGCGAAGTCGCGCGCCGAGCGCCCGACGTCCTTCGAGCCTGCGGACTTTCCGATGCCGACGGGGCGCGAAGAGGACTGGCGCTTCACGCCTCTTGCGCGGCTAGGGACCGCGCTGGACGACGTCCCCGTGGACCGGACCGCCGAGTGGAGCGTGAACCCGATCCCCGCGGGAGTGTCGATCACGCAGATCGAAGGTGCCGACGCACAGTTGCGGGCGGTGAGGGCGCCGAGTGACCGCGCGGGAGCGATCGCCTCGGCGCGAGCGGTGCGCAACCTCCTCCTCGCTGTGGCTCCCGGCACCGTCGTGCCGCGACCCGTCGAGATCGAGATCGCGGGCGTCGGCGGCGCCGTTCGCGGGCACCTGACCGCCGAGGTGGGCGACGGCGCCGAGGTCACGGTGATCCTCACCTACACGGGCGAGGTCGAGTTGTCGGAGTTCGTGTCCATCGAGATTGCCCCGCGCGCCCGCGTGAATCTCGTCATCATCGACGAGTGCGCGAGCGAGACCGTCCACCTGCAGGACATCGTGGTTCGAGTTGGTCGGGACGCGCACCTTCGCGCTTCTCTCGTGACGCTCGGCTCAGGTCTTGCGCGCACCAACACCTCGGTGATGCTCTCCGGCGAGGGAGCGGAACTTGACCTGTTCGGGCTGTACTTCGCGGACTCGGGACAGCACATCGAGAATCGGGTCTTCGTCGATCACATCGCCCCGCGCTGTCGTTCGCGGGTGGCGTTCAAGGGCGCCCTCGCGGGCCAGACCGCGCGCACCGTCTGGATCGGCGACGTCCTGATCCGGGCCGCGGCGGAGGGCACGGACACGTACGAACTCAACCGCAACCTGCTACTGACGGAGGGCGCGCGCGCCGACTCCGTCCCCAACCTCGAGATCGAGACGGGGGAGATTGCGGGCGCTGGTCACGCGTCGGCGACGGGCCGCTTCGACGACGAGCAGATGTTCTACCTCCAGTCCCGAGGGATCCCGGAGGACGAGGCGCGCAGGATGGTCGTTCGCGGCTTCTTCGCCGACCTGGTGCGCCAAATCGGCGTCGCGAGCGTCGAGCAGGGCCTGATGCGCGCCATCGATCGAGAGTTGGGAGTCGCCCATGAGTGAGCAAGTCGCCTGCAAGGCCAAGGCTCTCGCACCGGGCACCGCGCTGCGCGCCGACCTCAAACTCGAGAGTGGGACGCCGCACGGGATCGCCGTGGTCCGCACGGAGGATGGCGAGATCTACGCGATCGACGACACCTGCAGTCACGCCGATGTCTCCCTTTCGGAGGGGGACGTCGTGGGCTGCGAGATTGAGTGCTGGGCCCACGGTAGCCGGTTCGACCTTCGCACCGGCGAGCCGGACGAGCTCCCCGCCATGACCCCCATCCGCACCTACCCCGTCCGCATCGACGGCGATGACGTCCTGGTGGACGTCCACGCCCCCATGAGCACCGCCAAGGAGAACGCATGAGCACCCTCGAGATCCGTGGACTCAAGGTCAGCGTCGACACCAAGGAGGGCACCAAGCCCATCCTCCGTGGCGTCGACCTCACCATCAAGTCCGGCGAGACCCACGCCATCATGGGCCCGAACGGCTCGGGCAAGTCCACGCTGGCGTACTCGCTCGCCGGGCACCCGAAGTACAAGGTGACCGACGGCTCCGTCACGCTCGACGGTCAGGACGTCCTCGCAATGAAGGTGGACGAGCGCGCCCGCGCGGGCCTGTTCCTCGCCATGCAGTATCCCGTCGAGGTCCCCGGCGTTTCCGTCTCGAACTTCCTCCGCACGGCCAAGACGGCCGTCGCGGGCGAGGCCCCCAAGCTCCGCACGTGGATCAAGGAGGTCAAGGAGGCGATGGACAACCTCAAGATGGATCCGGCCTTCGCCGAGCGCAACGTCAACGAGGGCTTCAGCGGCGGCGAAAAGAAGCGCCACGAGATCCTTCAGATGGAACTCCTCGCCCCCAAGTTCGCGATCCTCGACGAGACGGACTCCGGCCTCGACATCGATGCCCTCCGCGTGGTGTCCGAAGGGGTGAACCGCGCCAAGGCCGCGACGGGAGCCGGCGTCCTGCTCATCACGCACTACACGCGCATCCTTCGGTACATCGACGCCGACTTCGTCCACGTGTTCGTGGACGGCCAGATCGCCGAGCAGGGCGGGCCAGAACTCGCCGACAGCCTCGAGGCCGAGGGCTACGACCGATTCCTCGCGAAGGCGTAGCCGGTCCCGTCATGCTTCCCGATGTCCGCTCCGACTTTCCCGCCCTCGGCCGCGAGGGGAGGGACGGGCGACCCCTCGTGTACCTCGACTCGGCCGCCACTTCGCACAAGCCCGGCCAGGTTCTCCAGGCCGAGGCGGACTTCTATCGGTTCAGCAACGGGGCGGTCGGTCGCGGGGCGCACCTGCTTGCCGAGGAGGCGACGGAGGCGTTTGAGGGCGCCCGCGCAGCGGTGGCTACCTTCGTCGGCGCCGGTCCCGAGCAGATCGTGTGGGCGGAGAACGCGACCGCGGCGCTCAACCTCGTGGCCTCGGGAATCGGCAACGCCTCCCAGGGCGTTGGTGGAGACGCCGGCAAGCGCTTCGCCATCGG
>JADGOS010000008.1 GCA_017882825.1 Demequinaceae bacterium | reverse complement strand
ACATGCTCGCCCATGTCCGGTCGAGCGATCCCATGGAGGGCGCCTACCTGGCCGATGCGGTCTCGGCGAAGGCGTCGTACGTCGTCGAGCCGCCCGCCGGAACCCCGACGACGGCCCGCGTCGTCGCGGTCGACCTCGGGATCAAGTCGATGACGCCGCACCTGCTCGCGGCGCGCGGGGTCTCCGTCACCGTCGTCCCCTCGACGATCACCGCCGAGGAGATCCTCGCGATGAAGCCGGACGGCGTGTTCTTCTCGAACGGTCCCGGCGACCCGGGCGCGGCGGACCATGCCGTGGAGACGCTTCGGGGCGTGCTGGAGGCCCGGGTTCCGTTCTTCGGCATCTGCTTCGGCAACCAGATCCTGGGCCGCGCCCTGGGTTTCGGGACGTACAAGCTTCGCTTCGGGCACCGGGGGATCAACCAGCCCGTGATGGACCGGACGACCGGCAAGGTGGAGATCACTGCGCACAACCACGGCTTCGCGGTCGACGCCCCGCTCGAGGGCGAGGTTCAGGCACCCTACGGCGGATTCGGAAGGGTGCGGGTGAGCCACGTCAACCTCAACGACGACGTGGTCGAGGGCCTCGAATGCCTCGACATCCCGGCGTTCGGGGTCCAGTACCACCCGGAGGCCGCCGCAGGCCCCCACGACGCCCAGTACCTCTTCGACCGGTTCGTCGATTCGATGAGCGTGGGCCGCTGATGCCCAAGCGCGACGACATCCGCTCCGTCATGGTGATCGGCTCTGGCCCTATCGTCATCGGCCAGGCCTGCGAGTTCGACTACTCGGGGACCCAGGCGTGCCGAGTGCTCAAGGCCGAGGGCATCCGCGTCATCCTTGTCAACTCGAATCCCGCGACCATCATGACCGATCCCGAGTTCGCCGATGCCACGTACATCGAGCCGATCACGACCGAGGTGATCGAGGCGATCATCGCGAAGGAACGCCCCGACGCGCTGTTGCCGACCCTCGGGGGTCAGACCGCCCTCAACGCGGCGGTCGCCCTTGCGGAGGCGGGGATCCTCGAGAAGTACAACGTCGAGCTGATCGGCGCCAAGATCGAGTCCATCCAGATGGCCGAGGATCGGGAGCAGTTCAAGCACGTCGTTGCGCGCTGCGGCGCCGAGAGCGCGCGCTCCTTCATCTGCCACACCATGGACGAATGCCTAGTGGCCGCCGACGCGCTCACGTACCCCGTCGTCGTTCGCCCCTCGTTCACCATGGGCGGGCTCGGCTCGGGCTTCGCGTACACCGCCGACGACCTGCGCCGCATCGCGGGCGCGGGGCTCCACTACTCGCCGACCACCGAGGTGCTCCTCGAGGAGTCGCTCCTGGGGTGGAAGGAATACGAGCTCGAACTCATGCGGGATCGCCACGACAACGTCGTGGTCGTTTGTTCGATCGAAAACGTCGATCCGGTGGGCGTTCACACGGGCGACTCCGTGACCGTCGCGCCCGCCCTCACCCTGACCGACCGGGAGTACCAGCGGCTGCGGGACATCGGCATCGCCGTCCTTCGCGAGGTGGGCGTCGATACCGGGGGGTGCAACATCCAGTTTGCCGTCCAGCCCTCGACGGGCCGCGTGATCGTCATCGAGATGAACCCCCGCGTGTCCCGCTCCTCGGCCCTCGCCTCCAAGGCGACGGGGTTTCCCATCGCGAAGATCGCGGCCCGCCTCGCGATCGGCTATACGCTCGACGAAATCCCGAATGACATCACGGGCTCGACGCCCGCGAGCTTCGAGCCGACGCTCGACTACGTCGTCGTCAAGGTCCCGCGCTTTGCCTTCGAGAAGTTCCCGGCGGCGGATCCGATCCTGACGACCACGATGAAGTCGGTCGGCGAGGCCATGAGCCTCGGGCGAAACTTCACGGAGGCGCTGGGCAAGGCCCTGCGTTCGATCGACAAGAAGGGCGTCAACTTCCACTGGCGGGGCGAGGTCCCGTTTGGGTCGGCGCTCGACGCCCTCATCGCCACCACCGGGACGCCCACGGAGTGGCGGCTTCTTCAGGTTCAACAGGCGCTCAGGGCGGCGATCGCCGACCCGGGCGTTCTCGATCGGGTCTTCGACGCCACGAGGATCGACCCCTGGTTCCTCGACCAGATCCTGCTCATGAACGAGGTGGCGGCGGAGGTCGCGGCCGCCCCGGAGCTCGGCGCAACACTGCTGCGGCGCGCGAAGTCCCATGGGCTCGCCGACGTGCAGATCGCCGAGATCCGCGGCACGACCGAGGCGGAGGTCAACGCGCTGAGGCACGCGCTGGGCGTGACACCCGTCTACAAGACCGTCGACACGTGCGCGGCCGAGTTCGAGGCGAGCACGCCGTACCACTACTCGACCTACGACTCGGAGAACGAGGTGCGCCCGCGCGAGCGCGAGGCGGTCATCATCCTGGGGTCCGGGCCCAACCGGATCGGCCAGGGGATCGAGTTCGACTACTCGTGCGTGCACGCCGCGATGGCGCTCAAGGACACGTACGAGACCATCATGATCAACTGCAACCCCGAGACGGTCTCGACCGACTATGACACGTCCGACCGCCTGTACTTCGAGCCCCTGACGTTCGAGGACGTGATGGCGGTCTTCGAGGCGGAGAAGGCGGCGGGCCCCATCAAGGGCATGATCGTTCAGTTGGGCGGCCAGACCCCCCTCAGCCTCGCGCAGCGCCTCGCGGACGCGGGCGTGCCGATCCTCGGGACCTCGCCGGAGGCGATCAACCTCGCGGAGGATCGCGGCGAGTTCGGCAAGGTTCTTGCGGCCGCGGGGCTTCCCGCCCCCGCGTTCGGGACCGCCTTCGGGATTGACGAGGCGATCGTCATCGCCGAGCGCATCGGATACCCCGTATTGGTCCGGCCGTCGTACGTGCTCGGCGGCCGCGGCATGGAGATCGTCTACGACCGCGCCCAGCTCGAGGACTACGGGGTCCGCTCCGTTGATGTTGGCGACCACGCGACGAACGCGCCGCTCCTGGTGGACCGGTTCCTCGACGACGCGATCGAGATCGACGTCGACGCGCTCTTCGACGGCGCGGAGATGTTCCTCGGCGGTGTGATGGAGCACATCGAGGAGGCGGGGATCCACTCCGGCGACTCCGCGTGCGTCCTGCCGCCGGTCACCCTCTCGCGCACCGAGATGGAACGCATCCGTCGGTCGACGGAGGCCCTCGCTCGCGGGATCGGCGTTCATGGGCTGATGAACGTCCAGTACGCCCTCGTCAGCGACGTCCTGTACGTCCTGGAGGCAAACCCGCGCGCGTCGCGAACCGTCCCGTTCGTCGCGAAGGCGACGGGGGTGCCGCTCGCCCGCGCGGCCGCGCGCGTCATGGCGGGGGAGAGCATCGCCGAGCTACGCGCCCTGGGCGTGCTTCCGGAGACCGACGCGTCCCGGATCGACCCCTCCAGCCCGGTGGCGGTCAAGGAGGCGGTGCTGCCCTTCAAGCGCTTCCGCACAGCGGAGGGCACGGTCGTTGACACGGTCCTTGGGCCGGAGATGCGCTCGACGGGCGAGGTGATGGGGATCGACGTCAACTTCCCGACCGCGTTCGCGAAGTCGCAGTCGGCGGCCTTCGGCGGCCTGCCGACCGAAGGCACCGTCTTCATCTCCGTCGCCGACCGCGACAAGCGCGCGATGATCCTGCCCGTCGCGCGCCTCGCGCAACTCGGATTCGAGGTGCTCGCGACCGAGGGAACGGCCCAGGTCCTGGCGCGAAATGGCATCCCTGCCAGAGTGGTGCGAAAATACTCACAGGGGCCCGGCCCCGACGGAGAGGGAACCATCGTCGACATCATCGCCGCTGGCGGCGTCGACATGGTGGTGAACACCCCGTCGGGACAGGGAGCCCGCGCGGACGGATACGAGATCCGGGCGGCGACGACGGCGGGCGACAAGCCCATCGTCACCACCGTCCAGCAGCTTGCCGCCGCCGTGCAAGGCATTGAAGCGGTCCGAGCGGGCCCGTTTGCCGTGACGAGCCTGCAGGACTATCACCTTCAGGGGCAGCACGTGCGAGACCACCAGATTCAGGACCACCGATAGAGGAGACGAACATGACGTTTGGGGCGCAATTGGCCGCAGCGATGGACAAGTTCGGACCACTGTCCGTGGGGATCGACCCGAGCCCCCAGATGCTGGCTCACTGGGGGTTGCCGGACACGGCGGAGGGCCTCCTGACGTTCGGTCAGGCGGTCGTCGAGGCCTCCGAGCGCTCGGTGGCAGCGGTGAAGATCCAGATCGCCTTCTTCGAGCGGCACGGCTCTCGCGGCATCGCCGCGCTGGAGCAGGTGCTGGCCTTCGCGCGCCACCACAGCCTCATCACGATCATGGACGCGAAGCGCGGCGACATCGACTCCACCATGGCGGGATACGCCGACGCCTACCTCCGCCCCGACTCGCCGCTCGAGGTCGATGCCATGACGCTCTCGCCGTACTTGGGGTTCGACTCCCTCGCTCCGGCGCTGGACATCGCGGCCGAGCACGGCAAGGGCGTCTTCGTTCTCGCGCTGACCTCCAACCCCGAGGGCGCGAGCGTTCAGCACGCCCGGAATGAGGACGGCGTGGCCGTCGCGGCGATGATCGCCGAGGCGGCCGCGGAGCGCAACCGGGGTGCAAGCCCGATGGGAAGCGTGGGCCTCGTCGTTGGCGCGACGGTCGGCGACGCGATCCGCGCCCTGCCCGTTCCGCTGAGTGCCCTCAACGGACCCATCCTGGCGCCCGGCGTGGGAGCCCAGGGGGCGGGGCCGGAGCAACTCGCGCAGGTGTTCCATGGCATCACGCGCAACGTCCTCTCCCACCAGAGCCGGGCGGTGCTCATGGCAGGCCCGTTCGTGGAGAAGATGCGCGGGGCGATCCAGGCGGCCGCAGGCGCGGCCCAGTTCGCGCTCAGGGGCGACGAGTAGCCGAATGGGTACCGCGCCGAACCTGACGAGCGACGAGCGAGCGGCGGCGCTGAGGAAGGCGACCGCCGTGCGGATGGCCCGGCGCGAGTTCAAGGACGCGGTCGCGAAGGGAGCCTTCACCCTTTCGGGGGCCATCGAGGCGGCCAAGGCGGACGAGGGCCTCACCGGAATCCGCGTCCGCGACCTGCTCCAGTGCCTTCCCGGAGTCGGGCCCAAGCGCGCCTCCGCGACGATGGAGGAGGCGGGCATCGCTGCCTCCCGGCGCATCAGGGGCCTTGGGCAGCACCAGGTCGACTCCCTCGCCAAACTGGCTGGCCCGTGACGCGGCTCCTGGTGCTCGCGGGTCCGACGGCGGTCGGCAAGGGAACCATCGTCCGTCGCCTGATGGAGCGGCACGGCGATGGTTGGGTGTCCGTCTCGGCGACGACGAGGGAGCCCCGGCCGGGGGAGCGCAATGGCGTTGACTACTACTTCGTGTCCGACGCGCGGTTCGACGAGATGATCGCGGAGGACGAGTTGCTCGAGTGGGCCGTGGTTCATGGCGAGCATCGCTACGGAACCCCGCGGGCCGCTGTTCTGCGCCACATCGCCGCGGGAATCCCCTCCATCCTCGAGATCGACCTCTCCGGGGCGCGGCAGGTACGTCAGGCGATGCCGAACGCGACGTTCGTGTTCGTCGAGCCGCCGTCGTGGGAGGAGCTCGTGCGTCGGCTGGAGTTCCGCGGGACCGAGGACGAGGACGAGCGCACGAGGCGCCTTGCCACCGCCCGCATGGAGATGGCCGCAGCGGAGGAGTTCGAGCACGTCGTGGTGAACGATGACCTCGACGCGGCCGTGGACGCGGTGCACGCCTTGCTCGTCGAGGAAAGGTAGACTTACCCCCGCCGCCGGGCGCCTCGTCCGGTCAGAATGGGAGTGGACGTGGCCGGAACGATCGCGAACCCCGAGGGCATCACCTACCCCCCGATCGATGAGCTCCTCGCGAAGGTGGACTCCAAGTACGCCCTCGTGGTCTACAGCTCCAAGCGTGCCCGCCAGATCAACGCCTACTACGAGGCGCTCGGCGAAGGCCACTTCGAGAACGTCGGACCCCTCGTGGAGGCGGACACGACCGACAAGCCCCTTTCCGTCGCCCTCCGCGAACTCAACGAAGGCAACCTGCTCGAGCTGACCAAGCTCCCGGAGTAGCCATGCGCGTCCTCCTGGGCGTGACGGGTGGGATCGCGGCATACAAGGTCGCCATCGTCCTTCGACGCCTGGTGGAGGACGGTCACAGCGTTCGGGTTGTCCCCACGCGTTCCTCCCTCCACTTCGTCGGCCGGTCTACGTGGGAGGCCCTCTCGGGTGGGCCCGCGACGAGCGACGCCTTCTCCAACGTGTACGGGGTCGAACACGTCCGCCTGGGGCAATCGGCGGACCTCGTGCTCGTCGCACCGGCGACCGGCGACTTCCTCGCTCAGATCGCGAACGGCGAGGCGCGCGAATTGCTGGGCAACGCCATCCTCGCCACCCACGCGCCCATCGTGGTGGCACCCGCGATGCACACGGAGATGTGGCTGAACCCGGCGACCCAAGCGAACGTCGCCACCCTCAGGGCCCGCGGCGTGCACGTCATCGAGCCCGCCGTGGGGCGGCTGACGGGGCCCGACAGCGGACCCGGGCGGCTTCCCGAGCCGGAGGAGATCGTCGCCGCGGCGTACGCGGTCGCGGCGGGCGAGGGGTTGCCACTGAGCGCCGGCACCTCGGCGCCGTGGGGCGACCTCGTGGGGGTAAGTGTCGCGATCAGCGCCGGCGGAACGCGCGAGCCTCTCGACCCTGTGCGCTTCCTCGGCAACCGCTCGACCGGTCACCAGGGACTCGCGCTGGCCCAGGCCGCGGCCGACCGCGGCGCCATCGTCACCCTCGTCGCGGCGAATGTCACACTCCCCTCGGGGCAGGGGATTGCCCGGATCGACGTGGAGACCTCGGAGGACCTTGCGCGCGAGATTCGCGCGGTCGCCGCGAGCGCGGATGTGGTCATCATGGCCGCGGCGGTCGCGGACTTCCGCCCGGCGCACCTGTCGCCGACGAAGATCAAGAGGCACGAGGGCACGGTCACGATCGAGCTCGTCCCGAACGAGGACATCCTGGCCGGCCTCGTCGCGTCGCGTCCCGGGGGTCAGACGATCGTCGGGTTCGCCGCCGAAACCGGCGACGACGCCGGAAGCGTCGCGGAGCACGGTGCCGCCAAGGCGAAACGCAAGGGCGCGGACCTGCTTGCGGTCAACGCCGTGGGTGGGGGGCGCGGCTTCGGCGATGTGCCCAACGCCGTGACCCTGATCGACGTCGAGGGGGCGGTGGTTGCGAGGGCGACGGGAAGCAAACTGGCTGTCGCCCACGTGATCCTCGACGAAGTCGTAGCGCACAGGGCGCGCCACTAGCGCGTCGGTGGGCGGGGCTAGGCTGAGCGCGTGACGACCCTCCGCCTTTTCAGTTCCGAGTCCGTGACCGAAGGCCACCCCGACAAGATCTGTGACCAGGTCGCAGACGCCATTCTCGATGGGCTCCTCGAGCAGGACCCCATGTCCCGCGTCGCGATCGAGACCATGGTCACCACCGGCCTCGTTCACGTCGCGGGCGAGGTGACCACGGAGGCATACGTCGAGATCCCGCAGATCGTCCGGGAGGTGGTGACGAGCATCGGCTACACCTCGTCGGCCTTCGGCTTCGATGGCGACTCGTGCGGCGTTTCCGTCTCGATCGGGTCGCAGTCGCCGGACATCGCGCTCGGCGTCGACCGCGCTACCGACGACGCCACGACCGACGGCAACTCCCGCAGCGAGCCCGTTCTGGCCGAGAACCTTGGCGCGGGCGACCAGGGCCTGATGTTCGGCTACGCGTGCCGCGACACCCCCACGCTCATGCCGGTGCCGATCGCCATGGCGCACGACCTCACGCGCCGGCTCGCCGAGGTGCGCCGTTCCGGGGCGGTCGAGGGGCTGCGGCCCGACGGCAAGGCCCAGGTGACGATCGGATACGACCGCGATACCCCCGTGACGGTGGAGACCGTCGTGGTGTCGACGCAGCACGGAGCGGGCATGGACATGGCCGCGCTGCGTGCGGCGGTCGAGGCCGAGGTGGTGGCCCCGGTCCTCGCGCGCTACGAGCTCGACTCGACGCACCACCGCTCGCTCATCAACCCCACCGGCCGATTCGAGCAGGGCGGCCCCAAGGCCGACGCGGGCGTCACCGGCAGGAAGATCATCGTCGACACCTATGGGGGAATGGCCCGCCACGGCGGAGGGGCGTTCTCCGGCAAGGATCCTTCCAAGGTTGACCGTTCGGCGTCTTACGCTGTGCGTTGGGTGGCCAAGAACGTCGTCGCCGCGGGGCTCGCCGACCGGTGCGAGGTCCAGGTGGCCTACGCGATCGGAACCGCGAGGCCCGTCGGCCTTTATGTCGAGACCTTCGGCACGGCGACCGTGGCGCCGGAGAGGATCGCCGAGGCGATTCGGGAAGTCTTTGACCTGAGACCCGGCGCGATCATCCGGGACCTCGACCTTCGCCGGCCCATCTACCGCGTCACCGCGACGTACGGCCACTTCGGCCGGGAACTGCCCGAGTTCACCTGGGAGCGGACCGATCGCGTCGCGGCCCTCCGGGAGGCAGCCGGGGCATGACGGGCGCGCCCGCCATCGCGCGCGTGTGCGTCGACAGCCCCCTCCCGCACCTCGATCGGCTCTTCGACTACGCGATTCCGGCGCCGCTCGCGCCGGTTGTGGCCGTGGGTTCTCGCGTCCGGGTCCGCTTCGCGGGACGGCTCGTCCACGGCGTCGTGTGCGCCCTTGGCGCCACGTCCGACTTCGACGGAGCTCTCACGCCGATACGCACGAGCGCGTCCGTTCCGTCGTACACCGCGGAGGGCCTCGCGCTCGCCCGGGCCGTCGCCGACCGATATGGGGGAAACCTCTGGGACGTCCTTCGCCTGATGGCGCCGCCGCGCGTCGCCTCGGTGGAGAAGCGCGAGAGGCGCGCGGGCGATACCGAGGGGGATCCCGCGATGACACGCGCCCGCGAGGCGCTCCGCTCCGGCGGGGGGGACTCCGACCTCACCGACTTCACCGACTCTGCCGACTTCACCGACTCCGCCGTCGCCGCCGACTTCACCGACTCCGCCGTCGCCTCATCCATCGTCACGGGCGGGCGCGTCGTGTGGGAGGCGCTTCCGTGGCGGGGGAGCGCGTCCGCTACCGCGCTTGGACCCAACACCGCGCTTGGACCGATACCCGCGCGCGCCATCCTTGCGACGGTGATCGAGGGTTGCGCGCAGGGCTCGTGCATCATCGTCGTTCCCGATTCGAGGGCGGTTGACGCGTTCGTCGCGGCAGCCGGGGACGTCGGCTTGTCCCGGTGGACCGCCCGATCCGGGGGCCAGATCGCCGTCATCCACTCCGATGACCCGGCCGCGCAGAGGTACGGGGCGTACCTCGCGGCGATGCGCGGCGAGGCCAGGCTCGTCCTTGGCACCCGCCCAGCCGTCTTCACGCCCGTCCCGCGGCTCGCCGCCCTCGCGATCTGGGATGACGGCAATTCGTCCTACCGCGAGCAGCACGCCCCTTATCCGAACGTCCTGGCCGTCGCGGCGATGCGCGCAGAGAGGGAGGGTGCTGGGCTCCTCATCGGCGGATTTGCCCAATCCGTCGCCGCCCGGGCGCTGGTGGAGCACGGCTGGGCCGAGTCTGCGCCCGCCGCACGAGGCGTGGTTCGTGACGCCATTCCCGCGATCGCGGTGCTCGGTAGCGAGGAACGCGAGCGCGAGGGTGGGAGCGGGTGGCACTGGATGCCGGGCCGCGCGTGGGCCACCGCGCGTGCGGCACTCGGAATTGGACCCGTCCTTGTGCTCGTTCCGCGCTCCGGCTACGTCCAGGGCGTCGCGTGCGCGTCGTGTCGCGCATGGGCGACGTGCCGCGATTGCGGCGGCCCCTTGGCCCTCGCCTCCCGCGGAGCGGACCCGGCATGCATCGAGTGCGGCCTACTCCACAGGGATTGGCACTGTCATGAGTGCGGCGATGCGCGTCTCGCGCAGGTAAGGCAGGGAATCGAGCGGATCGCGGAGCAACTGCAGTCCATGGAACCCAGCGCGGCAGTCGCCGTGTCGTCCTCGGGCACGGGAATCGTCTCCGACGGCGCGGTGACCGGGGGATTCGTGGTCGCAACGCCGGGCGCGATTCCCGCCGTCCGCGGCGGCTACGCCTACGCCGTCGTCGTGGACGCTGGCGCACTCGTCGGCCCCGGCCTCGATGGCGAGGAGGATGCGCTACGGCACATCCTTGCAGCCATTGCGCACGTTCGGGCGCGGCGAGAAGGAGGCGCCGTCGCGGTCGCGGGGGCGCTTCCCGACACCGTGACCCGGTGTCTCGCGACGTGGTCTCCGGCCAACTGGGCGGCCGACGCCTACGCGGAGCGTGCCGAACTCGGCCTGCCCCCCGCGAGGAGGGTCGTGGAGATCGAGGGCTCTTCGTCCGCGCTTGGCGCCGCCCTGGCGGTGGTGATCGGGCCCGCGGCGTCCGCTCCGGAGTCGGAGGTGCGGGAGGCCTCGGCGAACGGCGGCTCGCGCGCCTACCTGGTGTCGCGGCGCGCGACTCAGCCGATCGTCGACGCGCTCCGCGCCCTTCAAGTCGAGCGGTCGCGCGCCGGTCATCCGGACCTGCGCATCCACGTGGATGGCCCCTTGGAGCCCGCAGGCTAGGCCGCGCTTCGCCCGTACGATGGACGCATGCGCGTCCTGGTCGTTGGCACCCCCGAAATCGCGGTGCCCGCGCTCGACGCCCTCGTCGCCTCCGATCACGAAGTCGTGGCGATCGTGACGCGCCCCGACGCGCCGGGCAAGCGAGGATCGGAGCTCCTTCGCAGCCCCCTCAAGGCGCGCGCCCTCGACCTCGGACTTCCCGTTCTCACCCCCGAGCGGGCCTCCGATCCCGCCTTCGTTGCCGAGATTGCGGCCCTGGGATGCGACGCGGCCGCCGTCGTCGCGTACGGGCAGATCCTTCGCCCCGCGCTTCTCGGCGCGGTCCGGCTGGCCTGGGTGAACCTGCACTTCTCCGTGCTCCCCGCGTGGCGCGGGGCGGCGCCCGTCCAGCGGGCGATCATGGCGGGCGACGATGTGACGGGCGCGTGCACCTTCGTGATCGAGGAGGGCCTCGACACGGGTCCCGTGATCGGACTGGTGACGGAGACGATTCGGCCGACGGACACGGCGGGCGACCTGCTCGACCGACTCGCGGTCGTGGGCGCCCCCCTCATGGTTCGGTCGCTTGATGCCCTCGAGGATGGTTCAGCGTCGCCGATCGCACAGGGGTCCGACGGCGTCAGCTACGCCCACAAGCTCACGCGCGAGGACGCACGCGTACGGTGGGAACTCGCCTCGCACGTCGTGGATCGCCAGGTTCGCGGATGCACCCCCGCGCCCGGGGCATGGACGACGCTGCCCGACGGCACGATCGCGAAGATCGGGCCCTTGATGCCCCGACCCGACCTTGCCGGGGGCGCCGTAGGGACGGTCAAGGAGGCATCGGGCGCGATCGTGGTGAACTCGGGCTCCGCGCCACTCCAGATGTCGTGGATCGCGCCGGCGGGGCGTCGGCCCATGCCCGCTGCCGACTGGTGGCGGGGCTCGCGCCTGACCGAGGGTGCGCAACTGGGCGAGGCGTGACGCGGCCGGGGCTCGCCGCGCGGCTGGCGGCGTATCGGTGCCTCGAGGCGGTCGACGCGGAGGGGGCCTTCGCGAATCTGGCGATGCCCGCGATCCTCAGGGAGTCCGGGCTCGTCGGGCGGGAGGCGTCCTTCGCGACCGAACTCGCGTACGGCACGATTCGGCTTCAGGGCCTCTACGACGCGATCATCGGCTCCGCATCAGGGCGTGACCCCGCGCGCCTAGAGGGGCCGGTGCGGCGGGTACTGCGCCTCGGCGCCCACCAGGTCCTGTCGATGCGCGTTCCCGCGCACGCTGCCGTGTCCGAGACGGTCGCGCTGATGCGCGAGATCGGCAGGCCGGGCGTCGCCGGCCTGGCGAATGCTGTGGCACGCAGGATGAGCGAGGCGGAGTTGGGCGAGTGGTGCGATCGCGTTGCACCGGGCGATTCGGATGCCGCGCTCGCGATCCGCCATTCCCATCCGGCATGGATCGTCGCGAGGCTTCGGCAGGCGCTCGAGGCGGACGGCCGAGGGACCGAGCTGAGTTCGCTGCTCGCCGCGCACAACGAGCCCGCTGCTGTGGCGCTCGTCGCCCGGCCGGGCCTCATATCCCGAGACGAGCTTCTCGCCGCGGTGCGGGGCGGCGAGCCCACGGTCCTCTCTCCCATCGGCGTGCTCATGCCGGGGGGCGATCCCGGCGGTGTCGCTGCGGTTCGGGACGGGCGAGCGGGGGTGCAGGACGAGGGCAGCCAGGTCGTTGCCCTCGCGGTCTGCGAGGCGCCGACGCTCGGCGGGGGGTCCGTCGAGTCTTGGCACGACATGTGCGCAGGGCCGGGAGGCAAGGCGGCGGTTCTGGCCTGCGTGGCGGCCCAGAGGGGGGCATCCCTCGACGCGACGGAACTCCACGCACACCGCTCCGCGCTCGTCGAGCAGGCGCTACGCGCGGTCCCCGCGGGGACCGTCAGCGTCCGCACTGCGGACGCGCGGGTCGTCGACCGTACCTACGATCGCGTCCTCCTCGACGCCCCATGCACCGGGCTCGGGGCGCTCCGGCGGCGGCCCGAGGCCCGATGGAGGCGAACGGAGGCGGACCTGACGGATCTGGTCCATCTCCAGGGGGAGCTCCTCGGGGCCGGGCTGCGGAGCCTAAAGCCGGGGGGTGTCCTCGCCTACGTGACGTGCTCGCCCGTTCTGGCGGAGACGCGGGGCGCCATCGATAGGGCACTCGCGGCGGCGGGAGAGGGGTTCGAGGTGCTCGACGCCAGGGCGGCGGTCGCGACGGTGACCGGGACCCTACCCGAGGCGTGGGGGAGCGGTCCCCACGTCCAACTGTGGACCCACGAGCACGGCACGGATTCCATGTTCCTCGCGTTGGTGAGGGCACCAGGGAAGCCTGCCGGGGCGCAGTAAGGTCTAGGCATGGGAATCCAGATCGCGCCGAGCATCCTTGCGGCGGACTTCGCCAACCTGGAGTCCGAGATCGCGTCCGTTGCGGATGCCGATTGGCTGCACGTTGACGTCATGGACGCCCACTTCGTTCCCAACATGACCCTGGGGCTTCCGATCCTCGAGCGGGTCGTCCAGGTGTCCCCGCTGCCCGTCGACGCCCACCTCATGATCGACGACCCCGACATGTGGGCCCCGCGGTACGCCGAGGCGGGCGCCAGCTCGGTGACCTTCCACATGGAGGCGGCCGCCGCCCCCGTTCGCATCGCGCGCGACCTCCGAAAGCTCGGCGTGCGCGCGGGGGTGGCCATCAAGCCCGGCACGCCCGTGGAGCCCCTCTTCGACTACCTGTCGGAATTCGACATGATCCTGATCATGACGGTCGAACCGGGGTTTGGCGGCCAGCTCCTCATCGAGTCGACGCTGCCGAAGTTTCGCGCCCTGCGCGCCGCGGCGAAGGCGGCGGGGTCCGAGGTGTGGATTCAGGCTGACGGCGGCGTCTCGCGCGAGACGATCGCGCGCGTGGTGGACGCGGGCGCGGACATGCTCGTCATGGGATCGGCCGTGTACGGGGCCGAGAACAGGGGCACGGAGATTGCCGCCCTCAGGGCGCTGTCAGCGGGGGGTCGCCACGGCTAGCGTGGACGGCTCGTCCAGTTCGGGGGCCCTGACGCCGCAAGCCGCGATGGCCCGAGCGGTCGAGATTTCCCTGCGAGGCCCGGAGCACGGGCCGAATCCCCGAGTCGGCTGCGTCATCGTCGACGCTCGGGGCGCGGTGGTGGGCGAGGGCTTCCACCGCGGGGCGGGGACCCCCCATGCCGAGGTCGATGCGATTGCCGATGCGGCAACGCGCGGGCACGCCACGGCGGGCGCCACGGCGTATGTGACCCTCGAGCCATGCCGTCACGTCGGGCGGACGGGGCCCTGCGTCGACGCCCTCACCGAGGCGGGGGTTGCGCGCGTCGTCTACGCCGTGCCCGATCCGGGGGCGGCATCCGGCGGGGGCGCGGCCGTCCTTGCCGAGCGGGGGATCGAGGCGATCCTTGAGCCAACGCCCGCCGCCGAGGAGGTCAACGCGCGATTCCTCCATGCGCTGACGACGGGTCGCCCGTACGTCATCCTCAAATTCGCGTGCACGCTCGACGGCCGCACGGCGGCAGCGGACGGCACGAGCTTCTGGATCACCGGCGAGGAGGCCAGGGATCACGCGCACCGGGAGCGGGGCAGGGTGGGCGCGGTCATCGTCGGGACGGGAACGGTGGTGACCGACGACCCCGAGCTCTCCGCGAGGCCCGGCGGGATCGAGGGGGGGCACCAGCCCCTTCGCGTGGTGATGGGAACGCGCGAGACGTCCGGCCGCAAGATCTGGCGCGATGACAACGCGATGCAGTGCTGGACCCACGACCCGCGGGTGGTACTGGATGCGCTCCAGGAGCGCGAGGTTCGCTCGGTGATCGTTGAGGGGGGTGCGACCGTGAGTTCCGCCTTCCTCCGCTCGGGGCTGGTGGACGAGGTGCACGCGTACCTGGCGCCGGTCCTCCTCGGCGCGGGGCGGGGGGTCGTCACGGGACTTGGAATCCGTAGCATCGGGGATGCGTTGCGGTTAGGCGACGTGCGAACGGTCTCGCTCGGCCCGGATACCCTGGTGACGGGACGACTGCAACCGAGAGGATAGGCCCATGTTCACCGGAATCGTGGAATCCATAGGGACCATCACGTCCGTGGACGAGTCCGGGGCGCAGGCCACGATCACGATCTCCTCGCCCGGCTTCGGCGACGATCTGCGGCACGGCGAGTCCGTCGCCGTCAGCGGCGTGTGCCTGACGGTCGCGCAACCTGCGGGCGGCTCCTGGGTGGCGGACGTCATGCGCATCACCCGCGAGACCACCACTCTGGGCGAGGCAGTCCCGGGTCGGCGCGTTAACCTCGAGCGGGCCCTCCGCGCGGACGGCCGCATGGGCGGGCACATCGTCCAGGGCCACGTCGACGGCGTCGCGACCCTGGTCCGCCGCGATAGCGCCGCCGAGTGGGATGACCTCACCTTCTCCGTCGCAGACGACGTGGCGCGCTATGTCGTGAAGAAGGGCTCGATCTGCCTCGACGGCGTCTCCCTCACCGTCGCCGCCCTCGACGGAAGCGACGTGACGGTGTCGCTCATCCCGACGACCCTCGCCGACACTACCCTCGGCGCCCTCTCGGTGGGAGACCGCGTCAACGTCGAGGTTGACGTGCTCGCCAAGTACATCGAGCGGTTCGTCGGCGGCACGGTGTGAGTGGACATCGTGTGAGTGGACATCGTGTGAGTGGACATCGTGTGAGTGGAGATCGCGCGGGCAAGGAGCGCGCGGGCAAGGAGCGCTCAGTGAAGGATTCGGTCGCGCTCGTCGACGCCGCGCTTGAGGATCTTCGCCTCGGAAAGCCCGTGTTGGTCGCCGATTCTCGGTATCGGGAGAACGAGGCGGACTTCTTCCTCTCCGCACAGACGACGACGGTCGAATGGGTGGCGTGGGCGATCCGCCACTCGAGCGGGTACCTCTGCGCGCCCATGCCCGCCGAGCGCGCCGACGCGCTTGCCCTTCCGCTCATGGTTCCCCTCAGCCAGGATCCCCGGCGCACGGCGTACACGGTCTCGGTAGACGCGGCCTCGGGCGTCACCACGGGAATCTCTGCAGCCGACAGGCACCGAACCCTCAAGGCGCTCGCGAATCCGAACGCCACTGCCGACGACGTCATCAGGCCCGGGCATGTTTTGCCCCTCCGCGCTGTTCCAGGTGGTGTCCTGCACCGACCTGGCCATACGGAAGCCTGCGTCGACCTCTGCCGCCTCGCCGGCCTCGAACCCGTCGGGGCGCTTGCGGAATTGGTCAACGACGACGGAACCATGATGCGCCTGGCCGAGGCGGGTTCTCTCGCCGACCAGGAAGGGCTCATTCTCTTGACCATCGCCGACATCATCAAGTACCGCCGTCACCACGGGGACCTGCCTCAGGAGACGTACGTTCAGCCGCACCGCGTCACCTTCAGCGGGGAGGCGCAGCTTCCCACGACCCACGGCGACGTCATGATTCGCGGATACCGCGACGAGCGCACGGGCGATGAACTCGTCGCGCTGATCGCGCCCACGCGCCCTGGTGTTGTCCCGATGGTTCGCGTGCACTCCGAGTGCCTCACGGGGGACGCCTTTGGCTCCCTTCGGTGTGACTGCGGTCCCCAGCTCGACTCCGCGATCGAGGCGGTGGTGCGCGAGGGCGGAGCCCTCGTCTACATGACGGGACACGAGGGCAGGGGAATCGGGATCATCAACAAGATCCAGGCCTACGGCCTTCAGGATCAGGGCTTCGACACCGTCGATGCCAACTCCGAGCTCGGACTTCCGGTCGACCGGCGCGAGTACGGAGGCGCGGCCGCCATCCTGCATGACCTCGGCCTGACCTCGATCCGCCTGCTCACGAACAACCCGGCTAAGGTCGAGGGCCTCCGGGCTAGCGGGATCGAGGTGCTCGAACGCGTGCCTCACCACGTGGGCAGCAACCCCCACAACGAGCGCTACCGCCAGACTAAGGTGGACCGCATGGGCCACATCGAGGATGCCGACGAGTGAGCGGAGCCGGGGCGCCCGGCCTCGCCGTTGACGGCGCGGGCATGACGGTGGAGATCGTCGCCGCGTCGTGGCACCCCGAGGTCATGGATGGCCTGGTAGCTGGTGCGGTCGGAGCGTGCGAGGCCGCTGGGGCGTCGTATCGGCTCATCCGCGTTCCCGGATGCTTCGAAATCCCGGTCGTGGCGCAGGCGCTCGCGGTGCGCGGGGCAGTCGCCGTCGTAGGCCTCGGCGTGGTGATTCGCGGCGATACCCCCCACTTCGAGTACGTGTGCGATGCCGTCACGCGGGGTTTGGCCGAGGTCGCCAGGGTCAATGAGGTCGCGGTGGGTTTTGGAATCCTTACGTGCGACGACGAGGCGCAGGCGATAGCCCGGGCAGGCCTTCCCGGATCGAAGGAAAGCAAGGGCGCCGAGGCGACGGAGGCGGCGATCGCGACGGCGCGCATTCTCGAGAACCTCCCCCGCTCGCTCCAGTTGGGTGCCCGCCTCCCGTAGGCTAATCGTCGTGAAGAGTTTCGAGGACTTGTACCAGGAATTGTCCCGCCGCGCCATCGAGCGTCCCGCGGGCTCGCGCACCGTTGAGCTCCTCGACGCTGGCGTCCACGCCATCGGCAAGAAGTTGGTGGAGGAGGCGGCGGAGGCCTGGATGGCCGCGGAGTTCCAGTCGGACGCCGAGGCGGCCGAGGAGATCTCGCAGTTGCTCTATCACGCGCAGGTCATGATGATCGCCAAGGGAATCTCGCTCGAGGACGTCGAGCGCTATCTGTGAGGAATGACGTGCTGAGAATCGCCATACCCAACAAGGGAGAGCTCTCCGACCCCGCGATCACGCTTCTGACCGAGGCCGGCTATCGCCAGCGGCGCGACTCCCGCGACCTGATCCTGGTTGACCAGCGCAACGACGTCGAATTCTTCTACCTTCGGCCTCGCGACGTGGCCGTGTACGTGGGACTCGGCACCGTCGACGCGGGCATCACCGGTCGCGACCTGTTGCTCGATTCCGGTGCCGAGGCGGTCGAGCACCTTGAGCTGGGCTTCGGCGGCTCGACCTTCCGCTATGCGGCCGCGCCGGACACGATCACCTCGATCGAGCAGGTCGCGGGCCGTCGCGTCGCGACGTCCTACCCGCGCCTCGTTGGCAACCACCTCGCCTCCTTCGGGATCACGGCGGACGTCGTCCGGCTCGATGGGGCGGTGGAGTCGTCCGTTCGGCTCGGCGTTGCCGACGTCGTGGCGGACGTCGTCTCGACGGGAGGAACGCTTCGCGCAGCGGGCCTCGAGATCTTCGGCGACCCGATCCTCAAGTCGGAGGCGATCCTGATTCGCCGCCCGGATACGCCCGAGTCCGCGGTCGCCACGCTGACGGGCCGCCTGCGCGGCGTGCTCATGGCGCGCCAATACGTGCTGGTGGACTACGACGTTCCGGCGGCGGCGCTCGAGGCCGCGATCGCGATCACCCCCGGTTATGAGGCGCCCACGGTGACCGCGCTTCACGATTCGGACTGGTCTGCCGTGCGCGCGCTCGTTCCCCGCGGCGAGATGAACCACGTCATGGACGAGTTGTACGCTGCGGGAGCCCGCGCGATCCTCGTGACCGAACTGCTCGCCTGCAGGGTGTAGTGCCAGCGTCGGATGCCGCCGAGCGGCTCCTCAACCTCATCATCGCGCTGAGCCACGCCCGCGGAAGGATGACGAGGGCGGAGATCCGCGCGACCGTCTCGGGGTACGACGCGGAGCGCGGGGGCGACACCGCCGAACGGGCGCGCAGGCGCACCTCGGCGTTTGAGCGGATGTTCGAGCGCGACAAGGAGGATCTCCGTCGCATCGGAATTCCCCTGAAGACGGTCGTCGATGCGACCCACGGTGACGACATCGGATACGTCATCGACGCGGGGGAGGCCTCGATGCCCCCGATCGACATGACCCCCGTGGAGCGGGCAATCCTCGCCGTCGCCGCCGAGTACTGGCAGAACGCAGCACTCGGAATGGACGCCCGGCGCGCGTTCGTGAAGATCTCGTCGTCGATGCCACGGGCGGAGGAGGTTCCTCTTCACCTGGCCGCCCGATCGACCGAGGGGTCCGATGCCGCGCCCGCGATCGCCCAGGCGATCGCGGACGGGCAGGCGGTGGCGTTTACCTATACCTCCGCGGCCTCGGGCCGAGGCGAGCGGACCGTCGAACCGTGGCGCCTCGTGGTTCGGGGCGGGCGCCTCTACCTCCTGGGTCGTGACCGCGATCGGGGCGAGGCGCGGACGTACCGCCTGAGCCGGATCGAGGGAGCGATTCGGCCGGTGGGGGAGCGCGCCGCATTTGAGCCGCCGGACGAGGTGGAGGTGCTCGCGCTCGAGGGCGAGGTTCCGACGCTGGTCGCCCGCGTCGGACTTCGCGCGGAGTCGGGCCACGCCCTGAGGCGCCGCGCCTCGTTCGTGTCCACCGCGGGGGAGTGGGACGTCTTCGATGTGCCGTTCAGCGACACCGAGGCGCTCCGCGATGAGATTCTGTCGCTTGGGGGCGCCGCTCGCGTGCTTGAGCCCGAGGACCTCGCGACCGCCGTCCGGACCCACGCGGAGGCCGCGCTTGCCATCGCCGGCGCCGAGGGAGGCGGCCGTGGCTGAGATGGCCGTACCGCGGCTGACGCGCCTGCTCGGCATCGTCACGCACCTCGAGGAGCACGGCGAGGCGACCTTCGACGAGCTCGCCCAGCACTTTGGCGTCACCGCCGAAACGATCAAGCGCGACATCGACACCCTCTGGTGCGCGGGCCTGCCCGGCTACGGGATGACCGACCTGTTGGATTTCGACGGCTTCGCCTACGACGACGGCATCGCGCGGCTCACGAACTCCCAGGGAGTGCGCCAGGTGAGGCTCGCCCCGGCCGAGGCGATGGCCCTGATGGGGGCCCTCGCGGCCATGATCGCGTCCGGAACTGCCCCCGAGGCCGCGACGGGGGCCCTCGCGGCCCTCAGCGCGGCCGTGACGGACGCGAACCCGGTCACGGTCATTCGGGCCGCGCCCGTGAATCCGGGCGTCGTAGAGGCGCTCAGGGCCGGGATCGAGCAGAAGCGCGCGGTGGCCGTCACCTACGTCGACGCGCAGGATCGTCGAACGTCGCGCGTGATCGAGCCCCACCGACTCGTCACCGTGGACGGCTTGGGCTATGTCGAGTGCTACTGCAGGAGGGCGGGCGACTACCGCACCCTTCGCCTCGACCGGATCGAAGTTGCGGGACGAACCGACGATTCCGCGACCGCCCTCCCCAGGGCGGCGAGCGGGTTCACGCTCGAGCCCGCGTACTCCGCGACCGTCCGCGTCGCGCGCGCGGGCAGGTGGGCCTTCGAGGACCTTCCCGGCGCGGTGCTCGCGGTCGACGGGGACGACGTGGTGGCAACGTTCGGCGTCGCGAACCCCGATGTTGTCGTTGCCCGACTCCTGGCCGTCGCCCCCTCGTTGGGTTCCGTGGAACCGGCGAGCCTTCGGGAGCGCTTGGGCGAGGCGGCGCGTGCGGTTCTCGCCGCTGGGTGACTCTGGCGTCGGTGGGTACACTCGGGCACGGGCGATAGGAGAGGTGCACATGCCGCCGCGCGACCACCTGGTGGAGGCGCGCCGACGCGTCCTGCTCTCCGCGGCCGGCGTCCTCGTCGGCGCCGTCGGAGGCTGGTTTCTCTTCGACCCCGCGTTCCGCCGGTTGCAGCAGCCGATCCTCGATATGGCCGCGAAGCGCGACGCCGCGGTCTCCGTGAACTTCGCTGGCATCGGGACCGCGCTCGACCTTCGCCTGCAGGTCGCCGTCTTCCTCGGAATCCTGATTTCGGCGCCGTGGTGGCTGTATCAGTTGTGGGCGTTCGTGGCCCCGGGGCTGAAGAGGCGCGAGAAGCTCTCCACGCTCGCGTTCCTCGGCGCCGCGATACCTCTGTTCGCGGCGGGAATCGCGGTTGGCCTCTACCTGCTTCCCCGAATGGTCGAGCTCCTGACGACCTTTGTGCCCAAGGACGCGACCAACCTCATCGACGCCGACCAGTACCTGACGTTCGCGATGCACATGCTCGTCGCGTTCGCGCTCGGTTTCGTCTTTCCGGTCATGATGGTGGCCCTCAGTTGGCTCGGGATCGTCTCTCCGCGAGCGTGGCTGGGGGGTTGGCGCTGGGCGGTGCTCATCATCTTCCTGTTTGCGGCAATCGCCACCCCGGCGTCGGGCGCGTTGTCGATGCTCGCGCTGGCGGTGCCGATGACGGCCATGTACTTTGGCGCAGTAGGCGTTGGCGCCCTTCGGCGACCCAAACGACGAGAGGCGGAGGAATGAGCCACACCATCGGGGTCATCACCAATCCAACTTCCGGTAGTGGGCGGGGACGCCGATGGGGGCGAGAGGCCCTTGCGGCGCTCGCCGCGCGCGGGCTGAAGGTCCGGGACCTCAGCCACGGATCGTGGTCGAGCGCCTACGAGGGCGCCATGAAGGCCCGCAGGCACCTCGACGCGCTCGTCGTGGTGGGCGGCGACGGAATGGTGCACCTAGGCGCCCAGATCTGCGGCGAGCATAAGCACCTGCCGCTCGGCGTCATCGCGGCCGGCTCGGGCAACGACGCCGCCTACAGTTACGGTCTCCCGCTGCTCGACATTGAGGCCGCGGCGGACCGTATTTACGAGGGGCTTCAGGGTGACATCACCGCGGTCGACCTCGGCAAGGTCACGGGCCAGGGCGTGGGGGAGCCGGGCGATCCCCGGTACTTCACGTGCGTGCTTTCGGCGGGGCTCGACGCCGCGGTGGCTGCCTACGCCCGCACCATCAACTGGCCGCGGGGTCCGATCAAGTACAAGTTCGCGACGTTCCGCGAGGTCCCCCGATTCCACCCCTACGGCGTCAAGGTGACGGCAGACGGAAAGCGGTGGCAGGGAGCGTGCACCCTCGTCGCGGTCGCCAACAGCACCGTCTTCGGCGGAGGGCTCATCATCTCGCCGGAGTCCAAGATCAACGACGGTTTCTTCGAACTCGTCACAGCGGAGGACGTCTCCCGCGCGGGCGTGCTCAAACTCTTCCCGAAGCTCAAGGACGGCTCGCACGTGAAGGACCCTCGAATCACCATCACGCGGGTCAAAGAAGTGACGATCACGCAGACCCCGGACGGCGCCAAACTCCCCGCCGCCTTCGCGGACGGCGAGCTCGTGGGTGCGGTTCCGCTGACTATCAAGATCGCGCCACGGGCGCTGCGCGTCCTCGGAGCCCGCATCCCGTAGCCTCGGTGCATGGACGATTCGCCCGCGGAGCGCTACCGGGCGGCGCGGTTGAGGGCGGCGCATCCGGGCGTGCGCGCCTTCGCCGAGACCCTTCCCTTTCCCCTCGACGACTTCCAGCGTGAGGGGTGCGAGGCCATTTCCGACGGCCGCTCCGTGCTCGTGGCGGCGCCGACGGGTGCGGGCAAGACGGTGGTGGGCGAGTTCGCCGTCCGCTACGCGCGCGAGCGGGGCGAGAAGGCGTTCTACACCACCCCCATCAAGGCGCTCTCGAACCAGAAGTTCCGCGAGCTCACCGCGGTCCACGGCCCCGCGGCCGTCGGGCTCCTGACGGGGGACACCTCGATCAACGGCGAAGCCGACATCGTCGTCATGACGACGGAGGTGCTCCGCAACATGATCTACGCGGGCTCGCGGTCCCTCGACCGGCTCGGCGTGGTGGTCCTCGACGAGGTTCACTACCTCGCCGACCGCTTCCGCGGGAGCGTGTGGGAAGAGGTCATCGTCCACCTGGACCAGAAGACCCTCATCGTCGCGCTCTCCGCGACCGTCTCGAACGCCGAGGAGTTCGGGGACTGGCTCACGGAGGTGCGGGGGAACACCGCGGTGATCGTCAGCGAGACCCGCCCCGTCCCGCTGTGGCCGCACGTCCTGCTCCGCGAGGGGATCTACGACCTCTACTCGCCGGGAGTCGACCCCGCGCGTCCGGGGCCGAACCCGCGCCTCAATCCGGAGTTGGAGGCCCTCGCACGTCGGCAGAGGCACGGCGACCAGAAGACGCATTCGACGCGCATGGACTACGGGCGCGCGAGGGGCCGCCCCCGCCCGCCCACCCGGAGGGCTCCCCCCCGGTTCGCGGTCGTCGACGTCCTCGATGAGCGCGACCTGCTTCCCGCGATCGTGTTCGTGTTCTCCCGCGTGGGGTGCGACGCCGCCGTCGACCAGGTCAGGTCGGCCGGCATCGCGCTTACCACGCCGGAGCAGAGGGGGCAAATCGCCGACGTCATCGAGGCCCGATGCGCGGGGATGAGCGGCGAGGATCTTGGCGCCCTGGGCTTCACGCAGTGGAGGGACCACCTCGAGGCGGGGATCGCGGCGCACCACGCGGGGATGATCCCGCTGTTCAAGGAGATCGTGGAGGAGTTGTTCGCGGCCGGCCTCATCAAGGTCGTCTTCGCCACCGAGACCCTCGCGCTCGGCATCAACATGCCCGCGCGCTGCGTCGTGCTGGAGAAACTCGTCAAGTGGGACGGCGACAGCCACAAGGACCTGACGGCGGGCGAGTACACGCAGCTCACGGGTCGTGCAGGCAGGCGCGGCATCGACATCGAGGGGCACGCGGTGGTGGTCGACCACCCGGGTTTCGACGTCGAGGCGCTCGGGCGCCTCGCGTCGAGGCGCACGTATCCCCTCGTGAGTAGCTTCCAGCCCTCGTACAACATGACCCTCAACCTGGTCGTACGCTCGGGCGTCGCGCGCGCGCGCGAGGTCCTCGAGATGTCCTTCGCCCAGTACCAGGCGGACCGCTCCGTCGTCTCCCAGGCGCGGCGCGTGAAGGAACTCGACGGGGTGCTCGGCGGGTACCGGGACGCCGTGGCGTGCGACCGGGGGGACTTCATGGCGTACGCCGCGCTTCGCGAGCGGATCTCCCAGATGCAGAAGTCGGACGTGCGGCGGGAAACCCGCGACCGGCACGAGGCCACGGCGCAGGGGCTCAGGGTGCTCCGCGTGGGCGCGGTCCTGAGGATTCTGGGCGGCAAGCGGAAGGGCCTCGTCGCGGTCGTGGCACCCGATCGCAGTGACCAGCCGCGGCCCGTCGTCGTCACGTCGGAGGCTCGGACCTTCCGGCTTGGACCCGCGGACCTGCACCAGGGGTTCGAGGAGGTCGGGGAGGTTCGCGTCCCAAAGAAGTTCGATGCGCGGAAGGCCCCCGCCCGCCGGGAACTCGCCGCGCAGATGGAGGCGAGGCGCGCGGAGTTCGGCCCGCCGCCCACGTCGCGGCGGCGCGGTCCGGTTCGCTCCGGCGGCTCCGAGGCGGATCTCGACGACGCGCGCAGAGCGATGCTCGCGCACCCGTGCCACCAGTGTCCGGATCGGGAGGATCACGCGCGCTGGGCGGAGCGGTACTTCAAGGCCCTGCGCGACCGCGATCGCCTGGCCGGCGAGATATCCAGGGAGACGGGTTCGATCGCGCGCATCTTCGACCGCCGCTGCGCCGTGCTCACGGAGCTCGCCTACCTCTCGGGCGCGGGCGACGACCTCTCGCCCACCGAGGACGGGCTGATGCTGCGCACGATCTACTCCGAGAACGACCTCGCGATCGCCGAGTGCCTTCGGAGCGGGGTGTGGGATCACCTCGGCGCCCCCGGCCTCGCGGCGGCCGTTTCGAGCCTCGTGTACCAGGGTCGCAAGGAGGAGGACGATCGGCAACCTCGCATCCCCCAAGGGCCGACCGGGCCGCTCGGGCTCGCCCTTCGCGACACGGTCCGGACCTGGTCCCGCATCGACGAGTTCCACGCCGAGCACCGACTCCCACGCGCCCCCGCCCCGCATTGGGGGATCGTGGGCGCCGTCCACGCGTGGACCCAGGGGAAGAACCTCGACGCCGTGCTGCGCGGAACGGAGCTCGCGCCCGGCGATTTGGTCCGCTGGTTCAAGCAGGTGATCGACGTCCTCGACCAGGTGGCGCGCGTCGCCCCGAACGCCGAGACGCGGCGCCGCGCGACCTCGGCAATTCAGTCGATGAGGCGCGGAATCGTCGCCTACTAGGGCGAGGGCCGCCCGCCCGTCGCTCGCGTAGGCTGAGCGCGTGATTCGGCGAAGGACGACCAGGGCGCAACGCCTGCGCGCGTCCAGGCGTGCCGGGGGCGCACTCGCGCTGCGCAACATCGTGGTCGCCGCGATCGCCGGATGGGCCATCAACCTGGCGTTCCCCACCGCGAACCTCTGGGTCGCGGCACCCATCGGACTCGCCCTGCTCTGGTCCGCCCTCGAGCACTCCGGGGTCCGCGGGGGGTTCGGCCTCGGGATGGTCGCCGGGCTTGGCTTCTTCCTTCCCCACCTCTGGTTCATCGACGTCTCGGCGGGCGTCGTGCCCTGGATCGCCCTCGCAACCGTCGAATCACTGGCTTTCGCCCTGCCGACGGCCGCGTGGTGCTGGGTCAGGAGCAGGAGAGTCCTGGACGGCAGGATGTGGGCCGAGCCCCTCGTGTTCGGCCTTCTCTGGGTGGCGGCGGAGCAGCTGCGCTCCATCGCCCCGTACGGGGGCTTTCCGTGGGGAAGGCTCGCGTTCTCGCAGATTGACGCGCCCGTGGCGGCCCTGGCGTGGCTCGGGGGAGCGCCGCTGGTCTCATTCGCGGTCGCGACGGCGGGCGGCGCCCTCGGACTCGCGTTCGAGGCGATTCGCGGTCGGAGGCTCGTTCTCTCGGTCCTCGGGATCGGCGGAGCCGTCGCCGTGTACGCGGCGGGCCTCGCCGTCCCCCTGGACATCGCGCCCGAATCGGGAACGCTTCGCATCGGCCTGGTCCAGGGCAACGTCCCCAACCTCGGCCTCGACTCGTTCCGCCAGGCGCGCCTCGTGACCGAGAACCACGCGGCCGAGACCAGTCGCCTCGTCGCGGATCTGCCGTGGACCCCCGACGTCGTCGTGTGGGCGGAGGACTCGGCCGACGTTGACCCCCGCGTCGACGCGACCTCCCGCCGAATCGTCACGGACGCGGCCGTGGCGGTCGGCTCCCCGATCCTCCTGGGAACGAACGACTACTCGCCCGCGGACGGGCGGTACAACACGGCGCTCCTGTGGTCAACCAAGGGCGAGGCGATCGCGTTCTACAACAAGCAGCATCCCGTGCCGTTCGCCGAGTACCTGCCCCTGCGCACGCTCGCGCGTGCCGTGACGAAGGCCGCCGACCGGCTAACCGTGGACATGCTCCCCGGCCACCTGGTGGGCCTGGTATCCCTGCCCTCGGAGCGGCTCGCGCGCGACGTCCCGCTGGGCGATGTCATCTGCTTCGAGGTCGCCTACGACCCCCTGATACGTTCGTCCGTCCGCGCGGGCGCCGAGATTATCGTGGTGCAGACCAACAACGCGACGTTCGGATTGACCAACGAGTCCGAGCAGCAGTTCGCGATGACCCGGCTCCGGGCGATCGAGACGGGGCGCGTCGCGATCCAGGTTTCCACGGTGGGGGTGAGCGGGTTCGTCCTTCCGGACGGCTCGGTCGTGTCGAAGACGGGCCTGTTCACGGCCGAGCACCTCGCCGAGGAGGTGCCGCTCCGCACCTCGAAGACACCGGCCATGCGGGTCGGGGGAGTGCTGGGATTCTGCTTTCTGGTTGCCCCGGTCGGCCTCTGGCTGATCCGGTGGCTGATGTCGCTGCGCGGCAGATGGGACTGGGACTGATGAAGACCCTCGTGATTATCCCCACCTACAACGAGCGGGAATCGCTTCCCGTCCAGCTCGCGGGCGTGCGCAAGTACGCCCCGGACGTTGACGTGCTCGTGGTCGACGACAACTCGCCCGACGGGACGGGGGAGTGGGCGGACGCCCAGGCAGGTGCGGACGCGCACGTCCACGTGTTGCACCGCGCGGGGAAGGCCGGGCTCGGCGCGGCCTACCGCGCGGGCTTCGCGTGGGGGCTTGAGCGAGACTACGAGATCCTCGTGGAGATGGACGCCGACGGCTCGCACCAGGCCCGCCAACTCCCCGACCTGCTCGCCAAGGCGGGGGAGTGGGACCTCGTCATCGGCTCGCGATGGATCCCGGGCGGCACCGTGGTCAACTGGCCGCGGTCACGCAAGATGCTCTCCGTGTGGGCAAACCGCTACGTCCGGGTCGCGCTGGGCATTCCCGTGAAGGACGCGACCGCCGGCTTTCGCGCGTACACCGCGGCGACGCTGCGCGCGATCGATCTCGACGGCGTCGACTCGCAGGGCTACGGCTTCCAGGTGGATATGACGCTCCGGGCCATTCGCGAGGGCGCGACGGTGACCGAGGTGCCGATCGAGTTCGTCGAGCGCGCGCAGGGCGTCTCAAAGATGAGCGGGTCGATCGTGCGCGAGGCGTTCCTCAAGGTGTTTCTGTGGGGACTCGCGCGGCCGTTCAGGCGCGGCGGTGTGAAGAAGTCGCGTCCGAGGACGCGCGAATAGTGGCGCAACCCTCCGACTAGGCGCCGACGCGCCCCGCCCGGAGCAGAACGAGACGCTCCTCGAGCAACTCCTCCAGCTCGGGAATCGACCGGCGCTCCCTGAGCATGTCCCAGTGCGTGCGGACGTGCCGCTGGGCCTTGAACTCCGGGGTGTCGCCGTGCCGCACAAGGGCGACGGCGCCGCAGTGGCAGTCCCATACGCCCGGAATGTCCGCCTCGATCGAGAACGGCATCGTGATGGCGTGACCGTTCGGGCAGTCATACGTCACGTCCTCGCGGGCGGCGAGCTCCGCGCCAATCGTCGTTTCCATGCTTTGCGTGCCGAGGCGCATGCCTCGCAGTGCTCGATCCGCCATGGGATCCTCCCGTCACGGGCTTACGCACCCGTCTGAGTCCTACAACGAGAAGTCTTGCAGGTTTGTTCCCCGTGGATGCCTGAATGGTGGACGGTCGCTACCGAGTGGCCACCGATCTCCTGGGGTTCGTCTCGTCGCAGAAGAAAAGCGCAATTCGGCGGCGGCAAACCTGGGAACGCCGAGCACACAGATCCAAGCGCGGTGGATCCGATCCGCATGTGGCAGTTTCGCGCCGATAATGGACATTATGTCAACTCGCGCGCGAAGGAGGTTCCTCCGGTATCGATCCCCCGCTCCCGAGCGTTCTACTGGCATGAGCATCAACGAAATCGAAGTGACAACCATTGACGGCAGGGCGACGACGCTGGCGGAGTTCGCGGGCGACGTGAAGTTGATTGTCAACGTGGCGTCGCGGTGTGGATACACGCCGCAGTACAAGGCGCTGGAGCGACTCCACGAGACCTACCGTGAGCGCGGGTTCACGGTCTTGGGCTTCCCGAGCAACCAGTTCCTCCAGGAACTCGGC
>JADGOS010000124.1 GCA_017882825.1 Demequinaceae bacterium | reverse complement strand
ACAGGGAGGGGAAGTCGGGCATGGTCTTGGCGGTGGTGCCGACGTTGATGACGCGCGTGCCGGGCACGCGGAGCCCGACGATCGCCCCGAAGGTCGCCACGCGGTGGTCGTGGTAGGTCTGAATGTCCGCTCCGTGGAGCGCGCCCTCGACGGGGGGCCAGATGTGGAGAGACGCTGGACCCTCGTCGCACCGACCGCCGATCCGCTCGATCTCCGTCGCGAGCGCCGCGAGCCGGTCCGTCTCGTGGCCGCGCAGGTGCCCGATGCCCAGGAGGTTGGAGGGGCTGTCCGCGAGCGCGCAGAGCGCGGCGATCGTGGGGGTGATCTCACCCGCGGGGCTCAGGTCGGCGTCGATCCCGTGGATTCTGCCCGTGCCGGTCACGGTCATGACGCCGTCCGCGAGCGTGCAGGTGGCACCCATCGTGCGCAGGAGTTCGGGGTAGAGGGCCCCAGCCTGCGTGGTCTCGGCCGGCCAATGGGGGATGCGCACCGTCCCGCCCGCGACGAGCGCGGCGGCGATGAACGGGCCAGCGTTGCTGAGGTCGGGCTCGACCCGCACCTCTCCCAGGTGGATCTCTCCGGGGAGCACGGTCCACGTGCGCTCGTCCGGCTGGAGCACCTCGATCCCGGCGCCGCGGAGCGTCTCGCACGTCATGTCGATGTGGGGGCGGCCCGGGAGGGTCGCGCCGACGTGCCTGACGGTGAGGCCGCGGGGAAGGCGCGCGGCGACCAGCAGGAGGCCGGACACGAATTGGGACGACGCCGAGGCGTCGATAGAGACCTCGGCGGCAACCTCCGTCGGCGGGGTGACGGAGAAGGGCAGGGCGCCGGTCCCGGCGTCGTCCACCGTCGCGCCGAGCGAGCGAAGCGCGTCGATCATCGGGCCCATCGGGCGGTCGTGCGCCCCGGCGTCGCCGTCGAAGCTCACGGGCGCGTCGGCCAGGAGGACGAGGGGCGGGACGAAGCGCATCACCGTGCCGGCGAGCCCGCACTCCACGAAGCCGCCCCCGGTGAGGCGCGCGGGCGGCGTGACCGTCCAGTCCGGCCCCGAATCGTCCACGACGACGCCCAGGTCGCGAAGCGCGTCGACCATCAGGCTCGAGTCGCGCGAGCGCAGGGCGCCGCGGATCGTCACGGGACCGCTCGCGATCGCGGCGAGGACCAGGAAGCGGCTGTTGAGCGACTTGCTGCCGGGCACCTCGACGGTGGCGTCCAGCGGGCCGGTGGCAACCGGGGCGTCCCACAACTGCCCGGGCCCGACCCCGGGCGTTCCGGTAGTAGGGGTCACCGGCGAGACCTCTTGGAGCCGGTGCCCTTGGCGAAACCGGCCTTGGCGATGCGGCGCTTGGCGCGTGCCTTCACCCTGCGGCGCTGGGTCCCCGACCCCCCGGCACTGGCGGCGATGAGGGTACCGCCGAGGAGGGAGATGTTCTTGACAAAGTTCTCGCGGCTAGCGGATCGAGCGGCCTCGTTCGTTTCCCGCCAGAACGGTTCGCCCGTCGCGACGGTGACGGTGGCGAGCCCGGCGAGCGCGAGGCCCGCGGTGCGCGGCGTGCGCGAGAAGGCAAGGGCGGTGGCCGCGACGAGGGTCGCGACGCCGTGGATTCGCGCGAGTTGCGGGACGGTGAGCGTGATGCCCGCCTCGCGAAGGTAGGGCTCCACGAGGGGAGCGCTCTTCTTGGCGTGGCGCTTGGGATCGAGGATGGCGTCCACGGCCGCGTAGACGAACCACGACGCGAGCAGGGGCCTGGCGACGGTGCGAATGAACATGATTCCTCCTTCGCCTACAACTTACCGCCGCAGGTGCCGCGCCCGCACGGGAATGCTCGTCGGCCGGGCTCCGTTGCACCCATATGACCGTATGCCTCGCTGCCCCCCGCACAGACACTGCCCGTCCCCGTGACGCCGACGCACGCCCCGCCGTCGGCCCACTAGGCTCGTGGTCGATGGACGCCGCGATCGGAACCGACGAATACGCCGCGGAGGCTGAGGCCTTCGAGGCTCTCGCGCTGTCCTTCATGGGCCAGCTCTACGCCGCCGCGCTGCGCATGACGCGCAACCCCGCCGACGCGGAGGATCTGGTCCAGGAGACGTACGCCAAGGCCTTCGCCGGGCGGGACAAGTTCGCCACGGGCACCAACCTCAAGGCCTGGCTCTACCGGATCCAGACGAACGCCTTCATCAACACGTACCGCAAGAAGCAGCGGGAGCCCAAGAGAAGCGACGCCGAGGCGGTCGAGGACTGGCAGATCGCGCGGGCGGCGTCCCACACGTCGTTGGGGCTCGTCTCCGCGGAGCAGGCCGCGCTCGATTCGATCGGGGACCTGGACATCCGCGAGGCGCTCGCCGCGCTACCGGAGGACTTCCGGTTGGCCGTGTACCTCAGCGACGTAGAAGGATTTGCGTACAAGGAGATCGCCGAGATCATGGACACCCCCGTGGGGACCGTGATGTCCCGGCTTCACCGCGGCAGGAAGCTCCTCCGCGAGTTGCTCGCGGACTATGCGATCGATCGGGGCATCGTCAACCACCGCGGCACTGCGAATGGTAGCGGCGTCGGAACCGACGACGCCCGCGTCACGGATAGCGCCAGCACGGGGGAGGAAGACGCCGATGTCCGGTAAATCGTGCGAAGAGGCGCTGGATCGCCTTTACGAGTACATCGACAACGAGCTCCCGCCCGAGGATGTGCGCCGCGTGGCCGAGCACCTGGAGAACTGCACGAACTGCGACGCCGAGCGGCGCGTCAACGAGCGGATCAAGGAACTCGTCGCCGCCTGCCCCAAGGAGGAGGCTCCCAACGACCTCCGTGCGCGCGTGCTCGCGGTGATCGCGGAGGCGCGCCAGGCCGGTTAGGTCCGGTCGGCTAGGTCGGGCCAGCCACGTCACGCCGGGTAGTTCAGGCCGGATGCTTCAGCCCTGGTTCGCTTGTGCCCGACGCCTGCGCCGAATCCACCAGAGGGCGCCGCCCGCGATGGACGCCGCCGCGAGCGCCGAGACAAGGATGCCCACCCACAGGGGGAAGGGGTCTCGCGCCGAGCCCCGGGCAGACGGGGCCTCGGTCGCGGTGGTGAGATCCCACGTCACGGTGTGTCCATCGAGGGTCCCGTTGTGTTCGCCGACCTTGCCGGGGAACGTGATCGCCAGCGTGATCTGGGCGTCGCCGAGGGTAGCGGCGTCCTCCGGCGTCAGGTCGCCGAGCGTCGGTCCGGTGACGACGAAGTCGCCGCCTTCGCGCACGATCACCACCTCGTCCGCGAGCTTCTTTCCGTCAAAGGTCGCGAGGGGCTCGTTCGAGAAGTCCACGCGCGTCCCGCTGAGGTCGCCGTCGCTGAAGGGCGTGGTCGTGGCGTGGGCAAAGGTATCGATGAGGCTTCCCGCGCCGAGTTGCGACGCGAGGTCCTCGCCCGAAACCCCCAGCGCATTCGCTTTCGTTTCGGACACGGCGTAGAGGTACGAGCCCGAGACCGTGTCGTCGCTGTGAAGCGTGAGATCAGCATTGACTCTCAGGCAGCCGGTCAAGGCGCCCGCGACGGCGAGTCCGAGCGCGAAGAGTCGAGCGAAGCGGACCGCCGCGTGGCGGGAACTCGAAGTCGGATTGGGCACGGCTCAGGGTGGCACAAACCTGGCGCGAAAACAAAAGATTCGTTCCGGTTGCGACATTGGTCGCATACCGCTACGTTTCAGTCAGTTCGTATGCGCCTCAGGGGAGGCGCGGGGGACTGCGCCGCTGCAGCGAACATTGGGGACACACATGCGTAACGCCCTTACCCACCGCAGGCTGGCGTTCGCGCTCGCCCTCACGGCCGCGGTGGCCCTCGCGCTACCCCTTCCCGCGTCCGCGGCTCCCGCAATCCCCGCCGTGCAACCCCCGCCGTCCGCACCCGGGGTCGGCGACGGAACGGTCGATGACTCGCTCGCGGGAATTGCACCGAGCGGGGACGAGGCCTTCAGCCCCGACATTCCGACGGCGTCGACGTCGCTGACCGCGCGGGACCTCGCGAGGGAGACGGGCCAGCGGGTCGAGGTGCTTGACCAACGAACCACGACATCGTCCCTCTACGCCCTTCCGGATGGAACATTCCAGCAGGCGCAGTCGGGCGCGCCCCAATGGGCGCAGACATCGGGCGACGGCAAGCAGGCCGCGGATTGGCAGAACGTCGACCCGCGCCTGGTGGAGAACGGCGACGGCTCATATTCGCCGAACGCGCACCCCCAAGACATCGTGGTCAACGGTGGCAACGGCGAGTTCTTCCGACTCTCCGACGCCGCCACCGGCCTCGGGGTCTCCCTTGCGCTCGGCGACGGCACGGTTCCGGCGCCACTGGTAGACGGGGCGCGCGCGACGTTCGCGGACATCGCGCGCGACAC
>JADGOS010000049.1 GCA_017882825.1 Demequinaceae bacterium | reverse complement strand
GGCCTCGCCCCGCTCCGTCCGCTCGTCGACGAGGATGCGGCCGGCAAGCCGAAGGACCTCGCCCTGCGCGGCATTCGCCTGCGCGGTCATCGCCTGCGCAGGAACCCGGGAACCTCGGGCAACTCCTCGGCGCCCTTCGCGCCGAGGCCAAACGCGCTGCCCGCCGGAGCGTCGCCCGCCCGCCCGGACGCCCTGCGCTCGGCCTCCGCCTCCTGCTGCGCACGCTTGGCGGGATTGCCGCTCTTGCCCTTGGACTTCTTGGGTGCGGGCTTGCCCCGCTTCGCGCCGCCGTACGTCGCCGCCGCGAGGCCCGGCGCCATCCCCGGAATCTGAGGGACGCCACCCTTCGCCATGGACTTCATCATCTTCTGCGCCTCGAGGAACCGCTTGACGAGGGAGTTGACCGCCGTGACCGTGGTCCCCGAGCCGCCCGCGATCCGCGCGCGCCTGGATCCGTTGAGGAGGCCAACGTCGTCGCGCTCGGCCGGGGTCATCGAGTAGATGATCGCCTCGGTTCGCGAGACCTCCCTCACGTCGAGGTTCTCGATCGCCTCGCGCGCCTGGCCCATGCCGGGAAGCATCGCTAGCATCTTCTGCATCGAGCCGACGTTCTTCAACTGCTGCATCTGCGCAAGGAAGTCCGTGAGCGTGAAGTCCTCGCCCTTGGTGACCTTCGCGGCGATCCGGTCCGTCTCCTTCTGATCGAAGGCCTTCTGAGCCTGTTCGATGAGGGTGAGGACGTCGCCCATGTCGAGGATCCGGGACGCCATTCGGTCGGGGTGGAACACCTCGAAATCCGTCACCTGCTCGCCCGTCGAGGCGAAGAGGATCGGCAGGCCGGTCACGTGCCTCACGGAGAGCGCGGCGCCGCCGCGGGCATCGCCGTCGAGCTTCGTGAGGACAATGCCCGTGACGTCGACGCCCTCCTGGAACGCGTGGGCGGTCGCGACGGCGTCCTGGCCCATCATCGAGTCGACGACGTACAGGACCTCGTGGGGGGACACGGCGGAGCGGATGCTCGCGGCCTGGGCCATCATCTCCGCGTCGACGCCGAGCCGGCCCGCCGTGTCGATGATGACGACGGAGTAGACCTTGTCCTTCGCCTCCTTGAGGGAGGCTTTGGCGACCTTGACGGGGTCGCCCTTGGGCTTCTCGTCGTCGCTCGTGACCCCGGGCTCCGGGGCGAACACGGGGATACCCGCCCTCTGGCCGACGACGGTCAGCTGGGTGACGGCGTTGGGACGCTGAAGGTCTGCGGCGACCAGGACCGGCGTCTCCCCCAGGTCCTTGAGGTGGCGGCCGAGCTTGCCCGCAAGCGTCGTCTTGCCCGCGCCCTGGAGCCCGGCGAGCATGATGACCGTCGGGCCGGTCTTGGCGCGGGCGAGTGGCCGCGACGCACCCCCGAGGATCTCCACGAGCTCGTCGTGGACGATCGACACGACCTGCTGCGCGGGGTTGAGGGCGCTCGCGACCTCCGATCCGAGGGCCCGTTCGCGGATCGCGGCGGTGAAGGCCTTGACCGCGGGGAGGGCGACGTCCGCGTCGAGCAAGGCGCGGCGAATCTCGCGGACGGTCGCGTCGACGTCGGCCTCGCTCAGGCGGCCCTTGCCGCGCAGGTTGCGGAACGTCTCGGCGAGACGATCCGAGAGCGATGCGAACACGCGGGTCCTTCCGGGGCAGGTGCGGCCGGCGCGCGCCGGTCGAAGGCTCCAGATTACCCGGGCGCGACGCTTAGGCGGGGCCGCCCCGCTCCGCCCGCGCCGCGCCGCTGGGCGAGTCGATCTCGCGGTGAGCCGTGCGCGTGAGCGCGTCGCACAGCTTCTCCCTCCATGGCGTCCACGCCTTGGGCCCGGCGGCGGTCGCGTCCGCCTCCGTGAGCGCGCGCAGCGTGTTCAGCAGGTCCCGTCGATACCCGAGCGGCTCGAGGAGGGCGCGGGCGGTGGCCGCGTCCTCGGGGTCCTGCCGGGTTGCGAGATCCGCGAGCAGGAGGTGATGCCGCACGAGGGTCTCGAGGTCGCTCGCGAACCTGGGTGCGAGGCCCATTCGCGCGGCAATCGCGGGCACCAGGTCCGCGCCTGCCGTGGAGTGGTCCTTAGCCCCCGCGCGCTTGCCGAGGTCGTGGAAGAGGCACGCCAGCAGGAGTAGGGCGGGCTCGTCGACGTTGCGCTTGAGCCTGCCCGCGCGCACGACGGCCTCGACCGAATGGCGGTCAACGGTGAACCGATGGACGGGCGAGCGCTGGGGACGGTTGCGCACGCCTTCCCACTCCGGGAACCAGCGCACCACGATCCCGGCGAGGTCGAGCGCCTCCCACACGGCGACGAGGTTCGCGCTCGCGCGAAGCAGGTCCGTGAGGAGGACGCGGGCCTCCGAGGGCCACGGCGTCGGTAGATCGGGGCAACGACCGAGGGCCTCGAGTAGTCCCGGCGTCATGCGAAGCCCCGTCGCGGCCGCCACGGCCCCCGCTCGAAGCGTGAGGAGCGCATCCCCCTCGGGGACCGCGTCCGCCGCGAGCGCAAGGTCGCCGTCGACATTGATCAGGCCCTCTCCCACCGAGACGTACTGTGGCGCGACGTTGCGCCGCCGGGCGAGGAAGGCCCGCGAACCGTGCCCGGACTTCTCGAGGGAACGGCGAGCGTTGCGCTCGGTGCCGTCGAGCGCGAAGGCGATCACGCGGCCGGCTTCTGCGAGCGAGGCGAGCAGGTCATCGGGGTGCCCGAAGCCGAGGCGGAGGGCGACCTTCCGGGCCACGTGGCGGCCGAGGACCACCTGCGACCGCCCCGCTTCGAGGTGCAGGGCGTCGCGCACGTCGAGCAGGTGGTTCCCGGCGCGATCGACGGCGCCGTGGGGGCGGTCAGCGAGCCAGGTGGCGGAGAGGGCGGACAGGCTCATCAGGTCCCGCAGTCCCCCGCGAGACTCCTTGAGGTTGGGCTCGATGAGGTAGGCGACCTCGCCAAAGCGCTCCGCGCGGGCGCGAGACGAGGCGAGGAGGTCGGCGAAGCGGTTTCGGGCCGCGCTGCGCCAGTCGGCGAGGATCGAGGCGCGTGCCTGCTGGACGAGAGCCGCATCGCCGCCGACGAATCGAAGGTCGAGTAGGCCCGCCGCGGCCGCGAGGTCCCTCGTCGCGACCTGTCGACACTCGGTGAGCGAGCGCACGGAGTAGTCGAGCTCAAGCCCCGCATCCCAGATGGGATGCCAGAGCCGCTGCGCAAGTGCGGCGAGCTCCTCCTTCTTCAGGGTGGAGCCGTCGTGAATGAGGAGGAGGTCAAGATCGCTCGCGGGGCCGGCGTCGCGCCGGGCGATGCTCCCCACGGCCGCGAGCGCGACTCCGTCGGCGCGCCCGCCCGACGCCTCCTCCCAGTGTTCGGCGAGGCGGGCAAGGACGAGGTCGCCCACGGCCTCGCGCCGCTCGGCGCCCGGGACCTTCGCTTCGAAGAGCTTCCCGGCGAGCGCGAGCCGGTCACGCTTGAGGTCCCGCACCCCGGAAGGGTGCGGGACCTCAGCACGAGAGCCCGACTGGCCGGAACCAGAGTGGCTCGGCATGGTACCTAGATGGCCTTCGGCCCGCGCTCGCCCGTACGGACTCGCACGATGTCCTCGACCTTCACGATCCAGATCTTGCCGTCGCCGATCTCGCCCGTCTGGGCCGCGCCGACGATTGCATCGGTGACGGCCTTCACTTCGGAGTCGTCCGCGACAACCTCGATGCGGATCTTCGGGAGAAGGTCGACGGTGTATTCCGCACCGCGATAGACCTCCGTGTGGCCCTTCTGGCGACCGTAGCCGGACGCCTCCGAGACCGTCACACCCTTGATTCCGACGCCCTCAAGGGCGGCCCGGACTTCCTCAAGACGGTGCGGCTGGATGATAGCTGTTACGAGCTTCATAGTGACTTCGCCTCCTCGTAAGCGGTCTCGCCGTGCTCGGCGAGGTCGATGCCTGAGACCTCGACGGACTCGGTCACGCGCAGACCCATCGTGTACTTGAGCACAAGCCCAATGACCAGCGTAGCGACAAACGAGACGACGATTGCGAACCCAGCCGCGGTCGCCTGGCTCTCGAGCTGGGTCCATCCGCCGCCGTAGAGCAGGCCGTTGAGAGGTCCGCCGGGGTTGCCGATGTTGTAGGCCCAAGTCGTTCCCTCATCGAGGTTCGCGAAGAAGCCGATGAGGAGCGTGCCGACGATGCCGCCGACCAGGTGGACGCCCACGACGTCAAGGGAGTCGTCGTAGCCGAACTTGTACTTGAGACCGATCGCCAGCGCGCACACGATACCGGCGATGAAGCCGATGGCGAGCGCGCCCCACGTGTCGACCGAGGCCGCCGCGGGGGTGATGGCGACGAGACCAGCGACGATACCGGAGGCGGCACCGAGCGACGTGGGCTTCCCGTCGCGGATCTTCTCGACGAGGATCCACGAGAGCATCGCGAACGCCGGAGCGATCGTGGTGTTCAGGAACGCGCGGCCTGCCGTGGCGTCGGCACCAAACTCGGAGCCGGCGTTGAAGCCGAACCACCCGAACCACAGGAGGGCGGCGCCGAGCATGACGAACGGCAGGTTGTGAGGACGCATCGGCTCCTTGCCGAAGCCCTTGCGCCTGCCGAGCAGGATTGCGAGCGCGAGCGCCGCGGCACCGGCGTTGATGTGAACGACCGTTCCACCGGCGAAGTCGATCGGCTGGGAAGGAGCGATGCTCGTGATCAGCGTTCCGCTCCCCCACACGTTGTGCGCGACGAGTGCGTAGACGGTTGAAATCCACACGACGGTGAAGACCACCCACGTACCGAACTTCATGCGGTCGGCGATTGAGCCGCTGATAAGCGCGACGGTGATGATCGCGAAGACCGCCTCGAAGGCCACCATCACGAGGAACGGAACGCCGAAGGAGGCAGCGAGGCTGTTGCTATCCGCCACCCCGTTCAGTCCGAAGAAGGCCCTCGGGCTTCCGACCGCGTCGCCGGGCCCAAAGGCGAGACCGTATGCGTAGACAACCCAGATGACCGCGACCGTGCCAAGGCTGACGAAGGACATCATCATCATGTTGAGCACGGACTTGGTGCGAACCATGCCGCCGTAGAAGAACGCCAGGGCCGGCGTCATCAGGAGCACGAGAGCGGTCGAAGTGATCATCCACGCGGTATTGCCACTATCTAGCGTGAAAGGCATTGTTCGTTTTCTCCTCTCGCCAGCCGGTCGGCTGACGGAGTAAGGGTCCCGCGCGGAGGTTTCCTCCGAACCACCGCCGTGTTTCTACGGCGTTACATCTGGCGGCCGAGTGTAAAAGGTGTGTTGCCGCAGGGGGCCGTGGGGGCGTGCGGCTAACTCAGGAGCCCGTCGACGAACACCTCGGGATCGAACGGCGCGAGGTCATCGGCGCTCTCGCCGAGCCCCACGAACTTCACGGGGACGCCAAGCTCGCGCTCGATTGCGATGACAACGCCGCCCCGCGCGGACCCGTCGAGTTTCGCGAGGATGACCCCCGTAACCCCCGCGACCTCGGCGAAGACGCGCGCCTGCGCGAGCCCGTTCTGACCCGTCGTCGCGTCGAGCACCAGGAGGACCTCCGCCAGCGGGCGGGCGCGCGAGACAACCCGGAGGATCTTCCCGAGCTCGTCCATCAGGTCCTTCTTGTTGTGGAGGCGCCCGGCGGTGTCGACCAGGACGACGTCCGCTCCCGACTCCCGCGCGCGCTCCCCCGCCTCGAACGCCACGGCTCCGGGGTCGCCGCCCGACCGGTCGGATCTCACCACAGCGACGCCAGCCCTCGCGCCCCACGTCTCGAGTTGATCCGCGGCCGCGGCGCGGAAGGTGTCGGCCGCCGCCAGGACGACGCCGTACCCGTCCGCGACGAGCAGGCGGGCGAGCTTGCCGACAGAGGTGGTCTTGCCGACGCCGTTGACCCCGACGACGACGATGGGCACGCCGACCGATGTCCCCGGCGGCTCGAGCGCCAGGGAGCGATCGGCCCCTCCCAGCGCGCCGAGGAGGGCGCTCCTCAGGAGCTCCTGCGGGTTGGCGTCCTTGGACTTCCGGAGCGAAGCCCGCACGGCGTCGAGCACCTCGTGCGTCGCCGCGGCGCCGAGGTCGGCCCCGATGAGCGTCTCTTCGAGGTCATCCCAGTCGACGTCGGCGGTACCCCTGGAGAAGGCGGATCGCAGACGGTCCCCCAGGCCGAACGCCAACTTCCCGCGCAGACGGCCCGCTCGCGACGATGGGTCCTTGGGAGCCTTCACCCGCCTAGTGTCGCACTACGTCGACGGGGACTGCGGCTCCTCACGCGCGTCGGGGGAGAGGCTTCCGATGAGCGCCCAGTGATGCTCGGCGCGCGGAACCCTGGTAGAGAACGAGGGCCGCTTGCGCGGGACCGCCCCCAAGAGCCAGAACAACACATGCTTCAGCCGACCCTGCGCGCAGATGCCGATCACGCAGATGATCGCCGCCAGCGCGACGGAGAGTTCCACGACAAGCCGAATAGAAATGAGCACGCGTAACACCCCCAGCATTGATGCGGTCTATCAAGGACAATCTTGCTCCGTATTCGCCGTTTTCGCGCGGTGAGCGGGCGATCATCTGACGCACGAATCCGCCGCAACTGTGGCAAAGGGCGCGCCGCGGATAGAGTCGCCCCATGGCCACGTTGACGCCGGGCGGGTTTCGGAAGTGCCCCAACGGGCACGCCGTGCTGTCCGGCGACAGGTTCTGCACGACGTGCGGCGCCGCCGTCGCGGTCCGTCGTGCGAAGCCCGCCGCTGCGAAGCCCGCCGCTGCGAAGCCCGCGGCGGACGCGAAGCCCGCCACCCCGGCGAAGCCCGCGGCGGACGCGAAGCCCGCCACCGCGGCGAAGCCCGACGCCGGAGGGAAGACCTCCGAGGCGCGGGGGGTGGCAACCCTCGCCGCCCCCCAGGAAGAGCCTCCCGTCGGCTTCGCGTCCGAACCGGACGCCCGCCTGTGGAATCCCCGCCGCCGAGGCGGCTCCTTTGGGCCGACCACCTGGATCGCGGTCGCGATGCTCGCCACCACCATCGTCGTCGGGGTGGTCGTCGCCGTGAAGGTGTTCGGCGGGAACTCGGACGGTGCGGAGGGACCCGGGGGCCGGTCGGGTTTCGCGACGGCATGCGACGGCATCGCCCAGGAGGAGATGAGCATCGGGCAGGACGCCACCACGGCGTACTCGCTCCTGTGCTTCAGTGTCGCGGAGCACTCGAGTATCACCATCGATGCCGTACCCAAAGGAACCGGCGCCGACCTCCAATTGACGGTAAGCCTGGGGACGGGGAAGGTGCTCGCCGAGAACGACGACACCGACGGCCTCGACCCCGAGGTCGTCTTCGACGCCCAACCCGGAACCTACATCCTTAGCGTCACCCGGTACCGAGGCGGGAACCCGGGCGAGTTCACCGTCCACTCCTCCGCCGTGGTCATTCCCGAGATCGGTTTGAGCGCGCTCCCTACCCTCGACGAGTGTGCGAACCTCAGCGGGCCGACCATCCAGCAATCGGGCGCCGCTTTGAGGGCCGCGGGCGAGCCCTTCACCTGCCTGAGCCTCACCACGGGTGCGTTCACCAAGATCGGCGCGCGGGCGAACGACCCCGCCACCGCGGACCTCACGCTTGCGGTGTACGCCTTCGACGGGGCCGGGGTCGCGCAGTTCGTGCGCAGCGTCGACGACACCTTCGCGACCGACCCAGAACTCAACCTCGACCTCGCCGCCGGGAACTACCTCATCGAGGTGGGCGCCTACGAGGTCGGCAAGATGGGCGCGTACTCCATTTATGTCGACACGACGGAAACGTTCTTCCGGACCGGCGCCGTCTCGAGCGGGCTCGCCACCCTGCGCCCGTCGGCGTGTGCCTCGCTCCCCGCCGTCACGGTAGGCGAACCGCTTGCCATCGGTGCGACGGGCGAGCCCCTCGCATGCCTCACCCTCGATGCTCCGCGGCGCCTGGTCATCATGGCCGCGACCCAGGCGAGCCAGGACCTGACCCTCGAGATCGTCGGCTTCGACGCCAAGGTTTCCCCCGTCCGCTACGTGTGGGTGGACGAGGACGTGTTCGGCGAGGACGTGAATAGCCAGGACCCCCGCACCGACCTCGTCCTTCCCGCCGGGACCTACGTGCTTGCGGTGAACGAGTACTGGGGGGTGGAGGTCGCCCACGACTTCGTGATCACCGCGACGCCCGGTGCCGGTCCGACGGGTTAGGCGAGTTCGCTTTCCCTGAGCCGCTGGCTGATGATGGTCGTCACGCCGTCGCCACGCATGGTCGCGCCGTAGAGGGCATCCGCGATCTCCATCGTCCGCTTCTGGTGGGTGATGATGATGAGCTGAGAGTCCGACTGCAACTCGTGGAGGATGTCGAGAAGCCTGCCGAGGTTGACCTCGTCGAGGGCGGCCTCCACCTCATCCATCACGTAGAAGGGGCTCGGGCGCGCCTTGAAGATGGCGATGAGTATGCCGATCGCCGCGAGCGAGCGCTCGCCCCCGCTGAGCAGCGACAGCCGCTTGACCTTCTTACCCGCCGGGCGCGCCTCGACGTCGATACCCGTCATAAGCATGTCCGTCGGGTCCGTCAAGACGAGGCGCCCTTCGCCGCCGGGGAACAGGCGCGGGAAGACCTCCTCGAACGCCTTGGCCGTGTCGGCGAAGGCTTCCGCGAAGATCGTCTCGACCCGGTCGTCAATCTCCTTGACGATCTCCATGAGGTCTGCCCGCGACTTCTTGATGTCCGCGAGCTGTTCGCTGAGGAATGCGTGGCGCTCCTCGAGCGCCGCGAACTCCTCGAGCGCGAGCGGGTTGACGCGGCCGAGCTGCATCAGTCCTCGCTCCGCTCGGCGCAGCCGGCGCTCCTGCTCCTCGCGCACGTACGGTGACGCGAGGTCCGACTCGCCCTCGGGCGGAACCGCCAGATGCGGACCGTACTCGTCGACGAGCACCTGCGGATCGAGCCCGAGCTCGTCGATCGCACGCTGCTGGAACTGCTCGAGCCTGACGCGCTGCTCCGCGCGCGCGACCTCGTCCTTGTGGGCGTCGTCGGTGAGCCTGGCGTACTCGGCGCCGTACTCGTCCACGCCCCGCCTGACCTCGGCGAGTTGCACGGCGCGCTCGAGGCGCTCGGACTCGATAGCAGTCCGTGCATCGTCGGCGCCCTGGACGCTCGCGTCGATCCGCTCCAGGGCGAAGCGCGCCCCGGCCAGCACCTCCCGCGCGGCCCCGGCCTGACGGGATCGCTTCTGGGCGGACTCCTCGGCCCTAGCCCGGGCGTCGCGCTCAGCCTCCGCCGCGAGTTGGAGGCTCTCGGCGCGGGCGGAGAGCGCCCTCGCCCTCTCTTCCGCAGTGCGGAGGGCTAGGCGAGCCTCCGTTTCCCCCGACCTCGCGAGCACCGCCGCCGCCGCGTGGGCGTCGCGCCGCTCCTGGGCAACCAGGGTGTCCGCCTCGGTCTGCTCCGGCTCGGCCTGGGCCGCGCCGAGGCGTTGGCTCAGCCCCCCGAGTTCCTCCTGCTCCGCGCGGATGCGGTCCTGGGCGGCCTCAAGCCGCTCGCGAAGGCGGTCCGCCTCCTCCCGCGCGGCGCGGGACGCCGCGCCGAGTTGCCCGAGGTGCTCGGCCACGGCCGCCATCTGCGCATCGGACTCGTGGAGTCGCTCGAGCGCGCCGTCGTGGGCCTCGTGCGCGTCCGACTCGCGCTGCTCCGCGGCCCGAATCTCGAAGGTCGTCGTCTCGACCACGCTCGACGCCGCGTCGCGACGCTCGCACGCCTCGTCGAACGCCGCCTGAACATGGAGGATGCTCGGCGCGTCGCCGCTCCCTCCCGAGGCCCGCCGCACGCTGAGGACGTCGCCCCTTCGCGTCACGGCCGTCACCCCCGCGTGGGCAGCTACCAGGGCCCTTGCGGCCGCGAGGTCGTCCACGACCGCGACCCCGCTCAGGGCCGCCCGCACGGTGTCGACGATGCCCGCGGGCCCGGTGACGAGGTCCGACGCCCACGCGGCTCCGCGCGGTAGGGCAACGTCGGGGTTGACTGCGGCCGCGCCACGATCGCCGACGACGAAGCGCGCCCTGCCCTCGTCCGCGTCGCGGAGCCAACGGATGGCGTCGACCGCATCCTCGACGCTGTCGACCGCGAGCGCGTCCGCGAGCGGCCCAAGGGCCGCCGCAACTGCGTCTTCCGCCTGGTCCGAAACGTCGATCAGGGAGGCGACGGTTCCCCGAACCCCCCGGGCGCCGGAGGCGAGCAGCGCGCCGGCGCCGTCCTTGCGCGCGAGGCTGAGTTCGAGCGCCTCGGCCTTCGCCGCCCAGGTATCGCGCTCGAGGATCGCTTCGGTGAGGCGCACGCGCGAGGCCGCGAGCGCGGCCTTCGCTGTCTCCCATGCCCCCGAGGCCTTCTCGTGGGCGGCGTCAAGGTCCTCCTCGCCGACCTCGACGGATGCGACGGTCGACTCGAGCGCGGAGAACTCGCGCGTGGCGTCGTGACCCCTGGCCTCCGCCTCGGCGAGCGCCTGCTGAAGGCGGCCGATCTCGTCCTCGGACGCCTCCACGCGCGAACGGCGAGCCGCGACGTCTCCGGCGAGCCGCGCGACTCCCTCGCGACGGTCGGCGGCCGAGCGGAGAAGGTTCGCGAGCGAACGCTCCGACGTCAGGGCGACGACCTCGGCCTCCTGGCGCGCGGCCTCGGCGGCCTCAAGCGCACCGCGCGCCGCGGCCACCTCGGCGTCGAGTTCGGCCTGCGCGACCTTGGCGCGCTCCACCTGCACCTGGAGGTCAACGATGTCATTCGGGGCGAACGCATCCACGTGCGTCCCGATCATCCTGAGGCGCTCCTCGGCGAGCGTCGCGAGGTTCCTCAGCCGCTCCCTGATCGCACTCAGCCGGTAATAGACGTCGTTCGCCTTGGTGAGCGCAGGCGTCGCCTCCGCCGAGGCCCTTTCCAACTCCACCATCCGCGCGCGGGCCTCGGCGAGCGCCTTCTCGACCGTCGCGCGACGCGCGAGCAGCGCCGACTCGTCCGCCTGCTCCTGCTGAAGGTGCGCCGAGACCTGCGTGAGGTCGTCGGCGAGGAGCCGGGCGCGCGCGTCCCGCGCCGCCGCCTGGATGGTCTGCGCCTCGCGCGCAACCTCCGCCTGCTTTCCTAGCGGGCCGAGCTGGCGCCGAATCTCGCTCGTGAGATCCTGGATTCGCGTGAGGTTTCCCTGCATCGCGTCGAGCTTGCGGAGCGCCTTCTCCTTGCGCTTGCGGTGCTTGAGGATGCCCGCCGCCTCCTCGATGAAGTGCCGCCGGTCCTCCGGCGTGCCGCGGAGGATGTCGTCGAGATGGCCCTGCGAGACGATGACGTGCATCTCCCGCCCCAGGCCGGTGTCGCTCAGCAGCTCCTGGATGTCGAGCAATCGGCAGGGGTTGCCGTTGATCCCGTACTCCGAGCCGCCCGAACGGAACAGGGTGCGAGAGATGGTCACCTCGGAGTAGTCGACGGGCAGCACGCCGTCGTGGTTGTCGATCGTCAGCGAGACCTCGGCGCGGCCGAGCGGCGGGCGGCCCGGCGTGCCCGCGAAGATGACGTCCTCCATGGTGCCGCCGCGGAGCGTCTTGGCTCCCTGCTCGCCCATCACCCAGGACAGCGCGTCGACGATATTGGACTTGCCCGACCCGTTCGGCCCGACGACGCAGGTGATACCGGGCTCGAAATCCAGAGTCGTCGCCGACGCGAAGGACTTGAAGCCCCGGAGCGTCAGCGTCTTGAGGTGCACGGAGGCAAGCCTAGGCGATGGGAGGGACCCTCCGGGAGCGGCCCGGGGGGCGGCCAGACCCGGAAATCAGATCTAGAGGCTCGGGAACCAGATCGCGATCTCCCGCGCGGCCGACGCCTCGGAGTCCGAGCCGTGAACGAGGTTCCTCATGACCGGCGCGTCCCATTCGCGCCCGAGGTCCCCGCGGATCGTCCCCGGCGCAGCGACCGTGGGATCGGTCGCGCCCGCGAGGGAACGGAACCCCGCGATCACGCGGTCCCCTTCGACCACCATCGCGAACACCGGCCCCGAACTCATGAACTCCACCAACGGCCGGAAGAACGGCTTGCCCTCGTGCTCCGCATAGTGGCGCTCGAGCGTGGCTCGGTCGGGCGTGAGGAGGTCCACCGTGACGAGGCGGTAGCCCTTCGACTCGATCCGCTTGACGACCTCGCCCACGAGGCCGCGTTCGACTCCGTCGGGCTTGACGATTACCAGGGTGCGTTCAGTCATGGCTCCGATGCTACCCGGGCGGGCGGCGGCCCTAACCCATCATGGGCGGCGGGGGCGAGGCGTGGACGAGGGATCGAACATTACCCTCAGGCGCCATTGGCTGGCAGGATTGCAGGGTGCTGACCATCGACGACTTCGACACCTACCCCGACTTCCCCGTCGCCGGGATCCTGTTCTACGACATCGGGCCCATCCTGCGCGACCCCGACCTCTTCTCGATGGCGTGCCAGGACCTGACTCCCGCGGCGGGAACGCCGGTCGACATGATCGCGGGCGTCGACGCGCGCGGATTCATCTTCGCCCCCGTGGTCGCGCAACGCCTCCATGTTGGCCTGACGATGGTCCGCAAGGAGGGCAAGATGCCGGGCAATCTCCTCACCGCGACGGCAAGCATCGAGTATGGCGCCGCATCCCTCACGCTCAACCCCAAGGGCCTCGCTGGCAAGGACGTCCTCGTCGTGGACGATGTGCTCGCGACCGGGGGGACCGCGCGCGCCGTCGCCCAGATGCTTGAGGAAGCGGGCGCGGCCAGCGTCTCGTTCTCGTTCCTGCTCGAACTCACGGCGCTCGGGGGGCGCCGCGCGCTGGAGGAGTACGAAGTCTCGTCCGTTGTGGTCCTCTAGGGGCGAGCGCGCGGGACGCGCGGGCGGTACCCCGGAGCCCACCGGACTCCCATGAGGACCATCGAACCTAGGACGGCGACGGACGTCACCACCTGATAGGCGATGTAGCCCTGGTTGACCGCGACGGGCGCGTCGTCGAGCGAACCGATGTAGGCCCAGTGCGTGGCGAATCCGAAGAGCCCTGCACCCCCCGCGACGACGATGACCACGATGAGAATCCACACCGGGAGTTGCCGAGTCCCGGGATTGGCCTTCAGGATTTGGGCCACCGTCACTTTGATGTTCTTGTCTTTGTACGCGATATGTTTTCTGCCCACATACGCTGCCTTTGAAGATACTATATCGGTCATAGGGATGAAAAACATATCTTTTGACTTGAATTCTGAATCACAGTACAATACATCGACGAATGCCAGTATGGCCATGGCTGTTAATGCTATACAGATCAATAGCACTAAGCCGATGGGTAAAAATGCCACCATCTCGCTCATATCCGCAAATATGGGTGGCGATGAGACCCAAATGATAAATCAGAGTGAGTTTTCGAACTCGATGGAGAGCATGTTCTTAGCGTCGATAAAGCTTACTGGCGGAATTGAGATTAAAAATGATGTGGTCAACAGTTCTCAGGGGAAGAATGTGACTCTTCACGAGATTCTTATGCGAACCGCCAAGAACAAGCCAGCCAATGAGTCCATAATTGCCTTCTGGGATTTGGACGAATATACTCATGCCATTTTGACATCCGATCTGGACCTGAATACGACTACAAGGATCGTGGAGACGCTGAAACTACTACCGTAATGGGACTCCAATTCTTGTAGGTCATGATCACAGCCGAGAAGCATATATGTGATCGGAGTTGCCGGGTCTCTTCGAATGAGAAAAACTCTGAAACTCGGGCAAACTCTATTTTTAGGATAATATTTTTATCGATAACCAATCAGCGAATAAATATATATTCACACAAATTATAATGTTCGATTCACTAATGAAATATATATCTATTATGAATAATTTTAATCAAC
>JADGOS010000048.1 GCA_017882825.1 Demequinaceae bacterium | reverse complement strand
GTGCTCACCGACGGCATCGAGCAGTCGCTCGCGGTCGCGAATGCGTACGGCGCGGAGCACCTGGAGATCATGACCGCCGACGCCGCAGCGGTGGCCGCGCGCGTCACCGCCGCTGGCTGCATCTTTGTCGGGCCCTACTCGCCCGTCTCGCTCGGCGACTACATCGCGGGCTCCAACCACGTGCTTCCCACCGGGGGCACGGCTCGCTTTGCGTCGGGCCTCAACGTGACGAGCTTCCTTCGCGCGGTCTCGGTCGTGCAGTACGACGCCGCGGCGCTGGACGAGGTTGCGGCGCGCGTCGTAGCCCTGGCGAACGACGAGGATCTCCCCGCCCACGGCGAGGCCGTTGAGGCACGCACGATTGGCTAGGTCCGCGCGGGGACTGGACGCGCGGGGATTGAACGCGCCGTGACTGAAGGCGCGGTGAGTGACGGCGCGGTGACGGACCCCGCGGCGAGCGAAGGCTGGACGGGCTCCGCCCGCCGCCGCCCGCCGATCGCGCTTCTTGGCCCAGCCTTCGTGGCGGCCGTCGCGTACGTCGATCCCGGCAACGTCGCCGCGAACCTGACGGCTGGGGCGCGCTACGGCTACCTGCTCGTGTGGGTGCTCGTGCTGTCGAACGGCATGGCGATGCTCGTTCAGTACCTCTCCGCCAAGCTCGGCCTGGTGACGGGGCGGAGTCTTCCGCAGGTCATCGGGGATCGCACGCGGCGCGGGCCCCGGCTCGCGTTCTGGGTCCAGGCGGAACTCATCGCCGCCGCGACGGATCTCGCGGAGGTGATCGGCGGGGCGATCGCGCTTCACCTGCTCTTTGGGCTCCCGCTGGTCTGGGGCGGCCTGATCGTGGGCGTCGTCTCCCTTGTGCTCCTCTCGGTCCAGTCCCAGCGGGGCCAGCGTCCGTTCGAGTTCGTCGTCGTGGGGCTCCTCGCGATCATCTCGCTCGGCTTCATCGCGGGCCTCTTCGTCCATCAGGTCTCGTGGACCGGGATCGCGGGCGGGCTCGTCCCACGATTTGAGGGCTCCGAAAGCGTCCTCCTCGCCGCGAGCATGCTCGGCGCCACGGTGATGCCGCACGCCATCTATCTCCATTCCGCGCTCGTGCGCGATCGCCACGGGACGAACCTCAACCCCGAGCGCATCAGGCGACTCATTGGGGTCACGCGCTGGGACGTGAGCCTGTCGCTCGCCGTCGCGGGCGCCGTCAACATCGCGATGCTCCTCGTCGCCGCCGCGAACCTCGGGGGTGTGGCCCAGACCGATTCGATCCAGGGCGCCCACGCCGCCATCGAGTCGTCCCTCGGAGCCGGGATTGCCCTCCTTTTCGCGATCGGGCTCCTCGCCTCGAGCCTCGCATCGACCTCGGTGGGCTGCTATGCGGGTTCGACGATCATGGAGGGCCTCACGAGGCTGCGGGTGCCCCTGCTCGTGCGCCGGACCATCACCCTGGTTCCCGCGCTCATCGTCCTCGCGAGCGGCGTGAGTCCCACCTGGGCGCTCGTCCTGAGCCAGGTCTTCCTCAGCTTTGGCATCCCCTTCGCGCTCATCCCGCTCGTCCGCCTCACGAGCAGGGTTGATGTGATGGGCGAGCACGCGAACGGGGTGCCGATGCGCGTCGCCGGGTGGGCGGCGGTCGCGATCATCGTCACCCTCAATGGCGTCCTCGTCGGGTTTGCCGTCGGCGGCTACGGGTAGGAGGCCCCTGCGCGGCGCCAGGAAGGTGCCTCCGCCCCTCACTAGACTTGCGCCATGGAATTGCCCCTGCGCCCCGAGCTTCGCGGCCTGTCGCCCTACGGCGCGCCGCAACTGGACGTTCCGGTGCTCCTCAACGTCAACGAGAACCCCTATGCGCCCCCACCCTCGGTCGTCGACGCGATGGCCGCGGCGGTCCGCAAGGCGGCGGAGGGGCTCAACCGGTACCCCGATCGCGACTTCGTGGGGCTCCGAACGGACCTGGCGAACTACCTCGCGCACGAGGCGCACGCGGACTTCCTTCGGCACGAGAACATCTGGGCGGCGAACGGTTCGAACGAGGTGATCCTGCACCTCCACCAGGCGTTCGCGGGGCCTGGACGCGTTGCGCTGAGCTTCGACCCGACGTACTCGATGTACCCGGAGTACTCGCGCGACAGCTTCACCACCTACGTCACGCTCCCGCGTAGGGACGACTTCGCGATCGACGTGGAAGCGGCCGTCGCGGAGATTGCCGAGCGCCGCCCCACCCTGGTGTTGCTCGCGAGCCCGAACAACCCGACGGGCACGGCGCTTCCGCTATACGACGCCGCTGCGATCGCACGGGCGGCCGCCGACGTCCCCGGGGGATGCGTCGTCGTCATCGACGAGGCCTACGCCGAGTTCCGAAGGCGCGGGGTCCCCAGCGCCATCACCCTGCTTCCTGAGAACCCCAATCTCGCGGTGACCCGCACCATGTCCAAGGCGTTCGCGCTCGCGGGCGGCCGACTCGGCTACCTCGCGGCGAGCCCCGCGATCGTCGACGCGCTCAGGATCGTGCGGCTCCCGTACCACCTCAGCGCCGTGACGCAGGCGATCGCGAGGGCGGCTCTCGTCCACGCCCGGGAGCTCCAGGCCCAAGTGGACGAGATCCGCGCCGAGCGGGACGAGACGGTGAGATGGCTTCGGGATCAGGGCTACACGGTCGCGGATACCGACGCGAACTTTGCGCTCTTCGGCCCGTTCGGGGATCGTGAGAGGGTGTTCCGGGACATGCTCGAACGCGGGGTCCTCATCCGGGTCGTCGGGCCCGAGGGCTGGTTGCGCGTGTCCATCGGGACGCCGCAGGAGATGGCGCGATTCCGCGCCGCGCTAACGGAGGTGACCGCATGAGCCGTACGGCCCGCATTGCGCGCGAGACGAGCGAGTCCGACGTCGTCGTCGAACTCGACCTGGACGGAACGGGCGTCACCGACATCAGCACCGGCGTGCCGTTCTACGACCACATGCTGACCGCACTCGGCAAGCACTCGGTGATGGACCTCACGGTCAAGGCCACCGGCGACGTCGAGATCGACTCGCACCACACGGTCGAGGACGTCGCGATCTGCATCGGCGAGGCGATCAAGCAGGCCCTCGGCGACAAGGCGGGGATCGCGAGGTTCGGCGCCGCCGTCGTACCGCTCGACGAGGCGCTCGCACAGGCGGTCGTCGACGTGTCGGGCCGGCCCTACTTTGTCCACGTGGGCGAGCCGATCGGCCAGGCGACCCACCTCATCGGCGGCAACTTCGCGGGCTCCCTCACGGGGCACGTGCTCGAGTCGATCGCGCACCACGCGGAGATCACCCTGCACATGCGGGTGCTCGCGGGGCGCGACCCGCACCACATCGTCGAGGCGCAGTTCAAGGCCCTGGCGCGCGCCCTGCGCGCCGCGGTGGCGGTTGACCCGCGCGTGAAGGGCGTTCCCAGCACCAAGGGCGCGCTGTGACGGCTCGTGGAGGAGGCGACGACGAGCTTCCCGGCTACCTGGCGCGGGACACCGTCGCGCTCCTCACCCCCATTCAGAATGGGAAGGTCCTCGCCGCGCTCTGCGCCCTCAGCGGCGCGAAGTGCGACGTGATCGAGGTGCCACAGGGCACCTTCGCGGTGCTCGTGGACGACTCGGAGGGCGCGGGGGATCGGGCAGCGATGGCCGTGACGGCGCTCCACCGCGACGTCGTGCTGCTCGCGATGGAGCGGCGCGGCGGTCAGGTGACCGTCACGCGGTGGGCTCGGGGCGAGCGCGGCGCCGACGTCCCGCCCGGGCTGGCGCTCGACCAAGCGCCCGGCGGGGTCCAGCGGCTCATGCTGGGAGCGGCGACCATCGAGGACCTGCTGGCCGAGGATCCGAGCAAGGTCTATCCGGGTCGGATCGGGCGATTCCGCGCGTTTTGGCGCGTGCGGAGCCTCGCGGCGGCCGCGAAGCGCGAGCAGCGGCGTTGAGAGGCGCGGGTCTGAGGCGCGTGGGTCTGAGGCGCGTGGGTGCCCCCGGATAGACTTCCCCCGTGGCATCCCCCCTCGTCTGCGTGCTCGACTACGGCTTCGGCAACGTCCGCAGCGCCGTGCGCGCCGTCGAGGAGGTCGGGGCCACGGTCGTCCTGACCGCGGATCGACGGGCGGCCGAGGACGCCGACGGCCTCATCGTCCCCGGCGTCGGCGCGTTCGCGGCGGTCTTGGCGGGCCTGAGGGCCGTGCGCGGGGACCAGATCGTGGAGCGACGCCTCGCGGGTGGCCGCCCCGTCCTGGGGATCTGCGTCGGCCTGCAGGTGATGTTCGAGAAGGGCGAGGAGCACGGCTCCACCGCGGCCGGCCTCGCCCAGTGGCCCGGCGTCGTCGACAGGCTTGACGCGCCCGTGGTCCCGAACATGGGATGGTCCACGGTGGAGGCGCCCGAGGGATCGGTGCTGTTCCGCGGCGTGGAGAACGAGCGCTTCTACTTTGTCCACTCGTACGCCGCGCGCTCGTTCCCCCTGAACGATGAGCCGGAAGGCCGTATGCCTAAGCCACTGATCACGTGGTCGGAGGCGGGCACGCCCGAGCACCATGATCGATTCGTCGCCGCGGTCGAGAACGGCCCGCTTTCCGCGACCCAATTCCACCCCGAGAAGTCCGGGCTTGCCGGCCTCGCGCTCCTGAAGAACTGGATCGGAACCCTGTGAACGACGCGCCTCGCCTCCAACTCCTTCCCGCCGTCGACGTCGCGGCGGGGCAGGCGGTCCGGCTGGTCCAGGGCGAGGCGGGTTCCGAGACCTCGTACGGCGACCCCATTACGGCAGCCCTCGACTGGCAGGCCGGGGGAGCGGAGTGGATTCACCTCGTGGACCTCGATGCCGCCTTCGGGCGCGGGTCGAATGCGGTCATGCTCGCTGAGGTTGTGGGGCAACTGGACGTCAAGGTGGAGATGTCCGGCGGAATCCGCGACGACGCCTCGCTTGAGCGAGCCCTCGCCACGGGTTGCGCGCGGGTCAATCTCGGAACCGCGGCGCTCGAGGATCCCGAGTGGACCGCGAGCGCCATCGCCCGCTTCGGGGACCGCGTCGCCGTGGGGCTCGACGTTCGCGGCGCGACCCTTGCCGCGCGCGGCTGGACCAAGGAGGGCGGTGACCTCTGGGAGGTGCTCGCCCGCCTCGACGCGGCGGGATGCTCTCGCTACGTCGTCACGGACGTGACCAAGGACGGGACGCTGCGCGGCCCCAACCTGGAGTTGCTCGCCCAGGTGTGCGCAGCCACCGGCGCTCCCGTCGTCGCGTCGGGAGGCATCGCGTCGCTTGACGACCTAGTGGCGCTGCGGGCGCTTGTCCCGCTCGGCGTCGAGGGTGCCATCGTCGGCAAGGCCCTCTACGCCGGTGCGTTCGCACTCCCGGAGGCGCTCGACGTCGCGGGAAGGCCATAGGGTCCGTGTCCGACGCGGACGGGTTCAACGCGGACGAATTCGACGCGGGCGAGTCGGGAGAGATCCCAGAGTCGCTCTTCTCCGACGACGACGGAACTGCGGATGCCCGCCTCGCGCAGGCGCTGATCCGCTACTCCTCCGGCAGGATTCCCCTGGCCGAGGTCGTCGATGCCCTCGCCTTTGCGCGCGTTCTCGTCCCCGTCCTCGCAACCGGAGAACTGAGGCGCGTGGGTAGCCACGGGCTCGAACCGGACGCTGTCGTCTCGAATGGGATCGTCGCCGTTCGGCTCGCGGACGGGAGGCTGGCGCTCCCGGTCTTCACCGACGTCGACGCGATGCGTGCATGGAACAGCGAGGCTCGGCCGGTGCCTGCCGAGGGGCCGAGGGCCGCGCTCGCGGCGGTGTCGGAGAACGGGTCCTCCCTCGTCCTCAATCCGGGGATGGAGGCCGTCGTTATACCGCGCCCCGCGGTGTGGGCCCTCGCGCATGGGCACCAGTGGCGCCCCGCCGTGGTCGGGGGCCTGCTCGACGCCGAGGTGAGAGACGCGATCATCGCCGCGATCAGCGTCGACGGCGATGTGCGCCGCGTCGACGCTCGCGCTGGCGCCGCGGCCGAGGTCGCCGTGGTGCTCTCCCTTGCGCCGGGTCTTGGCGCCGCAGACCTCGAGGCCGTGATCGCTCGCGTCGAGGGGGAGATCGCCCACGCTGCGGTGCTTTCTCGGCGAATCGACAACCTGGAACTCAAGGTCGAGACGGCCGAGCCATCGTGATCTCCCCGGCCGCCCCTAGAGCCAGGCGGGCGTGCACGCCGGGGGGTTGTCGACCTGGAAGGCCGGCGTGGTGAGGAACGCCTTGAGTAGGGAGAGGGGAACGATCATCGTCTCGTCGGTTGCGCTCGAGCCCGCGTAGAGCACCCCGATTACCTCGCCGGCCTCGTTGTACACCGCGGAGCCCGACGAGCCCGGAGCGGCGTATGCGGTCGTCACCTGCACGAACGAGGCCTTGTCGAGGGTGTCGAAATCCGCGCCTTCGACGACGCCCTCGCTGACCTGAAGTACCCCGCCCTCGGGGTATCCCACGACGGTGATCGAGTCGCCCGTCTCCGCGTCCGCCTCCGCGAGGGTGACGGCGTACGCGAGCGATTCCTCGGTGGTGATCAACGCGAAGTCCGCGTTGGTCCCGTACTTTGAGGCGGTCACCGTAACGTCCGTTCCATCGGAGAGCGTGACCTCGAGGCGCCCGGTCGACGCGACGACGTGGTGGTTCGTGACGATGGTGTGTTCATCGAGGACGAATCCGCTTCCGGTCGAGAGTCCGTCGCAGCCGACGTTGCGCACCCGGACGGCGGCGCTCTCGGCGTCCGTGTACCCAAAGTCGCTCGCTGCGGACTCCGACGGGATCGCCGAGGGCGAGACCGATGGGACCCATGCTTCGGGGAGGCCGCTCGGTGCGGCGGGGATGACGGAACAGGATGCGAGAACGATGCACGCGGTGATGGTGCACGCGGTGATGGTGCACGCTGCCACGCCAGCGCGGACGCCTCGCGCGGTCACGAATCCTCCTCGGTGAGCGACTCGGCCCACGCCTGCTTGACCTGGGCGCAGTACTCGGCAACGTTGTCGTCATAGCGGTGCACAGTCCATGTGACGTACAGGTGGCGCTGTTGCACGACGGTGACCACCTTGGCCCTCTCATCCGCGCAGTCCTTGAGGACGAGCGCGAAGTCGTGGTACGCGTACCGCTGGTCTTCGGAGCGAGCCTTGGTGTGGGCAAGCGCGCCCAGTGCCCCCAGGGCATCGCTCTGGGCCGTCTCGGCGGCGGCGAGGTCCGTCGCCTGGGCGGACAACGTCGCGCGCCGGTCAGCGTCGGTGCGCGCAAGGTCGTTGGCGACCGACCGGAGTTCGCCCACGTGGAGGCCCCAGAGAAGGGTCATGACGCCGAGGTAGACCGTCACGACGACGGCGATCGCCGAGGCGCTGGCGGCGACCCAGAATCGCAGCGGGGAGCTGCGTCGGTACTCGATGGCCTTCGTGATTGCGCGCATGCTAGTTCCCCGCCGCTAGGGCATCGAGTTGTTGCTGGGCCGCCGAGCACTCGGCGTCCGCTGACGCGATCGCGGCGCTACCCGATGCGCCCGCCCAGATGGCGGCGATCGCGGCGGCGCGTTGGTCGCCGCACCGCTCGAATCCGAGCGCGACCTCCTTGTACGCGTCCGCGTTCGCCGCCTGTGCATCTGCCTCGGCCTGGAGGGTCGTCGACCACGCTTGGGCGGCGCCGGACTGCCTTGCCAGGAGCGCGAGGACGTTCACTTGGAACGCGATGGTCCCGTCCGACACTCCGATGGAGTCGCCCGAGGCGCGAGCCTGCTCGCGCAGGCTGGCTTCCTCGGCGCGCCATCCGTCGATGACGCGATACATCCAGACGTTGCCCGCAACCACGAGGACTCCGGCGACGCCCCACGCGATGGCCGGTCGGACGACGCGGCGGAACAGGCTTCGCTCGGTCACGGCGACTTCGTTGGACGGCTCTTCGGTCATGCGTTCGTCCCTCATCCGTTTCACGGCACGAGGCGCGGCTCGCGCGGCGTGCTCCGCCAACCTAGCGGTACGGGCGCGCCACCGCACGTCGAGCGGGCACATTGCTCGGCACGAGTTTGGCTGGGATCAGCAGGAGTTCTGCTGAGGAATCAGGAGGGACTCCTGGTCGAGCAGTTGCCGGAGCACAGACACCGGGATCATGAAACTCTGCTCCACGTCGTTCTTCGCGTAGATGACGCCCACGACTTCTCCGGCGGCGTTGAGCACCGGGGAGCCGGACGATCCCGGTTCCACCTTTGCGGTGGTTCCGAGGACGGTCCCGACCGAGCCGTTGAGGGGATCCTGGACGCTCCCGAGCACGATTCCCGAGGTCGTCGTGAGGCGTCCCCCGCCCGGATACCCAATCACGGTGATCGCGTCTCCGGTCTGAGGGTCCTTCTCTGCGAGGCGCGCCGCGACCGGAAGCGTCTCGTTGACGCGGATGATCGCGATGTCCGCCGCGGTGGTGCTCCTCGCCGCAGTCGCGTCGACGGCGTGGCCGTCATAGGTCGAAACCTCGAGTTGGCTCGAATCCTCGATAACATGACGATTCGTCACGAGGGTGTGCTCATCGATCATGAAGCCCGTGCCCGTCGCCAGGAATCCGCACCCGATGTTTCGGACCCTCACCGTCATGCGCTGGGCCACGTCGAATCCGTCGGGGGACAGCAGGGGGCCGTAGTCCGACGCCGTGGGCGACGGCGACGGCACGAAGTCGGTAGGGAGGGGCGGCGGGAGGCTCGGGAGGCTGGAGCACCCGGCAAGGAGCAGGGCGACCGTCGCCACGAGCAGTCTGCGCATTGCTACTGCGCCAACTGCTTCTGGAGTTCCGCGTTCGCGCTCTGGGCGGCCGCGCACAGCGCGTCGACCTCGGACTTGAATTGGGCGATGCCCTCGGCGGGGTACGAGGCCGAGTTCTGGAGGTAGTCGACCAGGGTCTTCTGTTCGTTGGTGCAGCGGTTGAGCGCGAGCGATACCGAGCCCCCGAGGGACACGAGCTCCTTGAGGTACGTGATCTCTTGTTGCGCGTAGGCGACGTCGTCTCCGGCCTGCGCGGACTGGTCCGCAAGTTCGGTAATGCGCTGCTGCGCCGTGGAGAGTTGCTGGGTGAGGATGTCAATCTGCTCCGTCTGCTGAACGACGTACTCCTGCTCAGTGGAGAGGCGCCGTCCAAGGTCGTACGCCTGGCCCTCAAGATTTGCCGAGCGCGCGGCCCACTTGTCGCTCGCCGTCCATAGGTAGACCGTGAGACCACCGAGCACCAGGATGACCACGCCGAGCGCTGCCGCGACCACCTGCCACCGACGGCGCTCGTTCAAGGGGATGCGGTACAGCGCGGCCGTGCGTTCGGGGACGGGGGTAAGAACGGTCGTTTGCTCGTTGGCGGGGTTGATCCCCGGCCTGGGCCGCTCGCCGGTGCCATAGTCGGGCCGGTAGATGGCGTTCGTGTCCGTGCCGGCGCGCGGGACTGGGCCGGTCGGCAAGATTCCGCCCGTGGGCTGGGCTCCGCCGCCCGGCGGGGTAGGTGGGGTGGGCGGGGTAGGTGGGGTGGTCACGACACTGCTCCCGTGTATTTTTCGCCGGGCCCCTCGCCCGGTGGATCCGGATACGGCGACGCCTCCCGGAAGGCCAACTGTACGCTCCGGAGGCCGTCGCGGAGGGCGCGCGCGTGGGTGTCGCCGAGGTCAGGGGCCGCCGCGGTCACCAGGCCCGCGAGCGCGTTGATGATCGCGCGCGCCTCGTCGAGATCCTGGTACGTTTCGCCGTCCTCGGCGAGCCCGCAGCGGAGTGCGGCGGCGCTGAGCAAGTGCAACCCAACAGTCGTGATCAACTCGACGGACGAGACGTCCGCGAGGTCCCGCGCCCGCTGATCGGCCATGGTGCTATTCTTGCCTATCGACCGGCGACGGCAATTCTCGTCGCGCGCAAGTGGAGTCCACTCCCACCCTCGGGCCAATCATGGGCCAGGGTAATCGGTCCCGAAGGGCGTTCGCGTCCGACGGGGTTTCGTGGCCTCTGCGTGCGTTCTGGCAGGGGCCTCTTCCTTTGCCGGGCGGCACCCGTGAAAGGAGCGGACATCAACGAACCGCGTATCAACGACAAGATCCGAGTGCCGGAAGTCCGACTGGTTGGTCCCGAGGGCGAACAGGTCGGAATCGTACGGCTCGAGGACGCGCTGAGGCTTGCCCAGGAGGCGGATCTCGACCTCGTCGAGGTTGCCCCCGAGTCGCGTCCCCCCGTCGCCAAGCTCATGGACTATGGCAAGTTCAAGTACGAGGCCGCGGTCAAGGCGCGCGAAGCGCGCAGGAATCAGTCGAACACGGTCGTCAAGGAGATCCGCTTCCGCCTCAAGATCGATCCGCACGACTACGAGACCAAGAAGGGCCACGTCGTGCGCTTCCTCAAGGCGGGGGACAAGGTCAAGGTGACCATCATGTTCCGGGGCCGCGAGCAGTCGCGCCCCGACGCCGGTCGTCGCCTTCTGCAGCGCCTCGCCGAGGATGTTGCCGACCTGTCGATCATCGAGCACGCCCCGGTCCAAGAGGGCCGCAACATGTCGCTCGTGCTCGGCCCCGTGCGCAAGAAGTCCGAAGCTAGGGACGAGGCACGCCGCGAGCGCGAGGCCAAGGTCGCCGCAGAGACGGCGGAGCGCGAGGCCAGGAAGGCCCCGAAGTCCGCCGCCAAGGTTGCCGCACCCAAGGTTGCCGCACCCAAGGTTGCCGCACCCAAGGTTGCCGCACCCAAGGCGGCCGCGCCCAAGGCCGCGGCACCGGTCGCAGACGCGGCCCCAAGCGAAGACGCGGCGACGGAGGCCGCGCCCGCGGCCGAAGCCAAACCGAAGCCTGCGACCAAGCCCGCTGCAAAGGCCCCTGCGCCAAAGCCAGCGGCCGCGAAGGCGGCACCAACGAAGACGTCGGGGACGTAGTCCCAACAGGGACTCGAATCCGAACACGAAGGCGCCTCACCCCGGACGGGGTGAGGCCAGACACGAGGAGAGACGGCACCATGCCGAAGAACAAGACCCACTCGGGTGCGAAGAAGCGGTTCACGCTTACGGGCACCGGCAAGGTGAAGTACGGCCACGCCATGAACGTTCACAAGTTCGAGGAGAAGTCGGGTTCGCGCAAGCGTCGCGTCTCCGTCGACGGCATCCTTGCCGCTCCCGACGCCAAGCGCGTCAAGAAGCTTCTGGGCAAGTAGCCCCCCAACCACGCAAGGAGTACTGAAGTGGCACGCGTCAAGCGGGCGGTCAACGCCCATAAGAAGCGCCGGACTGTCCTCGACCGCGCAAGCGGCTACCGGGGACAGCGGTCGCGCCTGTACCGCAAGGCCAAGGAGCAGGTCCAGCACTCGCTCATGTACGCGTACCGCGACCGTCGCGCACGCAAGGGGGACTTCCGGAAACTGTGGATCCAGCGGATCAACGCCGCGGCCCGCGCGAACGACCTGACTTACAACCGGTTCATCCAGGGCCTCAAGGCCGCGAACGTGGATGTCGACCGGCGCATGCTCGCCGAGATCGCCGTGAGCGATCCCGCGGCATTCACCCAGCTCGTCGGCATCGCGAAGGCGGCGCTTCCGAAGGACATCAACGCGCCAGCGGCTTGAGTCTCGTGACCCGACGCCCTGCGGGCCCCGACCTGGCGATCACGCTCTCCAATGTGGCGGCGGATCGCGTCAAGCAGGTGAGGGCCCTCGCGGGGCGTTCGGCGCGTCTACGCGCGCACCGGTTCGTCGTCGAGGGACCCCAGTGCGTCCGCGAGGCCGTCCGCTTCGCCGCGGGTTCAGTGCTCGACGTGTACTTGACGAGCGCCGCTCACGCGCGTAGCCCCGAGATCGCCGCGGAGGCGGCCGCCGCGGGGCTACGCGTCTATGGGTGTAGCCCGGAGGTTGCCGAGGCAATGAGCGGCGACGCTCAGGGCGCAATCGCGGTCGTCGGGCTAGAGCGCGCGGAGGGGGCGGAGTTCCCCGCCGCTGCCCGGCTCGTCGCGATCCTCGCGGATGCCCGCGACCCCGGCAACGCCGGCACCGTGATACGCGCCGCCGACGCCGCGGGCGCGGACGCCGTCATGCTCGCGGGGGAGAGCGTCGAGGCCACGAACCCGAAGGTCCTGCGCGCCTCGGCTGGTAGCTTCTTCCACCTTCCCGTCGTCGAGGGCCGCTCGCTCGCCGAGGCGGTCACGGTCGCGCGCTCCGCGGGGCTTCGCATCCTCGCGACGGACGGCGCGGGCAACGTGACGCTCGGCGACGGCGCCGCGAGTGCGGCGTCCCTCGCGGTGCCCACGGCGTGGATCTTCGGGAACGAGGCGCGGGGCCTCTCGCCCGCAGACCTCGCGCTCGCCGACGCGACCGTCCGCATTCCGATGTACGGCCGCGCGGAGAGTCTCAACCTCGGTGCCGCGGCCACACTCTGCCTCTTCGCGAGCGCTTCGGCGCACCGCGCCCGCGCGGACACCGCGGCGCATAGCGCCGCCGCGGACACCGCGCCGTAGGCTACTGGGGTGGCGATCCGTCCCAGCGTTGGTCGCGCGACCTCCGGCGCGCGACGCGGCTTTGTCGTCGCCGTCACGCTCGTGGCCGTCATTCTTGCGGTTCAACTCGCCTCCTCGATCGTCTCGGCGGTATTGGCGTCCCGCGATGCGCAGGCGGCCACGCGGCAACTCTTCGGGGTCGTCGGGGATGTGACGATCGAGCGCGTCGGGCGCTACTCGCAGGCGGCGGAGGAGGCGGTCAGCGAATCCGTCGTCGCGCTCGAGCGCGCCGATCCGGTCACCGATGTCGACGCAATCGCCGCCGACCTTTACGGACGGATTCATGCGAACCCGCAGGTGGGCGCGATCAAGGTGGGCTGGGCAAACGGCGACTACGTTGAACTCCAGAGGGAGGGCGACGGCTACGCCCTTCACGTCGTCACCGTGGAGCCGACGCGGGTGACGGTAGTCCGCTCGTACGACGCAAACTTCGGGCCTGTGAGCGAGGGCCCCGACCCCGAGAACGCAACATACGATCCTCGAGTACGGCCGTGGTACACGGAGGGCGCCGCCGCAACCGGGGTTGCGTGGACGGATCCGTACCTCCTCTTCACCACGCACACCCCCGCCGTCTCCGCGGTGCGGGCGGCGCGCGTCGGGGACCTGGTCGTCGCGGTGGTCGCGGCGGACCTGCTTCTCGACCAACTCTCTGCGGTCCTCGACGGCCTCCCGGTGGGGAGCGGGGGAGAGGCCTTCATCTTCGACGCCAACCGCAACGTCGTGGCGGCGCCGGGGGCCTACACGGCTCAAATCGACGACATCGGCCGGACCCAGGGGCGCGTCGCCACCGCGGTTGACCTGGGCGCCACCGAACTGCCGCAGGGCGACGCCGCCCGGCCGGGGGGTGCGTTCGGCCAGGATCGCGGCTACGTCGTCCTGGAACGGGCGTTCTCGGGCGTGACCGGGCCGAACTGGGAGCTTCACCTTCGCGCCACCCGATCCGGCCTCGCGCCAGCACTCGGGGCGTGGGAGGGCACGGTCCTGTGGGCGACGTTCGTGTCCACCCTGCTCGTGCTCATCGCCGTCGGACTCCTGGTTCGCGTGTGGGGCCCACTCGTGGGCATGCGGACCCGCGCGACAACGGACGCGCTCACCGGGCTGCCGAACCGCCACGAGCTCCGAAGCGTAGGACCCCGGATGGTTGCGTCCGCCGCCGCGGAAGGATCGGTGATTTGCCTCGCGCTCGTCGACCTCGACTCTTTCAAGGAGGTCAACGACTCCCTGGGGCACAAGGCGGGGGACGACGCGCTCGTCATCGCCGGTCGGTCGCTCCTGGACTCGACGCGGGCCCGCGACTTCGTCGCGCGGATCGGCGGCGACGAATTCGTCGTCATCAGGCGCGTGGATGACGAGTCCGATCGGGAGGTCGCCGAACGCATCGAGGAACTCCGGG
>JADGOS010000123.1 GCA_017882825.1 Demequinaceae bacterium | reverse complement strand
GTCTTCGCGGAGTGCGAGAGATACCGGGAGATCACCGGGGGGGCGTTCGATGCGCGTCGGCCCGACGGAGTCCTCGATCCATCGGGGATCGTTAAGACCTGGGCCGTCGACCGGGCGGCGTGGCGCCTCGAGTCGTTGGGGGCCGCAGGGTGGCTCGTTGGAGCCTCGGGCGACGTGCTCGTCTCCGGCCTCGCGCCCGGCATGGTCCCGTGGACTGTCGGCATCGCGGATCCCCGCGACTCGGACGACCCGCAGGGTGGACCGACGCTCGGCGTGGTCGCCATGGGAGGCGGCATGGACGCGCCGTTCCGCGCGCTGGCGACCTCCGGTACGGCGCAGCACGGCGAGCACATCTGGAATCCGGCGACGGGGCTCAGGGAGTCGGCGTTCGTGCAGGCGAGCGTGATGGGGACGGACCTCGTGGAGTGCGATGCGTGGGCGACGGCGATCGTCGCGGGGGGCGCGGACGTGGCCGTCGCGGCTCAGCGGTGTGGCATGGAAGTTCTGTGCATTCCGCGCCCGCCGGCGGGTGGAGACCGCGTGGCGGGGGTCCCCGTCCTCGCGAGCCCGGGGTGGCCCGGCACCGCCTGAGAAGGTTCTCAGAATCGCCCCGGAACACTGGGACCATGACGACGACTTCTTTGGGGGCCCGCGAGATGGAACGCCGCCTCGGCTTCGCCGAGCACGCCGAACGCGGGCGCCGCGCCCGTCAACTCTCCTTGTGGCGGGACTCCCTGCTGGGCGCCGCCTGGCTCGTCACCGTGGCCGGGGTCGCCTTCTTCTTCGCGAGCGGCGCGATGGCGTGGACGGCTCCCGTCGACGCGGTCAACGCCTTGGGTCGGTTTACCGGGCTCGTCGCCACTGCGCTCATCCTGTTCCAGATGGGGCTCGCGTCCCGCGCGCCCTGGATTGAACGTGCCCTTGGCCACGACAAGGCGCTCAAGATCCACGGCTCGCTCGGCGAGCCGGTCTTCTACCTCCTCGTCGCCCACGCCGCCCTGCTCGTGGTTGGTCAGGGCTCGCTTGCCAGCCGGGGCATCCTCGACCAGACAGCGTGGTACCTGGCGCACAGCCGCGACATCGCGCTGTCCATCCTCTCGCTCGCGCTGCTCCTCATCGTCGGCGTAACTTCCGTCGCCGCCGTCCGTCGGCGCTGGCCGTACGAGACGTGGCACGCGATCCACCTCTTCACCTACGCGGCCATCGCGCTCGCCGTGCCTCACCAGTTCGGCGTCGGCTCGACCTTCTCCTCGAGCACCCCCGCGAAGGTCTTCTGGATCGCCCTCTACGTCATCGCCGTTGGATCGCTGGTGATCTGGCGCATGTGGATGCCCCTCTACCGCGCCGCGCGGCACCGCCTGCGCGTCATGCGCGTGGAGCGCCACGACGACGGCACCGTCTCCGTGACCGTCGGCGGGCGCAACCTCCACTACTGGAACGCGCACGCCGGGCAGTTCTTCATCTGGAGGTTCCTCACGCCCGAGTTGTGGGCGACGGCGCACCCCTACTCGCTCTCCGCCGCCCCGGACGGGCGCTCGCTTCGGATCACCGTCAAGCCGCTCGGCGACGACTCCCTGGCGCTGCGGAGGTTGCGCCCGGGCGTGAGGGTGGTCGCGGAGGGGCCCCTCGGGCGGTTCCACCACGACTCCCGCGTGGGACGCGGGGTCGTGCTCATCGGCGCGGGCGTCGGCATCACCCCTCTGCGCGCGATGCTCGAGGACAAGCGCGCTCAGCGCGGCGAGTGCACGGTGATCCTGCGAGCGAGCACGTACCTCGAGGCCCCGCTGCTCGACGAAATCCGGCAACTCGCCGTCACGCAGGGCGCCACGCTCTACGAGGTCATAGGGCCGCGAGGGAAGGGTTGGTCGACCCCCGACGGCCCCCAGTCGCTGTCCCAGATCATCCCCAGGTTGTCGACGTGCGATGTGTTCGTGTGCGGGCCCGAGAAGTGGTCCGCGCGAGTCAAGGCGGATGCCCGTCACCACGGTGTCCCAGAAGAGGCGATCCACGCCGAAGAATTCGCGTGGTAGGAGGTCATTGGTGAAGGGTTCACGAATAGTCTTCGTCGCGGGAGCATCCGCCGTGATGCTCGCGGCAGGGTGGCGGGTGGGGAGCCTCCCCGTTCCGACGCTCGCGCTTGCCGACCCGGCGAGCGGTCAGGTTTCGACGGGCCCGAACGCGTCGCCGACGTCTGGCGGGCCGACGCCCGCCCCGGCGCCCTCGTCGGCGACGACGACGGCGCCGACAACCACCACGACGGCGCCGACAACCACCACGACGGCGCCGACCACCACGAAGACGAAGGCGCCGACCACCACGAAGACGACGACAGCACCGCCGCCCGCGCCGGCACCAGCGCCAGCCGGCCCGACGGGAACCTTCGTGGGTCCGTCCGTGAGCACGGCCTACGGCAATATGCAGGTTCAACTGGTGATCACCAACGGCAAGATCACGAGGGTTCAGCCGCTTACCATCGGCTATGGCGACCGGACGTCCCAGCGCATCAACGCGAGCGCCGTGCCGACTTTGCAACAGCGCGTCCTGAAGGCCCAGAGTTACAACGTCTCGTATGTCTCCGGGGCCTCGTACACGAGCCAGGGATTCCTCGCGTCCGTCCAGGGCGCGATGGCGAAGGCCGGGATCTAGGACTCTTCCCCTGGGCCTTACGCCCTCGTCGGGAGCGGTGCTAGCGTCGTCTTCGGGGTAGGGCGGGACTTGGCTCGCCTGGGGAAGCGATGGCACGAGTCGACCACAACGGGTGCCGCCCTCCTCGGAGTCTTCCCCGACGAAGGAGGACTAGTGACGATGACAAGGCACTCGGCGCGTCGCACGTGGACAGGGATCGCCGGAGCGATCACGCTGGCCTTGATGGCCGCGTCCTGCAGCCCGGGCACGACGTCGACGGTGACGGATTCCGGCTTGCCCACGGCGACCGCCACGCCAGGCGCGACGAACGCCGCCACCGCGACGACCACGACGACCACGACGGCACCCGCCCACGTGTACGTCTTCGGGGACGAGTGGACGACGAACCCGGCTACCGATGCGCAGGGGTCCGGATGCACGCCCGGAGCAACGGGCCTGCCCGACGGCGTGTGGTTCGGCTTCGCGGAGGCGTGGTCGACGTCCCAGATCGCCTTTGACATGGCCTGCTGGTGGACCGGGGCCAAGGCGAAGGAGGTGGGCCTCGCCCACGGGTTCGAGGACGTCTACGACTTCTACATCACCAACGACAACACGACCGTCCGGCTGGTGACCGTCGCGGGGGACATCCCGGCGAAGCAGGCGGGCGCCGACGCCGGCGTCATCACTCTGTCCCAGGTCATCGCGAATCCGGGGGGTAGCCTGCCCACCACCGCCCCTTACCCCGCATGGATCTACGTCAACGGCGGAGTCGTCACGGAACTCGCCGTCCAGTACGTTCCCTAGCCGAGGTTTGCCGCCCCCCCGTACGTCTGGCACACTTGCACCTGGCGAACCCGGTTCCCTCCGCGTCGCTATTCGTCTTGTCGGACCGCCCCCGCTTCGCGGGTAACCGGGACTGACTCACACCGAATCCCAGGAGATACACGTGGCTGTCAAGATCCGCCTCAAGCGCTTCGGCAAGAAGCACGCCCCTTTCTACCGCGTCGTCGTCATGGACTCGCGCTCCCGTCGTGACGGTCGCGCCATCGAAGAGATCGGGAAGTACCACCCCACCGAGGAGCCCTCGGTCATCGTCATCAACTCCGAGCGCGCGCAGTACTGGCTCGGCGTCGGCGCCCAGCCGACCCCGCAGGTCGCCGCGCTCCTGAAGCTCACCGGCGACTGGGGCATCTTCACCGCCGAGAAGGGCGCGACCAACACCGTCAAGCCCCAGATCGCCAAGGTCGCCCCCGACGAGAAGATCAAGGCCGCGGCGGGCGCCGCCGAGAAGGCGAAGGCCACCAAGGCCAAGGCAACGGAGGACGCAGTGAAGGCAAAGGCCGAGGAAGACGCGAAGGCCGCTACCGCCGCCGCGGAAGCCGCCGCAGAGGCGGCCGCCGCCGCGGAAGCAGCCGCCGTCGCGGAAGCAGCCGCCGCTACGGAGACCGCCGCTGCGGAGACCGCAGTTGAGGTCATCGAAGGCCCCATCGCCGACGAGTCGCACGAGGTTCCGTCCGACGAGGGCGCCGAGGTCGAGATCGAGGTCGCCGAGGGCGACCCGTCCGACGCCGACGACAAGGTCGAGGGCATCATCGACGAGGAGAAGTAGCCCGTGATCCTCGACGCGGTGGACTTCCTGGTCAAGTCGATCGTCCGCAACCCGGACGACGTTCGCGTCACCAAGCGCCCCGGCAGGCGCGGACCGCAACTCAACGTGGTGGTCCACCCCGACGACCTGCCGCGCGTCATCGGACGCCACGGCCGCACGGCCGAGGCCATCCGCACCGTCATCGACGCGATCGCGCGCGAGGACGTCCACGTGAACTTCGTGGACGTCGCCCCGCGCTCGTAGCG
>JADGOS010000007.1 GCA_017882825.1 Demequinaceae bacterium | reverse complement strand
GCCGCCGGTGGACCTGTGCCCGAACATCGAGGGCGTGCAGGAAACGCTGGGCGACTACCTGGTCAACTCCGATGGGTACTGCTACATCCCGGACCCGTCGACGACGACCACCACGACGACCAGTACGACGACGACGTCGCCGCCGGTGGACGTCTGCCCAAACATTCAGGGCGTCCAGGCGACCGTTCCCGAGGGCTACACCGTCGTCGACGGCGAGTGCCTGCAGGACGTCACGCTCGGCGTCTCGTCGACCGAAACCCCCACCCCGACGTTGACCGAGGTCACCCTCGCCGCAACGGGCGCCGGTGGAACGACGGGCGGCGTCGCTCTGGCGCTCTCGCTAACCCTTGGTGGCCTCGGATTGATGTTGCTCCGTCGCCACGTCAACACCGACGACTAGTACCAGGCACCAGAGGGAATCGATGATGGTCAGCGCTAGCCGGGCCCGCGGGACTCGTTTCACCTGGGTCGTCGGGCTGAGCGCGGTCGTCGCTGGCGCAGCCGTAGTCATGGCTGCGCCCGCGACGGCTGGACCGTCAGTGGCCTCACCGGGGGCCCTCGCCGTCACCGCGTCGGCACTTCCCTCGGAGGTTCTTCCCGGAGAGACCACCCTATTGGCCGTTGCCGTCACCAACATCGGCGGCTCACCGCTCACGGGAGTGACCCTCGCGGAGTCGCTTCCGGCTGCACTGAGCTACCGCCCCGGATCCGAGGTCGCCGTCCGGAGTTTCGCATCGCGGGTCGGCTCGGTCTTCGGTGACGGGACGAGCGGTGGCTCGGCGGTCGGGGTCCGCCTGGGCGCGCATTCACCCGGAGTGGTCGTCTCGGCGTTTGACGGTGTCGATCTTGCCGTCGGGGAGACTCTTCGGGTCACCTTCATCGTCACCATCAACCCCGCGCTCGCCCCCGGCGTCGGCACGCTGACGGCGACGTCCATCGCGACGTCCGGAGCATCCGTCGTCGCGAGCGATACGGAGACGTTGACGATCCTGAAGCAGGCGCTCGATTGGGCCTACGGCGAGGGTTCGCGTTCGTCTCTTCACCCGTCTGCGGGGTGACCCAGGGACCTTGCCCGCGACGTAGGGTGGACCGCATGATTCGTTCGACCCTCGCTTTCGCCGGGCTCACCTTCGTTGGCTTCCTCACCGGGGTCGTCGGAGCGGTGGAACACCGATTTCACCCTTACTGGGGTTCGGTCCTCGTCGTTGCCCTCGTTCTGGCCTCGGCAATGTTCGCGCGTGCGTCACGCTCGTGGCTGGGGCTCACGGTGTACGCCTCCGCGTGGTTCCTCACCGTCTTCCTGCTCTTCGCGCTCCACGGCCCTGGCGACTCGGTCGTCATCCTCGACGACGCGCTCGGCCGCGCCCTCTTCGCGGGTGGGGCGCTCGCGATCGTGGCCGTCGCCTTCCTGCCCTCCGCCTGGATGCACGATCCTAGTGAGCGGGGCCCTCGTGAGTGGGGCCCTCGTGAGCGGGGCCCTGGGGAGTAGGCCGCCGGGGAGCGGTTATGCCTGGCGATATGATGAAGCCCCGATCAAACCCTCGCCCAAGGAGTTGCCGTGACGTACGTGATCGCACTGCCCTGCGTCGACGTCAAGGACAAGGCGTGCATCGACGAATGCCCCGTTGACTGTATCTACGAGGGCGAACGGATGCTCTACATCCACCCCGACGAATGTGTCGATTGCGGGGCCTGCGAGCCCGTCTGTCCCGTGGAGGCGATCTTCTACGAGGACGATGTCCCCGACAAGTGGTCGGAGTACTACGCCGCGAACGTCGAGTTCTTCTCCGTTATCGGATCCCCCGGGGGTGCGGCGAAGATGGGCCTGATCAAGCATGATCACGACATCATCAAGGCGCTTCCTCCGCAGAACGCTGGGTAGCGCGATGGCGACCGGTGGCAGCCCGAGGCAAACGTGGGCCTGAATCCGGGCGCGCTTCCGGACTTCCCCTGGGACTCCCTGGAGTCGTACCGCGCGAGGGCGTCCTCGCATCCCGACGGGATCGTTGATCTCTCGGTCGGGACCCCCGTGGATCCCACCCCCGAAGTGATCCAGGCGGCGCTCGCCTCCGCGGCCAATGCGCCGGGATACCCCACAACCCAGGGACGCCCGGACCTCCGCGAGGCGATCGCCGCGTGGTTCGAGCGCCGGCGCGGAGTTCCCGGCCTTGATTCGGGCGCGATCCTCCCCACCATCGGGTCGAAGGAGTTCGTCGCCCTCCTTCCCGCGCTTCTGGGCCTCGGCGCCGGAGATGTCGTCGTCATCCCAGAAGTCGCCTACCCGACCTACGACGTCGGCGCGCGCCTTGTCGGCGCAACGACGATTCCTGCCGACGGCATCGAGGCATGGGCGGGAAACACGGACGTCGCGCTGGTCTGGGTGAATTCGCCCTCGAATCCGACGGGCGCGGTGCGCTCCCGAGACGAACTTGCGACGGTGGTCGCGGAGGCCAGGAGGATCGGCGCGGTGGTCGCCTCCGATGAGTGCTACGCGGAGCTCGCGTGGGTCGAGCCGTACGCGAGCGGGGGCGTCCCTTCGCTCCTGGATCCTGCTGTCTGCGGCGGCTCCCACGAGGGACTCCTCGCCGCGTACTCGCTCTCAAAGCAGTCCAACCTGGCGGGGTACCGCGCCGCCTTCGCCGCCGGGGACCGCGAACTGATACGGGGGCTCCTTGACGTCCGGAAGCACCTCGGGATGATGGTGCCCGCCCCGGTACAAGCGGCGATGGCCGTCGCGATCGGCGAAGACGCCCACGTAGCCAAGCAACGCGCCACATACGGGCGGCGGCGGGATGCGCTCCTGCCAGCGCTACTCGGCGCGGGATTTTCCGTCGACGGATCGGACGCCGGCCTCTACCTGTGGGCGACGCGCGGCGCGGACAGCTGGCTCACGATCGAGTGGTTGGCCGAGAGGGGCATCCTCGCCGCCCCCGGCGTCTTCTACGGAGCCGCAGGGGGCCGCCACGTCAGGCTCGCCTTCACGGCCACGGATGAACGGATCGCCACTGCGGTGCGGCGCCTCGCGCCGTCCCGCTAGAATGCCACAACATGGTCTACGGCCCCTCAAGACCTCGGAGGACGCATGGCACACGTAGGAGACGTTCGGCTCACCGTTGACGGCAAGACCCGCGAACTCCCGATCGAGCGCGCCACCGTCGGGAACGATGGCCTCTCCATCGCGACCCTCCTGCGAGACACCGGACTCGTCACCATCGACCCGGGATTCGTGAACACCGCGTCATGTTCCTCGGCGATCACCTACATCGACGGCGACGACGGAATCCTGCGCTATCGCGGTTACCCGATCGACCAGTTGGCGGGGCAGTCGACCTTCCTCGAGGTGGCCCACCTTCTCATCCACGGCTCGTTGCCCAGCGCCGACCTTCTCAACGCCATCGAGAACCGCGTCGCCCGCCACATGCAGGTCCACGATGGCATCAAGGCCTTCCTTGAGGCATTTCCGCGCGACGCGCACCCCATGGCCGTTCTCTCGGGGGCGATCTCCGCTCTCGCCGCGTTCTACCCTGACAGCACCGGGCGCGGCGAATACGAGGTGGAGCTGGCTACGGTCCTGCTGCTCGCGAAGACCGCGACGGTGATCGCCTACCTGCAGCGCCGCTCCGTTGGCGGCGACTTCATCGATCCGAAGAAGGGGGGCACCGACTACGTCGAGGAGTTCCTGCGCCTGACCTTCGCGCCCTCGGACGCCCCGTACGAGGCCAACCCCATCATCCGGCGGGCGATGGATCTCCTGCTCATCCTCCACGCCGATCACGAGCAGAACTGCTCCACGTCCACGGTGCGCATCGTCGGATCGAGCCACGCGAACATCTATGCATCAATCTCCGCGGGAGTGGGGGCGCTCTCCGGACCCCTCCATGGCGGCGCCAACGAGGCCGCACTGCGCATGTTCGACGAAATCAAGGAGTCCGGCGACAGCATCGAGCAGTTCGTGGCAAAGGTGAAGGACCGCTCCGAGGGCGCCCGCCTCATGGGCTTCGGGCACCGCGTCTACAAGAGCTACGACCCCCGCGGGGCCGTGGTCAAGGGGCTCGCGGACGAGGTACTCGTGGCTCTTGGCGGGAATGCCGAGTTGTTCGACATGGCCAAGCGCCTCGAGGAAATCGCGCTCAGCGATGACTACTTCATCGAACGCAAGCTCTATCCGAACGTGGACTTCTACACGGGCCTGATATACAAGGCCATGGGGTTCCCGACGGGCATGTTCACGCCGCTCTTCGCCCTGGGTCGCGTGCCGGGCTGGATCGCTCACTGGCGCGAGATGGTTCGCGATCCGCAGACGAAGATCGGTCGTCCCCGCCAGGTCTACATCGGAGAGTCGGAGCGCGCCTACGTTCCGATGGAAGAGCGCCCCTAGTCATAGAGGGCTCCCTACCCGTCGGCCCGCCTGGGGGTGTGAGGCATCTCTCAGCACCTCGCCTCGCGCGCCCCGATCCTGGGGCCTAATGTGGCGGGCAGGGGGTACTTCGGGAGCCGCGATGTCCATTGATTTCCGTCGAGAGTATCAAGTGGCCTGGGCTCGGTGTGAGGCGGCCCGGCTGCGCACCGCCTTTGGAAGCGCCATCGTCGTCGTAGAGCATGCCGCGAATCTTGAGATGGCCCGGGGCGACCGCCTCCTGACCATTTCGGATCCCGGAGGCGAGGGCGCCTCGTGCGCGGTCTGCGTCACCGAGCACTCGCCCGAGGGTAGTTCCTGGCGCATCGAGTTGCGGCCCGTCGTCGGGTCCGACGACGCGGATATCCCGGCCACACGGGCGATCCAACACGTTCAACTTCAGATGCGCTACAACACCTGCGTTCACGCCACGTGGGATGAGACGGTGGGTGCACGGAGCGGGGAGGACGGCTCGCCGGATCTCGCCGAGGGGGTGGCAACGCTCGTTCGCGGCGACTTCAAGGTCCATCGGCGAGGATCCATTGGCGGAACGCGGTCCGCTCAATACGCGTCGGTCCCCGCCGCATAGGGTTTCCACCGCGCAGGGTTTCCGCCGCGTTGACTCCGCGCCTACTGATCATCCCGTCGGAAAGTTGACGACGACGGCGGGGGTGCAAGGCGCCGCCAGGGCGAACAGTGACCACGTCTTGTTCGCGCGAGTCCACCGGCGATCGCACAGCGTGACGTCGGCCACGGGCCATCCGGACGCAACCGCGATGGACCATGTTGCAGCGGCCTCTAGCACCGGCTGCTCGCCCGAGGAGACCCGCACCGCGGCGGCGCCGTCGGACCCCGGTTCGATCGTGACGGCGACGCGGGAGCCGAAGTCTCCGGAAATGCGCTCCGCGAAGGACTGCACTGCCGAGGGATCGGCCTTCGCGGAAGGGAGCGTGCAGGTGACGGCTCCGAAGGGGACCTCGCCCGTGAGCGCGCGCGCCCACAGCCGCGCGTCGGCCTCGTGATCGGCGTACGCGAGGGGATATCCGGACCTCTGAACCGCCTGGGCGGCCTCCGTCACCGGGAGCTGCTGCCACCCGGTTACCTTTTCCAGGTGGTCGTAGAAAGCGTTCGTGGCGAAGCGCGGGTCCCGAATTTGCTCGACCGTTCCCCATCCCTGTGACGGCCGCTGCTGGAAGAGCCCAACCGAGTCCCGGTCGCCGTAGTCGAGGTTCCTGAGGTCGGACTCCTGAATTGCCGCCGCGAGCGCCACGGTCACCGCGTGGGCGGGGAGCGAGCGCTGAAGTGCGGTCGCGGCGATGAGCGCCGCGTTGTCTGCCTGCTCGGCCGTGAGCGTCGACGAAGCGCCGTCGATCGTGACCGTGCACCTCGACGAGGAGAACACGCCGTCTCCGTAGCGGTGGTACAACTTCGGCCCCTCGATGACCGCGAAGGTCGCCGCCGCCGCGAAGAGCAGTAGGGCCGCACAGCCGGCGAGGGGTCTCCTGCGCCTCCGACGGGCCATCAGTTGCGGTGCAAGGCGGAATTGAGGGTGATGCCCGAGCCTTCGCGTCGAACCGCCTCAATGGCGCCGGTCATGGAGTTGCGGCGGAACAGCAAGCCATCCTGGCCCGCGAGGTCGCGCGCCTTCGCGACGACGGGAGCGCCGTCGTCCCCCGCCTGACCCACAAGGAGCACCTTGGCTCCCGCCGTGAGGTACAGGCCCGCCTCGACGACGCAGTCATCCCCGAGCGGGATCCCGAGGCCGGAGTTCGCACCGAGCAGCGAGCGACGCCCGAGCGAGACGACCTCCTTGCCGCCACCCGAGAGGGTGCCCATGATCGAGGCGCCCCCGCCGACATCCGACCCGTCGCCGATGACGACACCGGACGACACGCGCCCCTCGATCATGCTCGTGCCCAGGGTGCCCGCGTTGTAGTTGACGAAGCCCTCGTGCATGATCGTCGTGCCCTCGGCCAGGTAGGCGCCCAGGCGCACCCGGTCGGCGTCTGCGATCCTCACGCCGGACGGGACGACGTAGTCCACCATGCGCGGGAACTTGTCGACCGAGTGCACCGCGAGGTGGATACCCTCGGCGGCGCAGCGTAGCCGGACCTGTTCGATCGATGCGACCGCGCAGGGGCCCCGCGAGGTCCATGCGACGTTGGCGAGGACTCCGAAGACGCCCGTCAGGTTGATCCCGTGGGGGAGGACCAGGCGATGCGAGAGCAAATGAAGGCGAAGGTAGGCGTCGGGAACGTCGGCGGGCGGGGCGTCGCAGTCGATACGGGTCATGATCGCGCGGAGGCTCACCCCCCGGAGCGCGTCGATCCGCTCGCCTGCCCGGAGCTCAGCAGGAACCTTAGCCCCGGCAGCCGGCTCGCCGAGCATGGGCCGGGGATACCAGGTGTCGAGGATCGTTCCATCCTCGGCCGTCGTCGCCAGACCGATTCCATACGCCGTCCGTGTCATGCCCTTAGCCTACGGGGGCGCCTTGGTGTGGTAGAGCAGGCTCAGCGTAGCCTGGCTCCATGGACGACGACTTCTCCGTGCCGGGGCTCGAACAACGCGACGATGGCGCACACCCGGCGGAGCCCGACCCTCACGCGGACGAGCAAGTCCAGCAGGATCGATACGCCATGCCGCCCGAACCGGAGACCGAATGGGGGGCCATCGAGCCCATCGGCGGGGACCGGTATCTCATGCCGGAAGAGGACCAACGGGTCCCCACCTACGTGCGCAACGAGGCCCCGTGGGTGGGATTCGGCAGTTCGATGGCGGCAGCACCCGCGCCGAGTGACGAGCCCGAGTTCACGCGAATTCTGCGCCGGCGACGGCGGTGGAGGGAGACGATCGCATGGGCGGTCACCGGGGCCTTCATCCTCACCGCAGCCTGGTTCCTCCCCATCCTGCTCGCCCCCACGTCCCAGTTTGGGCGCGTGGGTTCCTTCGCCGCCCTCGCGCTCGGCGGCCTCATCGCGCTCGCGGTCATGTGGCGGACTTGGCGCTGGGCGCACGGCAAGGAGTGACCTCGGCGGATGGGGAAGGACGAAGGGGGGAGTGGGGGGAGTCGTTCGACGAGGCGGAGAGGTTTCGTCGTGACCAGGTGCCGAGAACGGAGTTCTCACGCCCGAGCGACGTGAAGGCCGACCCGGAGTTGACGCTGTTCGTCCCCGCCTTTCGAGCGAAGCGGCGACGCATCGCCGGGGGTGTCACGGTGGGGATCGTGCTCGTGGTCGGCACCCTCGGAGTAAGGCTGGTGCTCTGGGCGGTCAAGGCGCCACGGACCGAACTCTGGAGCGGGCTCATCCCCTACTTCTTCGAGATCGCGTGCATGGTCGTGGGATCAGTGATCGCGTGGTGGGTGTGGAAGTGGGCGGGCGTCCCGGACCCCGCCGACGCCCGCCGTCCGCACTAGGGCGGCGCGTATTCCCGGGCCTGACTACGCTGGCCTCATGACATTCGATCTCGCGGCGCCCGTCGAGGAACTGGCGCTGGAGTTGATCAACCTCGAGTCGGTGAGCGGCGACGAGCGGGCGATCGCGGACGCCGTGGAGGTTGCGCTGCGCTCCGCCGGCCATCTCGAGGTCATCCGGGACGGCGACGCCGTCGTGGCACGGACCGACCTCGGCCGGGGCGAGCGCGTCGCCATCGTCGGCCACCTCGACACTGTCCCCATCCGCGGAAACGTGCCGGGGAGGCTCGAGGGCGGGGTGCTGTGGGGGCGCGGCGCCGTCGACATGAAGGCGGGGGTCGCCGTGCTCCTGTCGCTCGCCGCTCAGCTCGCGGAGCCGAGCCGCGATGTCACGTGGATCTTCTATGACCATGAGGAGGTGGACGCCAGCCTCAACGGGCTCGGCCGCCTCGCGCTCCACCGTCCCGACCTTCTGGCCGTCGACTTCGCGGTGCTCGGCGAGCCAACGTCGGCCGGGATAGAGGGGGGCTGCAATGGGACGCTTCGCGTGGAGGCGCGCATTCCCGGGGTGGCCGCGCACTCGGCGCGGGCGTGGAAGGGGACCAACGCCATCCACGGCGCAGCGCCGCTCCTCGCCGCCCTCGCCGCGTATCGTCCCAAGACGGTCGCCGTCGACGGGCTCGCCTACCGCGAGGGGATGAACGCGGTGCGGATCGCGGGGGGGATCGCGAACAACATGATCCCGGCCGAGTGCCTTGTGACGGTCAACTACCGGTACGCACCCGACAAGACGCGCGACGCCGCGCTCGCGGTGGTGAGGAAGGTGCTCGAGTCGGCGGGCGTTCCCGGACTCGAGATCGCCGTCACCGACCACGGCGAGGCGTGCCGACCCGGACTCGATGCGCCAATCGCCCGGTCATTCGTCGAGGCGGTCGCCGCGACCGGCGCGCCGGCGCCCAAGGCCAAGTTCGGTTGGACCGACGTCGCCAGGTTCGGCTCGCTCGGGATTCCTGCGGTCAACTACGGGCCAGGGGATCCCGAACTAGCCCACGCCGACGACGAACGTGTCGCCGTTGAACAGATCACCATGGTTCGGGAGGGGTTGGCGGCATGGCTGCACGGGTGAACAAAGTCGGGGCGCCGGGGTATCGGCGCGGCCAGGTGCTGATGCGTGGGACGCAGGTGCCTCGCGTCAGCACGTCCGCGGAGTTCCTGAGGGAGGGCGCGGGCAACGAGTGGCTCGACCAGGACCCGTGGCGGGTTCTTCGAATCCAGAGCGAGTTCGTCGAGGGATTCGGGGCGCTTTCTCACCTTAGCCGCGCGGTGTGCGTCTTTGGATCGGCGCGCTCGAAGGCAGGGACGCCCGAGTACGCGATGGCAGAGACGATGGGGAGGCTCCTCGCCGAGGCCGGATTCGCCGCGATCACCGGCGGAGGCCCCGGAACGATGGAGGCCGTCAACAAGGGCGCCTCCCTGGCTGGCGGCGTCTCCGTCGGACTTGGCATCGAGTTGCCCCACGAACAGGCGCTCAACGACTACGTCAACCTGGGCATCAACTTCCGTTACTTCTTCGTGCGCAAGACGATGTTTCTCAAGTATGCACAGGGGTTCATCGTGCTTCCGGGGGGCTTCGGCACGCTCGATGAGCTCTTCGAATCCCTGACCCTGGTCCAGACGGACACCGTCCGTGACTTTCCGATTGTCCTGGTCGGCAGCGGTTACTGGGCCCCGCTCCTCGCCTGGCTGCGGGACACGGTCGCGAAGGACGGAAAGATCGCCGCCGCCGACCTCGACCTCGTGACCATCACGGACGATCCAGTAGAGGCCGTCGTGCTCGCGACGTCCTACCACTCGCAGACGGGGTAGGCGAAGGGGACCGCATTTCTACGCGCCCGAATGTCCCGCTAGAATGGGATGCGCCGCGCGCTGCGGTGTTGCGAATTCGAGGAGAAGAGCACCCCATGGCTGCTATGAAGCCCCGCACCGGCGACGGCCCCATGGAGGTCGTCAAGGAGGGACGCGGCTTTATCCTGCGCTTGCCGCTCGAGGGAGGCGGTCGCCTCGTGGTCGAGATGAGCGCCGACGAGGTCAGGCAGCTCGGCGACACCCTCCAGGCCGCAGTCTCGTAGCCCGCAGTCTCGTAGCCCGCAGTCTCCTAGCCCGCAGTCTCCTAGCCCGCAGTCTCGCAGCCCGCAGCCTGGTAGGTCGCGGCGGAGTCACCGCCGAATAGCGATGAGCAGGCCGTCCCCCGAGGGCAGGAGAACGGGCGTGAGTTCTTCGCTCGCGCGCACGGCCTTGAGCGTCTCTCGCACCGCCGTGGTGTTGTGGTCGCGTTGCGCGGGATCCGCGACCTTCGAGTGCCAGAGGGCGTTGTCGATGGCGATCACGCCTCCCGCGCGGACGATCCTCAGCGCGTGCTCGAGGTACGCCGGGTATTCGGACTTGACCGCGTCGATGAGCACGAAGTCGTATCCGCCGTCCGTCAGCCTCGGCAGGACGTCGAGCGCCGCACCGGAGATCATGCGAACCCTCTCCGGCGGGAAGCCGGCCGCGGCGATGGCCTGCCGCGCCGCCTTCTGATTCTCCGGCTCGACGTCAATGCTCGTCAGGATGCCGTCCGCATGCATCCCTCTAAGGAGGTAGACGGCCGACACCCCCGCCCCGGTCCCGATCTCTGCGACCGTCCTCGCCTGGATGGCGAGCGCCATCGCCGTGAGGACCGCGCCCGCGCCCGGCATCACGGGAATGCACCCGAGGGCCCCCGCGACGTCGCGTGCGCGCCGAAGTACCTCGTCCTCGGGAACGAAGTCCTCGCAGTACGCCCAGTTGGCTAGCGCTTCGTGTGTCATGGCCCTCCTGGAGTTCATCGTATCGGCGCCACCGTGGGAACATGGTGGGGACGCAGGTCGTTACCCACCTGAGGAGGTGCTGCGGTGACCCACCCGCCCGTCCCGCTACGCCCCGGCGCCGCGATACTCGTCGAAACCGAAGCGACCTTCGCGCCCACCGCCCCCGACCTTACGTGGGAAGGCATAGTCCGCGACCACTCGGCGCGTGTGTACCGCCTCGCGCTTCACCTCACGGGTAACCCGCACGACGCGGAGGACCTCACGCAGGATGTGTTCGTCCGCGTCTTCAACTCGCTCTCCCAGTACAAGCCGGGGACGTTCGAGGGATGGCTCCACCGCATCACCACCAACCTCTTCCTCGACCGAGTGCGCCGACGCAAGCGCATCCGGTTCGACTGGATGGGTGACGACGACGGCGCGGTCGCGACAGCCGACAGCTTCGACCGGCATGAGCGTAGCGGCCAGCCTGAAGATGCCTTCGAGATGGTGCATCTGGGGCCCGACATACTCGATGCCCTCGCGGAACTGCCGCCCGAGTACCGCGCGGCGGTGGTCCTGAGCGATATCGAGGGGCTCTCCTACGAGGAGATCGCGGCCACCCTGGGAATCAAGATGGGGACGGTGCGCTCGCGCCTGTCTCGCGCGCGGGCACGCCTGCGGGAGACTCTCGCCCACCGGGCGCCGGAGGAAGGGGGGGCGTGACCACGCGCCACCTCGGCAAACGGCTCTACGCTCTGGTCGACGGACGTTTGAGCCGCGAGGACGCCTACGTCGCGATGGCCCACGTGGGCGAATGCACGGAGTGCGCCGCCAGGTGGGAAGCCCTTCGGAACGACCGGATCGCCCTGCAGACGTCGGGCAACGGCGTTGACATGTCTTTCACGAGCCACCTGCTTGATCGCGACCGCATCGCGGAGATTGCGCGCGACGAGCCGAAGCGGCACGTGCGGGCGGCCAGCGGCAGGGTGGTGAGCGCGGCGGTCATAGGGGTCTCGCTCTTCGCGGGCGGCGCGCTCTTCCTGGGGATCCTGTGGAAACTCGGGGCGCCTCCCGAGGTCGGGCTTCAGGTCGCCAAACTACCCGATGCGGCGACGGCATCGAGCGTCCAACTCATGGGCGCGCCGCGCATGCGACTCGAGGGCTCCCTCGTGTCCTGGGTTCACCCGGCGTGGGACACGTCGACGGTGATCCCGATCGACGCCTCGGTCATTCACACGGCGGACGGAACGACGGTGCTTGTCGCTCGCGTCCTCGCCGGCAATGACTCGATCACGGTGATCGAGCAGAAAGGAACACTTCCCGCGGGTTTCAGCAGCGAATTCCCGATGGGTGGCGTAGCGGGCCGCGAGGTCTATGTCGTGTCGGATCATCCCACGCAGGTGGTGTGGGATGCCGGAGGAGTGGTGGTCGGTCTCGGCTGCACCTGCTCGCTCGACGTACTCCAGTCCGTTGCGAGTCAATTCCCCAACGGAAACGAACCGGGCGTATTGGAACGCCTGGGGGATGGCCTTCGGGCCGTCGCTGATGCAGTAACGGGAGGTTAACCATGAAGGAAGAAGAAGGGCTGTTCGCTGACCCGAGCAACCCGGCTAGCGGGGCACCCCGCGCGGTCGCGGCTGAGGCACCGTTGTCCATGCCACCGCGGTCGAAGCCGGCCGACAAGCTCGACGAGCCCGTGATCGTACCTACGCTCGAGACCGACAGTTCCGGGCGCGGCCCGGCGCCCACACGCACGGGACTCGGCCCGATGTGGGTGATGGTCGTGTCACTGCTCGCGCTCGTGTTTGGCGCTGCGGGAGGGGTGGGTGGCTATGCCATCGCCTCGCACGGCGATTCGGCGGTGACGGACAGCCTTCCGCACGCCGCCGTGAACGTGGACGCGCCCGCGGCGCAAGCCGGCTCCGTCACCGACGTCGTCGCGGCGGCGCTTCCGTCCGTCGTCCGGATTGAGGCCTCGTCCGGAGGGACGCTCGTTGACACGGGGTCCGGCTTCGTCATTAGGGCAGACGGCTACATCCTGACCAACGACCACGTGGTCGCCCCGAGCGACGGAGAGATCAATGTTCGGTTCTCCGACGGCACGGTGTCGCCAGCAACCATTGTGGGCACGACGAGCGACTACGACCTCGCAGTGCTCAAGGTGGACAAGACGGGGCTCACGCCACTCGTGCTCGCGGACTCCAACGGGGTTCGGGTTGGTGACGAGGCGATTGCCATCGGTTCCCCGCTCGGACTCGACTCCACGGTGACGCTGGGGATCGTGAGTTCGCTCCACCGCCCGGTTACGGCGGGCGACACGAGTTCAAGTGTCGCGTTCATCGACGCGATCCAGACGGACGCGGCGATCAACCCCGGCAACTCGGGAGGCCCGCTGCTCAACGCATCCGGCGAGGTCATCGGGATCAACTCCGCCACCGCGGCGCTTCCCGGCGCGAGCCAGCAGTCCGGGTCCGGCACCGTCGGTCTTGGCTTCGCGATCCCCTCGAACCAGGCGCGACGCACGGCGGACGAGATCATTGCCACAGGGAAAGCCACGTTCCCCGTCATCGGCGTGCTGCTCGACAGCACGTACCACGGCGAGGGGGTCAAGGTGATTGACAACAACCCGGCGACCAACACGCTCGGCGTCGCCCCCGGATCGCCAGCCGACCTCGCAGGAATCAAGGCGGGCGACATCATCCTAACGTTCGACGGGCGCCCGATCACGATGCCAGAGGAACTCATCGTCGCGACGCGCGCGATGGCTCCGGGCGACGTGATCACCCTTGAGGTGAAGGCCGGAAACTCCACCTCCACGGTCAAGGTCACGCTTACGGCAAACGACAAGATCGCGTGGAACGACGGATCCCAAAAGTAGGCTGACAGAGTGCTCGACATCAACGGCCAGGAGTTCGTCATCCTGCTTTTGGTTGCCGTTGTCGTCATCGGACCCGAGAGACTCCCGCGCTACACGCGGGAGTCTCTCGGGTGGGTGGCCACGCTCCGCGGCCTCCTGGGCGATGTGCACGCCTCCGTGCGCGACGAGATGGGGGACACCGTGGACTTCGCCGCCCTGGGCCCCCGACAGTACGATCCCCGTCACGTCGTCAAGGGCGTACCCGCGGAGGGCGATTCGTCTTTGCCTGCGGCGCGGTCCGACGGTAGGGCGGCCCGCCGGCGCTCCGCGCGGGCAGCTACCGGTGCAGTGCCCCCGTTCGACGCGGACGCCACGTAACTGCGTCGTCGGAGGGCCGCGACCTGGAACAATGGGCGGCATGTCTCCACGCGTCTTCTCCGGCATGCAGCCCACCGCAGACTCCCTTCACCTCGGCAACTACCTCGGTGCGCTGGTGCAGTGGGTCGCGCTCCAGGAGACCCATGACACGATCTACGCCGTGGTCGACCTCCACGCGCTCAACGAGCACCCCGAGCCAGAGGCGCTGAGAAGGAGGACGCGCGCGACCGCCGCCCAGTTCCTTGCGGCCGGAGTCGATCCCGCGCGCTCGCTCCTCTTTGTCCAGTCCCACGTGCCCCAGCATGCCGAGCTCGCATGGGTGCTCGGGGGCTTCACGGGCTTCGGCGAGGCGAGCCGGATGACCCAGTTCAAGGACAAGTCCGCCAAGCAGGGGGAACGGGGCACGAACGTGGCCCTCTTCACGTACCCGGTGCTCATGGCGGCGGACATCCTCCTCTACGACGCCGAGGCGGTGCCCGTCGGCGAGGATCAGCGGCAGCACCTCGAGTTGACCCGCGACCTCGCGCAGCGCGTCAACGCGAGTTACGGCGACATCTTCACCGTCCCCGAGCCCCACATCATCAAGGCGACCGCGAAGATCTACGACCTGCAGGATCCGTCCTCGAAGATGTCGAAGTCCGGCGGCCCCGGCGGAATCATCGAGATCCTGGATGAGCCGAAGGTCATCTCGAAGCGCATCCGGTCCGCAGTCACGGACGCCGAGACCGAGGTCCGCTTCGACGAGCGGCTCAAGCCGGGTCTCGCGAACCTCCTCACCATCTACTCCGCGCTCTCGGGGCGGTCCATCTCGGACATCGAAGACGACTTCGCGGGTAAGGGGTACGGGGACTTCAAGGGGGCGCTCGCCGACGTGGTCGTCGAGTTCCTTGCGCCCATCCGCGAGGCCGCGCTCGGATGGATCGAGTCTCCTGACAAGCTCGACAGCGTCCTCGCGGACGGCGCGGAGAAGGCACGGATGATCGCGCAGGGCACGCTCGAGCGCGTTTACGACGCCCTCGGAGTGGTCCGCCCGGCGCACTGAGTTTCGGTTGGACCCGGGCCACCGGACGGTCGTTCGATATCGTTCAGGGGTGGACAGCCACCGGCGAACAACGCGGCGACGCCGCGGCCTCGCGCTCGGGGCGACGATGGCCGTGGCGATCGCTGGCGTCCCCGGGTGCGCGCTCGCTCACGCTGACCCCTACGGTGACTTGCCGCCCGCGCCCGCCGCGGAGACCGTGCTCGAGGACATCAACCTCGCGGCATTTGGCCTACGCTCCTATCCCTGCAACCTCTTCGAGGCTTCCGTTTCGCGGTGCTACCGACCCGATCACTGGCTGTCGATCCGAGAGGGCAGGGAGACGCTCGCACACGTGCATCGCGAACTTGCGGGGGCGGGGGCGCGATTCTGGGGAGGGCTGGACTCGCTCGTCCAGGCGGACCGCCCGCCCGTCGCGGGATTGAACCTCGGCTGCTACTTCGACTACGCGACGCGGGACCTTGACCTCAGGGTCGCGATCGTGGGCCCGACGGGGGAGGCGGCGCCGTGCGTCAACGGGCTTCCCGGCGACGGGGTCAGCGAGGTGTGGATCATCGGAGGGAGCTTTGACCCGGCGGAGGTCTACTCCGCCGTCAGCATGCCCCCGTCGTTCGAATCGCTCCTGATTGGCGTTCCGGGTCCGCCGCCCACCGTGCGGCAGGTCTACGGCGGGACCGCCTCGACCGTGGACGGGTACTACGGAATGGAGTTGCCGAAACGGCCCCAGGGCGCCGGGGTCAAGCTCCTGCCCGAGACGATCTCCGTTCGCGATGGCATCGTCCGAGGGCTCGTTCAGTACCGAGGCACTGCCCCGGTCACTGCGCCCGTTCCGAACACTGTGCCTGCCCCGAACGCCGTGTCCGCGCCGAGCGGCGTGGCGAGTGCTTCTGTCCCCGCCGATGCCACCCCGATCGCCGAGAAGACGGGAGCCGTCGGCGTCGTCATCGGCCTGGGGACCTCACGCTATGCCGTGCCCATCATCATTCGACCGGGCGAGTCCGCGCCCTTCGAGCTTCCCCTCCCTGACGGCTTCACGGCCGAGGATCTCAAGGTGATTCCTGGGTGGATCAGCGTCGACGACACGTGGCGCGGCGCGCAACTCGTGAGCGGGCCGGTGATCGATCCCGGGTGCGCCGAGGCGCTGGCGGTCGAGGCCCTGAGGGTCGAGGGCGACCCGATCGCCCCGCTCGTCCCGGGTCCCGGTCAGTCGTGCTATGTGGCGTTCGCCCAGGCGACCATGGCGCCGGGTACCGCCATCCTCGCCGACGCGATGGTCGCGATCTTCGACACCGACGGCACGGTTCTCGACGTGATCGAGCCCTATCTCATTCGCGGCGACGGGAGCCTCGCCGCCCAGGGTCGGCTGAAGACGAATGACAACGATCTCCGACTCGCGTGGGTGGACGCGTCGGGCAGGGAGGGCGCAACCATCGGCATCTGGATCCGCTACGCGCGGGGATCGGACATCGAGCTTGGTGGCGCGGGCGATCCCGCGGCGGCGGCGAAGGCCGCGACGGCTGCTGCGGCCGCCGCCGCCGCGGAGAAGGTCGCGCCCGGCTAGATGCGACCCGGGTTAGATCCGACGGGGGCTAGACCCGAGGGGGCTAGACCCGGTGGGTGGCGAGCGCGCGCTTCACCTGAGAGATGGCCTCGGTGACCTGAATGCCGCGGGGGCAGGCGTCGGTGCAGTTAAAGGTCGTGCGGCACTTCCACACGCCGTCCCTGTCGTTGAGAATCTCCAACCGCTCCCACGCCGCATCGTCGCGCGAGTCGAAGATGAAGCGGTGGGCGTTGACGATCGCCGCGGGGCCGAAGTATTGACCGTCAGTCCAGAACACCGGGCACGAGGTGGTGCATGCGGCGCACAAGATGCACTTGGTCGTGTCTTCGAAGCGCGCCCGTTGCTCGGGCGACTGAAGGCGCTCTCGCTTCGGGGCGTCGCCCGAGGGCATGAGGAACGGCATGATCTCGCGATAGGAGGCGAAGAACGGCTCCATGTCCACGATCAGGTCCTTGAGGACCGGCAGGCCCTGGATGGGTTCGATCGTGATGGGGCGCGAGGGATGGAGATCCTTGATGAGCGCCTTGCACGCGAGGCGGTTCCGGCCGTTGATCCGCATGGCGTCCGAACCGCAGACGCCGTGCGCGCACGAGCGGCGGAACGTCAGCGAGCCGTCCTGCTCCCACTTGATGGTGTGGAGGGCGTCGAGGATGCGCTCCGTCGAGTGGACCTTGACCCTGAACTCCTGCCAGTAGCCCGCGCCGGCTTCGTGCTCGCCGGACGCCTCCGGGTTGTTCCGCCGGATCTTGAGGATGACTTCGAACGTCGCGACCTCGCCGGTTGCGGCAACCTTCGTCGCGGCGTCCTTCGTTGCGGCGTCCTTCGTTGAGGCGTCCTTCGTTGCGGCAGTGCGCATCAGTAGACACGCTCCTTGGGTACGTACTTCGTGATGACGACGGGCTTGTAGTCGAGGGTGACGCCCGTCGGTGTGGCGTAGGCGAGGGTGTGCTTGAGGAACTTCTTGTCGTCGCGCGTGGGGAAGTCCTCGCGGAAGTGGCCGCCCCGGGACTCCTCGCGCGCGAGGGCACCCGCAAGGATCACCTCGGCTAGGTCAAGCAGGAAGCCGAGTTCGATCGCCTCGAGCAGGTCGGTGTTGAAGCGGCGCCCCTTGTCCTGGATCGTCGCGCGCGCGAACCGCTCCTTAAGCCCGGGGACCTTCGCCTGCACATGGGTCAGGCTTTCGGCGGTCCGGAACACCTGGGCGTCGCGGTCCATCGCCTCCTGGAGTTCGGAGCGGATGTCGCCGGGCCTGGGGCTCGACGCGTCGCCGGTCCCCGCAAGGAGGCGCTCAACGATCCCGACGACCCGTGCCGCGGCGTGGGCAGGCATGGATGGCTGGGGAGCCTTGGCGGCGTGCGCCGCGGCCGCGGCGCCCGCGCGCCTGCCGAACACGTTGATGTCCAGGAGCGAATTGGTGCCGAGGCGGTTTGCGCCGTGCACGGACACGCACGCGCACTCGCCCGCCGCGTACAGCCCGTCGACGGTCTCGGTGGCGTTGCGCAGCACCTCGCCGTTGACGGTGGTGGGAATACCGCCCATGGCGTAGTGAGCCGTGGGGTACGTGGGTACGCCCTCGGTATGGGGCTCGACGCCGAGGTAGGTCCGGGCGAACTCCGTGATGTCGGGGAGCTTCTCGTCGATGTGCTCGGGGCTGAGATGGGTGAGGTCCAGAAGGACGTAGTCCTTCTTCGGCCCGCAGCCCCGGCCCTCGCGGACCTCGCGGGCGATAGCCCTCGCGACTACGTCGCGGGGGGCGAGGTCCTTGATCGATGGGGCGTACCGTTCCATGAACCGCTCGCCCTCGGAGTTGCGCAGAATCCCACCCTCGCCCCGCGCGGCCTCGCTGAGCAGAATGCCGAGCCCGTAGAGGCCCGTTGGGTGGAACTGGAAGAACTCCATGTCCTGAAGCGGCAGACCCGCGCGCAACGCGATCGCCATGCCATCGCCCGTAAGCGTGTGCGCGTTCGAGGTGGTCTTAAAGACCTTGCCCGCCCCGCCCGTGGCGAAAACGACCGACTTCGCGGAGAAGGTGTGGATCTCGCCGGTCGCGAGCTCGAGGGCCACGACGCCCGTCACCGAGACCTTGGCCCCCTTCTTGGCCGACTGGGGGTTCTTGGACAGAATCAGGTCCAGCACGTAGAACTCGTTGAAGAACTCGACCTTCTGCTTCACGCACTGTTGGTAGAGCGTCTGCAAGATCATGTGACCCGTGCGGTCGGCGGCGTAGCAGGCGCGGCGAACAGGGGCGGCCCCGTGCTCCCGGGTGTGACCGCCGAACCGCCGCTGGTCGATCTTGCCGTCCTCCGTGCGGTTGAACGGGAGGCCCATCTTCTCCAGGTCGAGCACGGCGTCAATCGCCTCTCGGCACATGATCTCCGCCGCGTCCTGGTCGACCAGGTAGTCGCCACCCTTGACGGTGTCGTAGACGTGCCATTCGTAGTTGTCGTCCTCGACGTTCGACAGCGCGGCCGCCATGCCGCCCTGGGCGGCGCCCGTGTGGGACCGCGTGGGATAGAGCTTGGTCAGGACGGCGGTCTTGGAGCGCTGGGAGGACTCGAGTGCGGCGCGCATCCCGGCGCCGCCCGCTCCCACGATGACGACGTCGTACTCATAGTGGGTCACGGGGCCTCCGAGGTGGTTGCTGTATGCGTGATGGAGGCGCAGACGGCGGCGTTGAGGTCCGTCGCGGCGGCGCCCTCGGGGCACGGGTCGAACGTGAAGATGACCAGGCTCCCGAGCACCACGACGAGGGTGAACGCCGCCGCGAGAGCAGACTTGAGGGTCCTGCGGACCCATCGAGTGCGCGCGTAGTCGTTGACCAGGAGGCGCATGCCGTTGGTGCCGTGAATCATCGCGAGGACGAGCATCGCCGCGTCCCACCACTTCCAGAGGGGGTTAGCCCACTTACCCGCGACGAAGCCGAAGTCGATCGCGCTGATGCCGTTCCCGGTCATCAGGTTGACGAAGAGGTGGGTGAAGATCAGGACGATGAGGAGCGCGCCGGAGGCGCGCATGAAGAGCCACGCCCATTTCTCCGTGTGGATGCGCGAGTGAGGGGGACGTCGGAAACGCGGGGGCACGACGGCGGGCGCGGACATCACTCGCCCCCGAACACGTGGCCGAGATGGCGGGGAAGGAAGCCAGCCATCGCGATGATCCAGAGGATCCACACCGCCCACGCAAGGCGATTCTGGTGGCGGTTCGCCCACTCCCAGACGTCGACGGAGATGATGCGAAGGCCATTGAGGGCGTGGAAGATGATCGCGGCGACGAGGCCAGACTCCACGAGTCCCATAAACGGATTCTTGTAGAGCCCGATCACCTGGTTATAGGCCTCGGGCGACACCCGCACGAGCGCGGTGTCGGTGACGTGGATCAGCAGGAAGAAGAAGACCGCGACCCCGGTAGTCCGATGCGCAACCCACATCCACATTCCGGTGCCGCTTTTGTACAGGCTTGACCCTCCGGGCACGGTTCCTTCCCTCCATGGGCTGTGCGGGCGTGAGTTCCATTCTAGTGTGGAGTCCGTGACCCCCGATTCCAGGAAAGCGAGCGCCCGCCCGGACTTCTCCGCCGTCGTTCCGGCTGGAGGCTCCGGCACCCGGCTGTGGCCCCTCTCGCTGCCCGACCGGCCGAAGTTCCTCCACGATCTGCGCGGAACGGGGGCGAGCCTGCTGCAGGACACGGTCGCGCGCCTCGCCCCGGTTGCGAGTCGCATGATGGTGGTCACGGGCGTCGCCCACGCCGCTGCAGTTCACGAGCAACTCCCCGCGCTCGGCGATGACGACATCGTCGCCGAGCCCAGCCCGCGGGACTCGATGGCGGCGATCGCGCTCGCGGCGGCCATCCTCGAACACCGACACGGCGCGCACGTCTTCGGCTCGTTCGCGGCCGATCAGGTGGTCTTGCGTCCCGACGAGCTGATGCGAGCCATTCGGATCGCGATCGAGGCCGCGGAGGCTGGCGCCGTCGTCACCATCGGGATCGAACCGCTCTACCCCGCGACGGGATTCGGATGGATCCTCCGCGGCGAGCCGCTCGGCGACGTCGAGGGCGCCTTCCGCGCGGAGGCGTTCGTCGAGAAGCCCGACCTCGAGACGGCACAGGCCTACCTGGACGAGGGACGCCACTACTGGAATGCCGGGATGTTCGTGATGCGAACCGACGTCCTCCTCGGGCACCTGGCGCGGCTTCAGCCCAGTCTGCACGACGGCGTGCGGACCCTCGCCGCCGCGTGGGATGGCCCGGACCGAGAGGCCTCACTCCAGAAGGTGTGGCCGACGCTTACGAAGATCGCCATTGACCACGCGATCGCGGAGCCGGTCGCCGCGGAGGGAGGGGTCGCCGTCGTCGCCTCGAACTGCGACTGGATCGACGTTGGCGACTTCGCGGTGCTCGCGTCGATTGTGGAGCCGGATGCCGACGGGGTCATACGCCTGAACCGGTCCGCACCCACGCTAGCGCTCGATGCGTCGGGCACCATGGTCATCGGGGGAGACCGGCCCGTCGTGATCATCGGCGTGGACGATGTGACCGTCGTGGACACGCCGGGGGCGCTCTTGGTTCTGGGCAGGGCCTCGGCCCAGCGCGTCAAGGATGCCGCGAGCTCCCTCGAAGGGGCGTGATCTCATGCCCTGGCAACTCACCACGGTCCTCGCGCGCACGGCACGCGTCGTCGGCCTGAGGCGACGGTGGGGCGGCGCTGCGGCGGTCACCACGGCGGTGGCGCTCGCCGGACGCGAGCCCAGGCCCGGACGAGACACCGTGTTCGCGCGCGCCGCCGAGCGAGCGACGAGACGCCTGCCAGAGGCCGACCGCTTCGCCCTCGCCAAGGCCGTCGTCGATCTTGACCTCGAGGCCCGCGCGGTGATCGACCGCGCGCTGGCCTCGGAGGCCCCGGTCAGGGCAATCCTCACGCTCGCCCACCAGTGGCCATCGCTGACGCAGGCGGAGAGGACCATCGCGACGAGCCCGCTGCCCTCGGCGGATGAGGGCCCCGTGGCGCTGGACGGTGTCCCTGCGCGGCAGGTGGACTCCACGACCTGCGGGGCAGCGAGCATGGCCGTCATGCTCATGATGGGAGATCCGTTCGTTGGCCTTTGGGTCGCGAGCGGAAAGAGGCTCGGCGGATACCTGCCGCCCGAGATCCGCCGCATCCCCCCGCAGGCTCGGCTCGACACCGTCGAGCGGCGCTGGGGGGCGCTCCAGAGGGCCATCCACCGCGAGACGGTTCGGCGCGGACTCCTGCTCCTCCTCCCGTGGCCGGTGAAGCTCGGGACGCCGCCCTGGAGGGTCAACAACTCCACCCGATTCGCGGGGGTCGGATTCCGTGGTGCGGTCGTCGACGACACCGACGACGCGGATGTCGGCGCCCTCATCACCCACGCATCCGCCGCGCTCCGCGACGGAATTCCTGTGCCGATCTACGCCTCCGGAGACTCAGCCAAGGGCATCGACACGGTCATCCCGCGTCACGTGGTGCTCCTGGTGAGGCGCCTCGCGGAAGGGTTCGTGGCATACGAGCCGGGGAGCGCCCGCCTCTACGCGATCACGGACGATCAGATCAGGGAGGGCGGTGCTGGCCTCCGGGCGCTCGGCAACTGGTCTCACGTGGCGTGGATGATCCTCCCTCGAGCGAGAAGGCGATCCTGACGCCTCCCCGCCTACGGGAGGAGTTTGTGTATGCCGTCGCCGCGGGTTGCGGCGGTCTGGCCTCCGTGCCGGAGGGCGAGGGCTAGGGCAGACTGGTCGGGTGACCCTCACGCGTGCCGGGCTGGCCGCTTATCTTGACCACACGTTGCTGAGCGCAGACGCGACCGGCGCGGACGTCGCGGCGGCGGTGAAGGAAGCCTGCGCTCTCGGTGTCTTCGCCGTGTGCGTTGGGCCGAACTCCCTTCCCCTCGCCGATCCCGGCCCCCTGCGCATCGTGACCGTATGCGCGTTTCCGGACGGGGGCCGGTCGAGCGAGGGCAAGGCGAACGACGCGGCGAACGCGTTCTGGGCCGGCGCTCACGAGGTGGACATGGTCATCGATGTCGCGGCCGCGCAGCGTGGGGACTTCGAGGCCGTGCAGGCCGACGTGGCCGCAGTGCGGGCGGAGGTGCCCGACGGGCGCCTCCTCAGCGTGATCCTCGAGACCGCGGCCCTCACCGATGAGCAGATTGTCGGAGCCGCGACCGCCGCGGAGTGGGCCGGCGCCGACTACGTCATGACGTCTACGGGAGTGCACCCCGCTGGGGGCGCCAGCGTTCACGCGGTGGGACTCCTGCGCGAGACCGTGGGCGGGAGGCTCGGGATCAAAGCATCGGGAGGCATCGCGACGGCACAGGAGGCCCTCGCCCTGATCGCGGCTGGCGCCACCCGCTTGGGCACTTCTGAGAGTCGCACCGTGCTCGACGGGCTCCCCAGCTAGTCGGCAAGCGCAAGTGGGCAGAGGCCCGTCGGGAACCCGCAAGCGCGCCTGGCTCGGCCCGTCGGGGTTCCCGACGGGCCGCCCGCCCTTCGGGACGGGGTCGTGGGCGCTACTTGACGGAGACGGTCACCGCCAGATTCAGGTGATCGGAGCGACCCGAGTCGCCGATCCGGAAGGCCGTTCCGGAAACGCCCTGCAGGAATTGGTAGTCGATGCGCGCGTTGAAGTCCGAGCCGACGTAGGTGTTCTGCTCGTGCCATAGGGCGTCCTGTGCGCTCGTGTAGCCTGCGGCCAGCATGAGCGCAACGGCACGCGAGTCCGGGGTGTCGTTGAAGTCGCCGGCGACCACCCGCGACGGGACGGGCCCCAGCGCCGCGAGAAGCGCCTCTACCTCCGCCACGCGCGTCGCGTCGTCGTCCTTGTGCTGGAGGTGCACGGAGACGAACTGGATGGGGCCCTTCGACGTCGCGACGGTCCCGATGATCGCGCTACGGCCCTGGGGGCCGGCGCCATAGGGGAGTCGAATCATCGCGGGATCGGTGATCGGGTATCGCGAGAGGATCGCGTTGCCGAACTGCCGGTCGTGTGCGCCCGCGTAGACGTAGTACATGTGAAGGGAGTCGGCGAGGTACTCCAGAAGGTCGGTGCCGCCCGCGAGGATCCAGCCCCGCTCGACCTCCTGCAGCAGCACGATGTCCGCATCCTGCGCGCGGATGTAGTCGGTGGTCGCGTCGAGGTCCACCGCCGGTCCTCCGGTGAGCCCTGGGGTGACGCCGTAGTGGAGGTTCCAGGAGACGACCTTCAGTTGCGCGGGCGCCGCGCCGGGCGCGCCCTCCCCGCCGTTGAACGTGACGAGCAGGAACGCGCCAACCCCGATGGCCGCGATGACGCCAAGGCCCGCGCGACGGCGGAAGCCGACCGCGGCGTGAGCGACCGTCGAACTGGCGGCGCCTGGGCGAGATCGCACGATCGCGCCCGCGCCGATGAGCCCTGCGGCGATCGCGATGACGAGCAGGTGGGGGATCCCGATCGGGATGTCGTAGTCGATCTGCACGAGCATGAAGGGCAGCAGGACCATCAGGCCGAAGGCGGCCGACGCACCGAGGCTGCGGAACCCTGCGCGGGCGCCGACGGGCGCCGGCCGAATGGCCCTGCTCGCGAGGTAAGTGACGGTCGCGCTCGCCACGGGCGTCATGACGACGAGGGCGGCGCCCGAGAACGCTACGGTCGTCCAGGTCGCGAGAACCGATACGACGCCGACGACGGCGACGGCCGCAACGGGGAGGTTGGGCCGGCGGGACGCCGCGTAGATTCCCCCAGCGAGGCCGAACGCGCCGAGGACGAGCGCGAAGCCCAGGTGGAAGCCCGTCTGGGAGGACAGGAACGCGGCGTTCGCGAATCCGAACGCCACGATCGACAACCACAGGCCGAACGCCCAGAGCCCGCGGATGGGGCGCTCGGACACGTCCCCGCGCGCCCTCCAGGCGCCCGCAAGGAGCGCGAGGCAGAGGAGGCCACCCGCGATCCATCCCGCAACATCGTGGCGCCACATGGCATCCCACGTCCGGAGGATGCCCTGCTCGAGGAGGGCGACCATGGCGCCCGTGCCCGCGGCCGCTAGCACCCCCGCCCCTCCAGCGACGTCGGCAGTTTGTCCCGCCGCCATCAGGACCAGGCCGAGCGCGAGGGCGAGGGCGATCAGCCCATAGATAATGAGCGCATCCTCGGCGAGGAAGGGCAGGAGAATCCTGAGGACCACGAGCGCGGCCGCGACCCACAGGAGCACTCGCCCGTACCCGATTTGGCGCGCGACGAGGGTTCCGACGAATGCCACGATGCCACCCCCGACAAACGCCGCCACCGCGGCACTCGCGGCGACGCCGACACCGACATCGAAGAGCTGGCTGATGAGGGGTCCGCTGAATCGGACAAGGTCAAGGGTGAGCCACACGGAAACCGCTACAAGGCCCGTTGCTCGTCGCTGAGGTCCAGTCATGAAGTCACCATATCCGGAACCGGTGGATCGCGACACGAGCGGTAGGGCCGCGGCGAGGGTCGCCTGGGCGTGCGGCCCGGCTGCCGCGAACCGCACCTAGGCGCGGGAGGAGGTCACCGCGGACTCCGCACGGACGCCGTGACTACCGGGGGCGCGGGACGCCTCCGCGACGGACGCCGGGCGCCGGGCGAAGGAGATCCTCGCGAACCACGCGAGCGTCGGGATGGCGTATGCAACCCATGTGAGGGCCTCGAGCCAAGTCGTGGCGGGAGAGAAGTTGAAGAAGCCCTTGAGGAGGCTTGCGCCCCAGGCGTCCGGCGGGATGATGGCGGAAACGTCGAGGGCGACGGCGCCAGCTCCGGGAAGGACGCCGGCATCCTGGAGGTCGTGAACCGCGTGCGCGAGTACTCCCGCCGCGATGACGATGAGCACGAGGCCGGTCCACTGGAAGAAGGCGCGGAGGTTGACGCGCAGCGCGCCCCTGGCGATGATCCAGCCGAGCGCCAGCGCGCAGGCCAGCCCCAGGACGGCTCCCGCGATGGGCCCGACGCCCGCGCCCGAAGCGCCGATGCCCGCCCAGAGGAACACCGCCGTCTCGAGTCCTTCGCGCCCGACTGCGAGAAGTGCCATCGCGACGATCGCGCCCTTGCCCATCGAGATGGCGGCGTCGAGCGACGTCTCGAGGTGCCGGCGAAGGTCGCGCGCGGTCCGCGCCATCCAGAAGACCATCCAGGTGATGAGGGCTACCGCGAGGACGCTGAGGGTCCCCGCGATGGTTTCTTCCGCCTTGGCCGACAGGCCGCGGGGACCAAACGTGAGGGCTGCTCCGGCCCCGAGCGAGGCCACAGTGGCGATCACGACGCCGATCCACACGTGCGGCAGAAGTTCTCGGCGATCGCTCTTGATCAGGTAGGCGACCAGGATGCCGACGATGAGCGCCGCCTCGAGCCCCTCGCGCAAGCCGATCAGGAAATTCGCCAACACGCCGTCACCCCTCGGAGTCGGGGGTTAGGGTGCCCTAACCTCTGGCCTTCAGCGTAGGGGTGGGTGCGCGTGATGTCAAATAAACGCAACAGATGCGTTGCGTAATTCGTGGGGCGCTATTCGACGAACTCGATGTCACAGATGGTGGCGCCCGCGGCGACTCCCGCCCCAACCTCCGCCGCGAGGTTCGTGACCACTCCGGGTCGATGGGCGACGAGGGGCTGTTCCATCTTCATCGCCTCGATGACCACGATGAGGTCGCCCTCCTCCACGACGGCGCCCTCCTTCACCGCGACCTTGACCACGGTGCCCTGCATGGGCGAGGAGAGCGTCTTTCCGGAGGCGAGTTTTACGCTCTCTGTGCGACGAGCGCCGCGTCGGGACGGACCGCCGCTCCTGGCGCTGGCGCGGCCCGCGGCGGCGAGTGCCGCAGGAAGCACGACCTCGAGCCGCTTGCCGCCCACCTCGACGATGACCCGGGACATCCCTTCCTCCTGGCCCCCGCCATCGCTCGGTGCACTCCGTCCCAGCGCGAGGACGACGGGAGCAAAGTCCGTCTCGATCCAGGTGGTGAACACGCCGAAGTTGCCATCGGCGGCGACGAACTCGGGGGCCTGCAACACCGCGCGGTGGAACGGCAGGACTGAGGGAATCCCGAGCACCTCGGCCTCGCCGAGCGCGCGTCGCGCGCGCTCGATCGCCTCGGTGCGTGTCGAGCCGGTGACGATGATCTTCGCGATCATCGAGTCGAAGGCGCCGGAGATGACGTCGCCTTGGCGGACTCCCGTGTCGACGCGCACGCCGGGGCCCCGGGGGAAGGTGAGGCGCGTGATGCGGCCGGGCGAGGGCATGAAGCCGGCGGCGGGGTCCTCGCCGTTGACGCGGAACTCGATGGAGTGTCCGCGCACGGTCGGGGTGAGGTTCGAGATGGGCAGGCCCGCCGCGATGCGGAACTGCTCCCGCACCAGGTCCATGCCGGTCACTTCCTCGGAGACGGTGTGTTCCACCTGGAGGCGGGTGTTGACCTCGAGGAACGAGATCGTCCCGTCGGTGCCCACGAGGAACTCGCAGGTTCCGGCGCCCTCGTAGTGCGCCTCGCGCAGGATCGCCACCGACGAGCGGATGAGCTCGGCGTTCTGCGCATCGGAAAGGAAGGGCGCGGGCGCCTCCTCCACGAGTTTCTGGTGGCGGCGCTGGAGCGAGCAGTCACGGGTGGAGACGACGATCACGTTGCCGTGGGAGTCGGCCAGGCACTGGGTCTCGACGTGGCGGGGCCTGTCGAGGAAGCGTTCCACGAAGCACTCCCCACGGCCGAAGGCGGCCGTCGCCTCGCGGACGGCCGACTCGTACTGCTCGACGATGTCCTCCATGGCGCGCGCGACTTTGAGCCCGCGCCCCCCGCCGCCAAACGCCGCCTTGACGGCGATCGGAAGCCCGTGCTCCTTCGCAAAGGCGAGGACCTCGTCGGCGCTCGTGACAGGGTCGGAAGTCCCCGGCACCAGAGGGGCGCCCGCGCGCTGGGCGATGTGACGCGCGGAGACCTTGTCGCCGAGGGCGTCGATCGCCGCGGGCGACGGGCCGATCCACGTGAGCCCCGCCTCGATGACGGCGCTCGCGAACGACGCGTTTTCCGCGAGGAAGCCGTATCCGGGATGCACGGACTGGGCCCCGGAGCGCGCCGCGACGTCGAGGATCTTGGCCATGTTGAGGTAGGTGTCCGCGGCGCTGATGCCGTTCAGCGCGTACGCGTCATCGGCGAAGGAGACGAAGGGGGCGTCGCGGTCGGTGTCCGCATAGACGGCGATCGACCGGAGCCCGGCGTCGCGGCACGCGCGCATGATCCTGACGGCGATCTCGCCCCGGTTGGCGACCAGCACGGAATCGAAGGACGGCACCACGCCACCGTAGCGCGCTTGGGGCGTCCATCACCATCGCATCCGACGGGCAAACGCAAGTTTGGGCGCAGGGCCAAGGCGCGGCATCCGTCGTTGTAGGGGGAAGACAAAGAACGGGCGTCCTCGGACGGCTACGTCGCCGTAGGTTGTGGCGACCCCACAAATCAGGGGCGCGACCACAACTCCGGGATGCTGACTCCCATCGAGGCGCACAGGTGTCGCAAGAGGGGCAGGCTCAGGCCGATGACGTTGTGATGGTCGCCCTCTTTTTT
>JADGOS010000122.1 GCA_017882825.1 Demequinaceae bacterium | reverse complement strand
TGCCGACAAACACGGGAACGTCGGGCCACCGTGCCGCATAGGGCTCGATCGACGGCAGCCACTTCTCGGTACAGAGGAAGGACCGTGGCTCGTGGCCCGCCTCGATCGCGCGCGCGATCACGAACCGGCTCTCCGCGATGTAGAGCCCGCGCCCCGCCTCGGTGCGCGAGCGCAGGGCGACGTCGGTGAGGCCGGCGTAGTCCGCCAGGGCGGGATGCGACCCGTCGGTGATCGCCACGCGCGTCACGTCGCCGCGCCGTTCACTCGACCGCCCCCGTGCTCATGAGTCCATCCTCCCCCACGCGCGCCGACGGCCCCGGAGTAACCCCCGGGGCCGTCGTTCGTCGCGCGCTACTTAAGACCCTTTTCGACCTCGGGGTCGAACACGCGCCCGCTCGTGCGACCGGACGACGTAGCGTCGTCCGTCGCGCTCTTCAACTCGGCCTTGGCCGCCGCGAGGGCCGCCCCGGCGTCGCCGAGCGCGGACTTCTGCGCCGTCGACTTGCGCGTCGGCGACACCTTGAGCGACACGGGCTCGTCCCCGCCGCCGAAGCCCGCCGAGATCGCCTTCAGGGCGCTCGTGAACTCCGTGGGAACGAACCAGATCTTGCTGGAGTCGCTCTTGGCGATCTCGGGCAGCATCTGCAGGTACTGGTACGCCAGGAGCTTGGAGTCGGCGTCGCCCTCGTGGATGGCGTCGAACACCTGGAGGATAGCTCGGGACTGGCCCTCGGCCTCGAGGATCCTGGCCTGCGCCGAGCCCTCCGCCTTGAGGATCGCGGACTGCTTGTCACCCTCGGCCGTGAGGATCGCGGACTGCTTGACGCCCTCCGCGGTCAGGATGGCGGCGCGGCGGTCGCGCTCGGCGCGCATCTGCTTCTCCATCGAGTCCTTGATCGAAGCCGGCGGCTCGATCGTCTTGAGCTCGACGCGGTTGACGCGGATGCCCCACTTGCCCGTCGCCTCGTCGAGGACCCCGCGGAGCTGGCCATTGATCTGGTCGCGGCTCGTCAGGGTCTGCTCGAGGTCCATGGTGCCGACGACGTTACGAAGCGTCGTCACGGTGAGCTGCTCCACGCCGGTGATGTAGTTGGCGATCTCGTAGACGGCGGCCTTCGGTTCGGTCACCTGGAAGTAAATGACGGTGTCGATCTCCACCACAAGGTTGTCGGACGTGATCACCGACTGCGGCGCGAACGAGACGACCTGCTCACGCAGGTCGACACCGGCACGAACCTTGTCGACGAACGGGATCAGCAGGTGAAGGCCGGCGTCGAGCGTACGGTCATAGCGGCCGAGGCGCTGAACCAGGAAGGCCTGCGCCTGCGGGACGATGCGGATCGAGCGCGCGATCGTCGAGAAGACGAAGATCGCGGCAACGGCGATGAGAACCCAGACAAACGTGTTGGGCATTTCCTACTCCTTGGCTGTGTGTTTGGGGGGACGAGGTGAATGGTGACGGACGACAACTAGGCGGGCTTGACCAGGGCGGTCGCGCCAGAAATCCTCACGACCGTGACCTCGACCCCCTCGGGGATCTCGTCGGCGCCCTCCGGCACGCGGGCCGTCCAGACCTCGCCGTGCAACTTGACGCGCCCCCTGTCTACGGTGACGACGGAAAGCGTCTTCGCCTCCTTGCCGACGAGGGCGGCGGCGTTGGTCTCGATGAGCGGCGTGCGCGCGCGCAGGTTGTGGAGCAGCCACGGGCGCAGGGCGAACAGAAGCAGGCCCGCGACGACGAACGCGATGGTGGCGGCGAGCCATTGGGGGGCGCCAAGCAGGATCGCGAACGCGCCAGCGAGGGCGCCGCCCGCGCACATCGCAAGCGTCAGGTCGAGGGTGAAGATCTCGGCAATGCCAAGAAGCAACGCACCGAGGAACCACCACATGGACTGCATGCCCCACCTCCGGAAGATGAACTTCGCTTACTTGCCATAGTAGGGCGAAGGGAGGCCGGTGCACCGTCCGTCTACGGAATGATTGCCTTCTTGCGCGCCGTCCATCTTCCGGATGATTCGGCGAGCTCCACGGGAATTCCGTACGCCAGCGTCAGGTTGGCGGCCGTGACGACCTCCGCAAGCGGCCCGCCGGCCACCACCCTCCCGCCCCCCAGCAGGAGCGCGTGCGTGAAGCCTCGGGGTATTTCCTCGACGTGGTGGGTGACCAGGATGAGGACGGGCGAGCGGGGATCGGCGGCGAGTTCCGTCAGGGCCTCGAGCAGTTCCTCGCGACCGGTGAGGTCAAGCCCGGCCGCGGGCTCGTCCAGAAGGAGGATCTCGGGATCCGCCATCAGGGCCCGGGCGAGTTGAACGCGCTTGCGCTCGCCCTCGCTCAGCGTCCGGTACTCCCTTGCCGCGAAGTCCTGGATCCCGAACGCGGCCATGAGGGCGCCAGCCCGCTCGAAGTCGACGAGGTCGTACTGCTCCTTCCACCGGCCCGTGACGCCGTGCGCGGCGGTCATGATGACATCCCTGGCGAGCTCGCGCCCCGGGATGCGTGCAGCTACCGCGTCGCTCGCGAGGCCCACCCTCAGCCCAAGCTCCTGGACCGCGGTCCTCCCGAGTCGCTCTCCGAGGACCCACACCGCACCCTCCGAGGGGTGGGTGCGGGCCGCCGCCAGGGTGAGGAGCGAGGTCTTCCCAGCGCCGTTGGGGCCGAGGATCACCCAGCGCTCGCCCTCGTTCACGGTCCAATCGACCGCGGTCAGGACGGCGTTGCCCTCCCGGCGCAACGTCGCACGCTCGACGCGCAGCACTTCCCTCATGACTTCGAGCCTAGCGTCACGCTAGAAGCGCCTCGTAGACGGCGACGGTGCGATCCGCGATCGCCTCCCACGAGAAATGCTCGGCGGCCCTCACCTTCCCCGCCGCGCCCATGGCCTTCGCGCGAGCGGGGTCCGTCGCCACCGTCTCCAGCGCCGACGCGAGATCCGCGACGAAGCGCTCCGGGTCCACGGGTGTGCCCGTGCCGTCGTTCACCTGGTCGATCGGGACGAGCGCGCCCGTCTCTCCATCGACAACGACCTCGGGGATCCCGCCGGTCGCGGTCCCGACGACAGGGAGCCCGACGGCCATGGCCTCGAGGTTGACGATGCCAAGCGGCTCGTACACCGAGGGGCACACGAACACGGTGCAGGCGTCGAGCACGGCCACGAGCTCACGGCGCGGGAGCATCTTCTCAATCCAGATCACCCCGCCGCGCGTCTCCTGGAGTGTGGCGACCGCGCCCGAGACCTCGGCCGCGATCTCCGGGGTGTCCGGCGCGCCCGCGCACAGCACCACCTGAATCTCGGGCGAGAGGCGCGCGACGGCCCGGAGGAAGTACGGGAGACCCTTCTGGCGCGTGATCCGCCCAACGAAGACGACCGCCGGTCGGTCGGGATCAATCCCGTAACTGCGCACCAGGGCCTCGGCTTCCGCCTTCTCGTCGCCGACGGGAGCGCTCCACCCCTCGACGTCGATGCCGTTGTGGACGACGCCGACCCGCGTCGGGTCCATGAACGGGTAGACGCGCAGGACGTCGGCGCGCATGCCGTGGCTCACGGCGATCACGCCCGCCGCGGCCTCATACGCCGTGCGCTCGATCCACGACGAGATACGGTAGCCGCCGCCGAGTTGCTCCGCCTTCCACGGCCGCAGGGGCTCGAGCGAGTGGGCGGTGAGCACGTGGGGAACGTCGTGAAGAAGGCCGGCGAGGTGGCCGGCCATGTTCCCGTACCAGGTGTGCGAGTGCACGAGGTCCGCGCCCTGGCAGTCGCGCGCCATCGGGATTCCGAGTGAGAGGACGTCGAGCGCGGCGTCCCCCGTCGAGTGCCCTAGGACGTAGCCCTCCACCCCCGGCTCGTCTCGGGGTCCGTCGAAGCACCGGACGCGCACGTCAAGCCTGGGCCGAAGGACGCGCGCGAGTTCGGCGACGTGGACGCCCGCCCCGCCATAGACGTGCGGGGGGTACTCACGGGTGAGGATGTCGACGCGCACGGGTCCACGCTATCCCGCCCCGGGTGAGTTCTTCACCTCCGATGCGTCTCCTGTCCGCCCACGACGCTCTCCCCATAGACTGGGTCCATGCCCAGTCCTTCCGTTCTCGCGATCGTTCTCGCCGGGGGCGAGGGCAAGAGGCTCATGCCGCTCACGAACAGTCGATGCAAGCCCGCGGTGCCCTTTGGGGGCACGTTCCGCCTCGTCGATTTCGCGCTCTCCAACCTGATCAACTCGCGATACCTCCAGGTCGTGGTGCTGACGCAGTACAAGTCGCACTCCCTCGACCGCCACATCGCGCGCACGTGGAGGATGTCCGCCCTGCTCGGGAACTACGTCGCGCCCGTTCCCGCGCAGCAGCGGCGGGGCAAGCATTGGTACCTCGGCAGTGCGGACGCGATCTACCAGTGCCAAAACATCATTGATGACGAGAGGCCCGACATCGTGATCATTGTCGGGGCCGACCACGTCTATCGCATGGACTTCTCGCAGATGGTCGACGCCCACGT
>JADGOS010000047.1 GCA_017882825.1 Demequinaceae bacterium | reverse complement strand
CGAGGTCCGCGTCGCAGAGGACCTCCACGAGTGCGGGCGCCGAGGTCCCCTCAGTCGGTGGTGCGGCTTCAGGGGAACCCGAAGCAGAATTTCCGTCGGCCGCAACCGTCGTTGTACACCCCGCCAATGCCGTGATCAGCACGAGCCCAGCGACGGCCCCGATCCTCAAGCGATTTGCCACTATTCCTACCCCGACCGCGTCGCACACTCTGAGATCACTATAAGCACGCCAACGGGGTGCCTACGGGGCAACCCTGCGTTGGCCGCGAGCATGGCGCTCTACTTTTGGGGGGTGTATCGACGAGTTGCTCCATTAGGTGTCGGCGTCGCGCTGGCACGAGTGGGGCCACAAGTACCGCCAACCCGGCCTGGGTCGCTCCCCTCCCTCGCCGTGGCCCTGCAACCGCCTTCCAAAACGTCGTCGATGTCGCGCGGCCCCAGGTCCGGATAGCCTGATCCTCATCGGCGCGTCGTTGATCCACGCCCCAGAGGGAGAGAAATGAGCGGCAAGCAAGGCTGGCACCATTCCCCGACGGAGGCCCTGAAGGTTGGACCGGGGTTCTCCCTCGCGGACTTCGACCCGGGAGCGACGCCAGGCTGGCACGGCGGCAAGGCCGACGCGGAGGCGGAGATGACGAGGCGGGGCGCCGACCTCGACGCGCTCCAGGAGCAACTCTTCGCCCGCGGCAAGGAGGGAGACACGCGCAGCGTCCTCCTGGTGCTCCAGGGCGTCGACTCGGCGGGCAAGGACGGCATCGTCTCCCACGTCGTCGGGCTCGTCAACCCGATGGGCGTCAAGATCACCGGGTTCGGCGTGCCGACGGAGGAGGAGCGCAAGCACGACTACCTCTGGCGCATCCGCAACGCGCTCCCGAGCGCGGGGCAGGTAGGCGTCTTTGACCGCTCGCATTACGAGCAGTTGCTTGTCGTCAGGGTCCACAACCTCGTCCCGCCCGCAACCTGGGAGACGTACTACGACCAGATCAATGCCTTCGAGGCGGAGGTCGCGGCCGCCGGGACCACGATCGTCAAGTGCGCCCTGCTCATCTCGCCCGCCGAGCAACTGAGGCGCCTCGAGGCGAGGCTCGACGACCCGTCGAAATACTGGAAGTACAACCCCAAGGACCTCGACGAGCGCGGCAACTGGAACGAGTACCAGGCCGCCTACCAGGCGATCTTCGACCGCTGCTCCCCCGCCGCGGCGCCCTGGTACGCGATCCCCGGCGACGCCAAGTGGTACGCCCGCCTCGCGGTGACCGAGCTCCTCGCGGCCGCGATGGAGGGCCTCGGGCTGACGTGGCCGGCCGCCACGTTCGACGTCGCGGCGGAGAAGGTGCGCATCGCCAGCCTCGACCCCGACGCCCCCGAGGCGCCGCCAGCGACCAAGCCGGGGCCCCGATGACCAGGCGCGACGACGACGAGCCCATCGTTCAGGTGGCGCCCGTGAGCGCCTCGGTGCCGGAGGACGACACCGAGCGAGGCCTGCAGCGCCTGTACCCGCACCCCCACGGCCACGTGCGCCTCGGGCTCATCGCGGGCGCGGACCGCGCCGCGGCGCAGAAGAACGGATCCTCGCGGGGCCTCGGCGGCACCGCCGACCTTCGGGTTCTCCGCACCCTGCGCGCGCAAGCCGATTGCGTGCTCGTCGGGGGCCGGAGCGCGCGGGTCGAGGCCTATGGCCCGATTCGGCTCCCCGCCGCCATGTCGTCCGATCGCGTCTCGACGGGACGCCCCGCCGCGCCCACCCTCGTCATCGCGACGTTTACCGGAGAGCTCCCCGACACCGTCGGCCCCGCGAGCGCGCTGGTCATGACGACGCGCACCTCCTCCACCCACGAGCGCCTCGGCGAGGAATGGGGCGCGTCGATGGTCATCGCGGGCGAGCACACCCTCGACCTCGCGGCGGGTCTCGCGGCGCTCGCCGAACGGGGCCTGACCCGGGTCCTCTGCGAAGGCGGGCCCCGGCTCGCGGCCCAACTGTTTGAGGCCGGCCTCGTGGACGACTACTGCCTCACCACGAGCCCGGTCGCGGGAGCGCCCGATGCCCCGCGGGTTCCCGACGTCCCGGACGGGATGCGCCTGGCGCACCGGCTCGAATCGGGCGGGTACGCGATGGAGCGCTGGGTGCGGGGCGCGTAGTTCTCAACCCCTACGCGGTGACCTCGCTGCGGTCGTCGCCCCACAGCGTGTGGAACGTCCCCGGCTTGTCGACGCGCCGGTAGGTGTGCGCCCCGAAGAAGTCCCTCTGCCCCTGGATCAGGGCCGCGGGAAGGCGCTCGGAGAGCAGCGAGTCGTAGTACGAGAGCGAGGACCCGAACGCCGGAACCGGGATGCCGGAGTTCGCCGCGAAGGCCACGACCCTGCGCCAGGCGACCACGCCCTTGGCCACTTCCCCCGCAAAGTAGGGGTCTACCAGGAGCGATGCTAGCGCGGCGTCGCGCCCGAACGCCTCCGTGATTCGACTGAGGAAGCGGGCGCGGATGATGCACCCCCCGCGCCAGATGCGGGCCATCGCGCCCCGATCGATGCCCCAGTGGTACGCGTCCGACGCCACCTGGATGTGATCGAAGCCCTGGGCGTACGCCACGACCTTCGACGCGTAGAGCGCGAGGCGGACGTCCTCGACGAAGGCGTCGCGGTCGGCGATCTCGATGGGCGTCGCCCCGGACGTGAGGACCGCGCGCGCCGCGGTCCGCTGCGCGCGTTGCCCGGACAGGACGCGGGCGAAGGTTGCCTCCGCGATCGCGGTGACGGTCACTCCGAGGTCGAGGGCCGCCTGGACCGTCCAGCGACCGGTCCCCTTCTGGCCCGCCTCGTCGACGATGACGTCCACCAGGGGCGCCCCCGTGGCCGCGTCCTTCTGGCGCAGCACCTCCGCGGTGATCTCGATCAGGTACGACTCGAGGTCCCCCTTGTTCCACTCGGCGAACACGTCGCCGATCGCTGCGGGTTCAAGCCCGAGCCCCGAGCGAAGCAGGTGGTATGCCTCCGCGATCAGTTGCATGTCCGCGTACTCGATGCCGTTGTGGACCATCTTGACGAAGTGCCCCGCGCCGTCCGGGCCCACATGCACGCAGCACGGAACGCCGTCCACGTGCGCGGAGATCGTCTCGAGGATCGGGCCGAGCGTCTTGTACGAGGCGGCCGAGCCCCCGGGCATGATCGACGGCCCGTTGAGGGCCCCCTCCTCGCCACCCGAGACGCCCATGCCCACAAAGTGGAGGCCGCGCGCGGCAAGGGTGGCCTCCCGGCGCCGGGTGTCCGTGAAGTGGGAGTTGCCCGCATCGACGATGATGTCGCCGGTCTCCAGCAGCGGCGCCAGGGTGTCGATGACGGAGTCCGTCGGCCCGCCCGCGGGGACCATGATGACGACCGTCCGCGGCTTGGAGAGCGCCGCGACAAATTTCGCGTCCGACACGCATCCGATGAACGTTCCCTCGTCGCCGTGATCGGCGATCAGCCGATGCATCGCTTCCACCGAACGGTTGTGGACGGCGACCGTGTACCCGTGGCGGGCGAAGTTGCGGGCGAGGTTGCGACCCATGACTCCGAGTCCGGTCACCCCAATGGCTGCTTGCGGCATGTGAAAACCTTTCGGCGCGAGGTATCTCGGCAAGCCTACGTCGTCCGGGGTAACCGCGTGGCGAACCCGCGAGCCCGGGGCGCGGCTCTACGCTCGAACGGTGGGCGCCACGTTCTCCGACGCACCTCAGGACTTCCAACGCGTCCTGCGGAGCATTCAGGGCGCCCGCGTGCGGGCGGACGTCGCGCTGGTCGAGGCCCCCGCGCCCGGCAGGATCGCCCCCTACGCGGTGGCCATCAACGGCGAGATCGTCGGTCACGACGGAGTCGAGGGCTCGGGGCGCTTCGTCGTCTTGCACGATCCCGGCGGCCAGGATGCGTGGCAGGGGAAGCTTCGAATCGTCGCCCTCGTCAAGGCCTCCGCTGACCCCGAGGTCGGTTCCGACGACATGTGGGCCGAGGTCGCGTGGTCGTGGATCTCCGAGGCGCTCGCTGGCCTGCCGCATCGCGCGCTCGGCGGAACGGTCACCAAGGTGACGGATCGCTCGTTCGGCGACCTCGCCCAGACCGATGACGCCGTGCGCGTGGAGGTCCGGGTGTCGTGGACCCCGCTCGATTCGGACATCGCCCCGCACCTTCGCGCCTGGGCCGACCTGATGGCCGCGTGCTCGGGCGTGCCACCCCTCCCCGAGGGCGTCACCATGCTCCCAGGGAAGTCCGCGTGACGGCGGCGCAAGACGCCGCACCCGACGCGAGCGAAGAAGCCCCCGCAGCGACCCCCCTGACCGTCCCGAAGGATGGGGTTCCGCCCATCGTCGACACCCCTGAGGCGCTTCGCGAGGCCGAGAAGCGCATGGCAGCCGGCGAGGGGCCGGTCGCCGTGGACGCCGAGCGGGCATCGGGCTTCCGATACGGGCAGAAGGCCTACCTCGCGCAGTTCAAGCGCCGCGGAGCCGGAATCGTCCTCGTCGACACCGCGGCGCTGACCGATCTCTCGGGCCTCTCGGACAGTTTCGGCGGCGCGGAGTGGGTCATCCACGCCGCCAGCCAGGACCTGCCGGGGCTGAGGGAACTCGGCATGGAGCCCGCGGCGGTGTTCGACACGGAGTTGGCCTCGCGCCTGCTCGGCTGGCCCAAGGTCGGCCTCGCTGCCGTCGTGGAGCGCGAGCTCGGCCTCACCCTGGCCAAGGAACACTCGGCGCAGGACTGGTCCGAGCGGCCCCTGCCCGACGCGTGGCTCAACTACGCCGCCCTCGACGTCGAGGTGCTCCTCGAGGTCCGCGACGGGCTCGAGCGCCACCTCATCGAGGCGGGCAAGCTCGAGTGGGCGCACCAGGAGTTCGAGGCGATCCGCACCGCAACCCCCACCACCGTCCGCGTCGACCCCTGGAGACGGACCGCGAGTTCCCACCTGGTGAGGGATCGCCGGGGCCAGGCGATCGTCAAGGCCCTCTGGGAGGCGCGCGAGGAGGCGGCCGTCGAACAGGACACCGCCCCCGGGCGGGTGCTCCGCGACCAGGCCATCGTCGCGGCCGCGCAGGCGAAGCCGGAGTCGCTCGATGCGCTCCTGGCCATCCGGGAGTGGCAGTCGCGTGGCACCAAGCGACGCGCGCCGCAGTGGTACACCGCGATCGCGGCCGCCATGGCGCTGCCGGAGAAGGAGTTGCCCGACCTTCGCGGCCCGCGCGCCGACGGCCCCCCTCAGGCGAGGATGTGGGCGGACAAGAGGCCCGACGCCGCGGCCCGGCTCGAGGCGGCCAAGAAGGTCATCGCCGCCCTGATGGCCGTGCACGACATCCCCGCAGAGAATCTCCTCCAGCCCGACGCGCTGAGGCGTGCGTGTTGGGACTACTCGGGCGGAGGCGAGGAGGCGATCGCCGCCGTCCTCACGGAGCGTGCGGCGCGCCCGTGGCAGATCGGGCTGATCGCCGCACCCCTCGCGGAGGCGTTCGCCGCGGCCGCGGCAACAGCTTCGGCTTCGGCTGGTGGTGCGGTAACGGCTGGTGGTCCGGCGACGGCTTCGGCCGAGGGCGCGAACTAGGCGAGAGAAGCTGCCCGCGCGGCGAACGCGACGGGAAGGACCGGCGCGCTCGGCAGGGCGCCGAGAATCCAATCGAGCGCCTGGCGAGCGGACCACCCGCCGGGGAAGATCTTGGCGAGGCTATGGCACCCGTCGAGGTCCGTGCCGAGCGTGACGAGCGCCTTCTCGGTGTAGCCGTCCTCGCGAGTCTGTGGCAGGCCGACGTTCGCGGTGAGCGCGTTGCACAGGCACACGCGCCCGGCGGTCTCCTCGGGGTTCCCGCCCTTGCTCTCAAAGATCTTCACCGGCTCCGCGGGGCAGCGATACCCCGCCTTGCCCTCACGAACCTGGTATGCGGTCACGAGGAAGCCGATGTCACACAGCCGCGGCCGCTCGGCGAGGATCGCGGGGTCGGACAGGCTGCCCTCGACCTGGGCGACCTTGAAGGGGAAGCCCGTCGGCGACGCGAGCCGGTCGGTTCTCACCGAGAGGGTGCCGTCGCGGGCCTCGGAGACGAGCATGGCGCGGATGTCGGAATCGAGGCCGGAGTCCTCGGACAGGGCAAACAGCGTTCCGACCTGGACGCCGGCGGCGCCCTGCGCCTCGGAGTCCAGGAGGCCCTCGGGCGTTCCGCGGCCACCCGCGAGCCAGAACGGCAACCCGCACGCCGCAACTTCGGAGATATCGGCCTCGTCGCGGGGGCCGAAGACCGGCTGACCGGTCTCGTCAAGGACGAGCTTGCCGCGCGGCGGGGCGTTGTGGCCGCCCGCGGTCGGGCCCTCGACGACGAATCCGTCGGGGCGCGCGTGCTCGTCGCGCGCGAGGTACGTCGCGAGGATGTGGGCGGAGACGATCGCGAGGAACTTGGGGCGCTTGAGCTTGGCGCGCGCGGCGCCCAGGAGCTCCTTGGGGTTGAGCTTCACGGTGAATGCCCCCGGATCCGCTCCGACGACGTCGATGGGGAACTCCACGTCCTTGTGCTCGGCCAGGTCGTTGAGCAGGCTCGGGATGTTCCGCGGAATGCCCGCGCCCATGAGCACGTAGTCGACGCCCGCGAGCATCGCGCCATAGGTGGCGGCGGGGGTCGCCATCTGGAGCTTCTCCAGATAGTTGACGCCCACCAGGCCGTCGTGACCCTCCTTGGCAAGCCATACCTCGACGAAGTTGCCGACGATGGACAGTTCCTGCGCCAACTCCGACTGCTGGATCGCGAGGCGGGGAATCGGCGCGTACTCCGCGCCCTCGGCGCGGCCCTCCGGGAGGAAGTAGCGCTCCCTGACGCGCGCCGCCATGGCGGGAACGGGGAAGGCCGCCAGTGCCCGTCGAATGGCCCCGCCGTGGTCGCCGTCCTGGAGCCTGCGGGCAAGGACGACGTCGAGCCCAGTCCCAGACACCACCCCGAGTTGTCCCGCGCGCGAGACCTCGGATGCGAGTCGCCAGGAGGAGACGGCGAACCCCATGCCGCCCTGGATAACTCGCGGAAGCGACGCATTCCGGAACTTCTCGAGCGTCGCGGCTGCATCCATGAAGGCGCCTCTCCTTAGCGGTACTCAAGCGTAACCTACGTAACCGTAGGTTGTGAACGCCCCTGGGCGCGCATTATCACGCGCGCCACGAACTAGCGCGCGAGTCGGAGGCTACCGCGCGAGCGCCCCGATCACCGACTGGGCGATCGTGTCCGCGTCGAGTCCGACGGACCGGACCACCTGTGCACGCGTGGCGTGGGCGAGGAAGGCGCGCGGGATGCCGAAGTGGGTCCACACCGCGCGGATGCCCGCCGAGTTTGCCGCACTGGCCCACGCCTCGCCGATGCCACCCTCCACCAGCCCGTCCTCAATCGTGACCACGGCGTCGGCGCCCCGCACCGCGTCGGAGAGGCCGCCCGGTATGGGAATCACCCACGTCGCGGTCGCCGCGCGGCAGGCGACTCCCTCCGCGGCAACCTTGCCCGCGACATCGATCGCCGTCGAGGCCATGGCGCCGATTCCAAAGACGACGACGCGGGGGTCCTTTCCATGCTCGGCGAGCACCTCGATTCCCCCGTGAGACAGTGCCTTGCCCCGACGCACGAGGGCAGGGAGCGGTTCGCCAAGTTCCTCCTTGGGGTAGCGCACCACCGTCGGGGCATCCCCCACCTCGATCGCCTCGCGGAAGGCGGCGCGCAACGTCGGTTCGTCCCTTGGCGCGGCGATGCGGATTCCCGGCACCGATCGAAGGAGAGCCATGTCCCACATGCCGTTGTGGCTGGGGCCGTCGTCTCCCGTGATTCCGGCGCGGTCGAGCATGAACGTGACCCCGGCCTTGTGGAGCGCGACGTCCATCAGGACCTGGTCGAACGCGCGGTTGAGGAAGGTCGCGTAGACCGCGACCACGGGGTGAAGCCCGGCGAACGCCAGGCCCGCGGCGAGGGTCGCGGCGTGCTGTTCGGCGATGCCGACGTCGATCACGCGCTCGGGCATCTCGTTCGCGAGGGGCTGGAGGCCAACGGGGGCCTGCATCGCGGCCGTGATCGCCACGATGTCGTCGCGGGCGCGGGCCGCCTTGAGGATCTCGTCGGCGAACACCGCGGTCCAGCCGAACCGAGAGGGCTCGACGGGCAGGCCCGTCTCGGGGTGGATCCGTCCCACCGCGTGGAACTTGTCCTCCTGATGATTCTCGGCGGGGTGGTAGCCACGCCCCTTCTCGGTGAGCACGTGCACGATCACCGGCGCCCCGTAGTCCCTGGCGTGCGCGAGCGCGTGTTCGAGGTTTCGCAGGTCGTGGCCGTCGACCGGGCCGACGGACTTGATGCCCAGGTCCCCAAAGAGCTCCTGGGGTGCGAGAACGTCCCTGAGGCCCCGCTTGAAGCGCTTGATCGTCCAGAACGTCACGCGCCCGAGGGGGCCCTGGCGACGGAGCGTGCGCTCGCCCCACCCGAGCACGGCCTCGTAGCGCGGGTTGGTACGGATGTCGTCGAGCCTGCGCGCGAGGCCCCCGATGGTCGGCGCGTAAGAGCGGCCGTTGTCGTTGACGATGATGACGATCCTGTCGTCGCAGTCGGCGATCTGGTTGAGGGCCTCCCATGCCATCCCGCCCGTGAGGGCGCCATCGCCGATCACCGCGACGACCGTGCGATCCGCGCGCCCCATCAGCGTGTTCGCCCTACCGATGCCCGACGCCCACGAGAGCGCGGTCGAGGCGTGGGAGTTCTCGACGACGTCGTGTTCGGATTCGGCGCGATTCGGGTAGCCGGCAATCCCTCCGCGCTTGCGCAGGTTCGAAAAGTCCTGACGCCCCGTCAGGAGTTTGTGGACGTAACTCTGGTGGCCGGTGTCGAAGACGATGGAGTCCCGCGGCGACTCGAAGACGCGGTGAATCGCGAGCGTGAGTTCCACAACGCCGAGGTTGGGTCCCAGGTGGCCGCCGGACTTGGAGACGGAGTCCACCAGGTACGCCCGGATCTCCGCGGCAAGCTCGCGCAGCTCGTCGTAGTCGAGGGACGCGAGGTCCTCGGGCGAGCCGATGGACTCCAGCACTGCGGCCTCACTCCCTCTGAACCGACCCGCCCACTCTACGGCGCCCCGCCGCCGCCGGGCGCCCCGCGCCCATCGTTCCGCGCCCCACGCCCGTCAGGCGTTCGCGAGAGACCGCAACACGTACTGAAGGATCCCACCGTGGCGGAAGTATTGCGCCTCGCCGGGCGTATCAATCCTGACGACGGCCCGGAACCGGGTGACGCTCCCGTCGGCCCTGGTCGCGGTCACCGGAACAACCTTGAGCCGCTCGCCGCGACCGAGGGCGTCGACGCCGCCGATCGCGAAGGTCTCGGTGCCGTCGAGGCCGAGGCTCGCCGCGTTCTCCCCCTGCGGGTACTGCAGGGGCAGCACGCCCATGCCGATCAGGTTGGACCGGTGGATGCGCTCGAACGACTCCGCGATCACCGCGCGCACGCCGAGCAGGCGGGTGCCCTTGGCCGCCCAGTCGCGCGACGAGCCGGTGCCATACTCCTTGCCCGCGAGCACGACGAGAGGGACGCCGGCTGCGGCGTAGGCCTGCGCGGCGTCGTAGATGGTTTCCTGCGCGCCCGTGAGGAGGTTGCGCGTGTACCCGCCCTCCACCACGTTGCCCTCGGCGTCGGTGAGTAGCAGGTTCTTGAGGCGGATGTTCGCGAACGTTCCGCGGATCATCACCTCGTGATTGCCGCGCCTGCTCCCGTAGGAGTTGAAGTCCGCCTTGGTGACGCCGTGCTCGGTGAGGTACTTGCCCGCGGGGCTGGTGAGCATGATCGAGCCCGCCGGCGAGATGTGGTCGGTGGTGACGGAGTCGCCCAGGAGCGCGAGGACACGCGCGCCGACGATGGGCGCGACCGGGGCCGGCTCCGCCGTGAGGCCCTCGAAGAACGGGGGCTTGCGCACGTACGTGGAATCCGGGTCCCATGTGAACGTGTCGCCGAGAGGGGTCGGGAGGCCGGTCCAGCGCGAATCTCCCGCGAAGACGTCGGCGTAGTCCTTGACGAACATGCCGCGGTTGATCGACGAGCCGACGACCGCCTCGACCTCCGTGGGGCTCGGCCAGATGTCGCGAAGGAAGACCTCCGCGCCGTCGGGGCCGAACCCGAGCGACTGCGACTCGAAGTCGAAGTCCATCGTCCCCGCGAGCGCGTACGCGATCACGAGCGGCGGCGACGCGAGGTAATTCATCTTGACGTCGGGGTTGATGCGCCCCTCGAAGTTGCGGTTGCCGCTGAGGACCGAAACCACCGTGAGGTCGTGATCGTTGACGGCCCTGCTCACGTCGTCCGGCAACGGGCCGGAGTTGCCGATGCAGGTGGTGCAGCCGTAGCCGACGAGGTGGTAGCCGAGCGCCTCGAGGTCGGGCCAGAGCCCGGCCTTCTCGTAGTAGTCGGTGACGACCTTCGACCCGGGCGCCATAGACGTCTTCACCCACGGCTTGACCTTGAGGCCCTTCGCGTTCGCGTTGCGGGCGAGGAGCGCCGCGGCGAGCATCACGGAGGGGTTCGAGGTATTCGTGCAGCTGGTGATCGAGGCAATGACGACATCGCCGTCACTCAGCGTGACCTCGGCGCCGCCCGGGCCCGCGTAGGTCGCGGACTTCGCGTCGCCCACGCGGTAGTTGGAGATGTCCTTGTCGAAGTGCGCCTTGGCCTCGCTGAGCGAGATCCGGTCCTGCGGGCGCTTCGGCCCCGCGATGGACGGGACGACGGTGCCGAGGTCGAGTTCGAGGTACTCGGAGAACGCGGGCTCGACGTAGCCGGGGGCGGACGGGTCGTGCCACATCCCCTGCTCGCGCACGTACGCCTCGACGAGCGCGACCTGCTCCTCGCTGCGCCCGGTGAGCCGCAGGTAGTCGACGGTCACCTGGTCGATCGGGAACATCGCGACCGTCGAGCCGAACTCCGGCGACATGTTGCCGATCGTCGCGCGGTTCGCGAGCGGCACGCGGCCCACGCCGTCGCCGTAGAACTCCACGAACTTGCCCACCACGCCATGCTTCCGGAGCTTCTCCGTGATGGTGAGGACCACGTCGGTCGCCGTCGCTCCCGTGGGGATGGCGCCCGTCAACTTGAAGCCGACGACGCGCGGGATGAGCATCGACACGGGCTGGCCCAGCATCGCCGCCTCCGCCTCGATGCCGCCGACGCCCCAGCCGAGCACTCCGAGGCCGTTGATCATCGTCGTGTGGCTGTCCGTGCCGACGCACGAGTCGGGGTACGCCTGGAGGGTTTGGGCGGCGCCTGCCCCCGCGGCGTCGGCCCCCGCACCGACTGCCCCGGAAACCGCGCGCGCCATGACGCAGGGCGAGAGGAACTCGAGGTTCACCTGGTGGACGATTCCCGTACCGGGCGGCACGACGCGGAAGTTGTCGAAGGCCGTCTGGCCCCAGCGGAGCAGCTGGTAGCGCTCGCGGTTGCGCTCGTACTCCAGGTCGGAGTTGATCTTCAGCGCGTCGGCGCGGCCGAAGACGTCGATCTGGACCGAGTGGTCGATGACCATCTCGGCCGGAGCGAGCGGGTTGATCACGGCGGGGTCGCCGCCGAGCTCCGCGACCGCCTCGCGCATGGTCGCAAGGTCAACCACCACCGGCACGCCGGTGAAGTCCTGCATGACCACGCGCGCGGGCGTGAACGGAATCTCGGTGTCCGGCTCCGCGGTGGCGTCCCAGTTCGCGAGCGCCCGGACGTGCTCGGCCGTGATGTCCACGCCGTCCTCGGTCCGCAGGAGCGCCTCGGCGAGCACCTTGAGGCTGTACGGGAGCTTCTCCAGGCCCGCGACGGCGGCGAGGCGGTACACCTGGTACTCCGTGCCCCCGACGCTGAGGGTGCCCTGGGCACCGAGGGAATTCAGACTCACTGTGACCTCCGGGGATTCGGCGGCCAGTCTATCCGGCGAGGTGGGGCGTGCCGACGGGTTCCGCGTGGGCGGGCAAGCGTCCACCGGCGGACCGCAGGGACGCAGTTCGCACCCGTCGATCGCGTGACTGCCACGCCCGGAACGCCCCTGCGGGCATTCGGTGCACAAGACCGGCCGACACGGGCGGTTGGAACGCCCCTGCGGTCATCCAGTGCGCGAAACGGCGGGCAAACGGGCGCCCACGGACCGCAGGGGCGCTCGGAGGCGCGGGGACCCGACGAAGCGGGCCCTCGTGGACCGCAGGGACGCGTGGGGGGCGCCAAGGGTGCCGAAACGTGCACTCGCGGACCGCGGGGACGCTCGCCGAGACGCTCAGAGTGGCGCCAAGGTGACGAGACGTGCGGAACGCCGTAGGCGGGGGTGGGACGCTAGCCCCGCCGGAACGTCGCGACCGTCTCCACGTGGTGGGTCATGGGATAGAGGTCCCACGCCGTCGCGGACTCTAGCCCGTACCCAAGTTCCCGCAGGATCGCCACGTCGCGCGCGAGCGCGACCGGGTCGCACGCGACGTACACGAGCGTCGACGCCCCGGTGGTGTGCAGCGCCTCGAGCGTCGCGCGGCCCGCGCCGGAGCGCGGCGGATCCAGGACGACGGCGTCGTAGCGCCCGAGCCCGGCACGCAGCAATTGGCGCACGTCGCCCTCGACGACGCGCGCGGCTGGGTGGGCATGGAGGTTTCGTCGCGCGTCCTTGGCGGCCTGCGCGTCCGACTCCACGGACGAGATCTCGCGGCCCGTCGCGGCGAGCGGGAGCGTGAAGAGCCCCGAACCCGCGTAGAGGTCCAGGACGGCGCCAGCGTCGCCGACGCGCTCAACGACCTCGTTTGCGAGGGCCGACGGCGCCTCTAGGTGCACCTGCCAGAAGCCCCCGGCCGCAACGCGGTACGAGTGCTCCTCGCCCCCGACCGTAACGACCTCGCGCACGTGGCTCGGCGCGTTCGGGCGGCGGTCCACCCCGCGCGCGGTCCAGGGTCGGCCGTCGACGAGCACGCGCACCTTGTCCTCGCCCGAGGCGTCCACCACCTCGATCGTGGCGCCCTCGGTCCAGCGCCCGCCGAGGAGCGCCTCCTCTGCTGCCGCGGTCGCCAGCGGCATCCGCTCCAGGGTCTTGACCGCGTGGCTCCGGAACGCGCGCATCGAGGCACGGCCGTCCGGACCCGCGACCGCGCCGACGCGCGTCCGATAGCCGAGCCCGCCGCTCTCGTCGTCGCCCGGTGCCGCGAACACCGCATCGCCGGGGAAGCTTCCCGTGCCTTGCGTTGGGCCAGCGAACCGCTCGAAGGCCTCGCGCAGGACCGCGAGTTTCCAGGCGCGCTGCGCGGGAAGCGCGACGTGCGCGAGCTCTCCCCCGCCGACGCCACCCGGTCCGGCCTCGGGCCATGCGGACGGCACGCGGTCGGGCGAGGGCTCGTGAATCTCCACGGCGTCGGCGCGCCAGAACTTGGCGTCGGCCCCGCCGTCGGTCACCTCGACGGTGACGACCTCGCCCGGCAGGGCGTGGCGAACGAAGATGACGCGGCCGTCGTGCCGCGCGACGCAGTGGCCGCCGTGGGCGACCGCGCCGACGGTGAGGCGGATTCGCTCCACTACGACGACCCGGCGGATTCCGAAGGGACGGGCGGGAGTACCTCGCCCCGCACCATCAGCCAGATCGCCCAGGCGACGAGCACGAAGAGCGGGATCCCCATTGCGAGTTTCGCGACGCCGAGTGCCGTGACCTGATGCGCGTAGTACAGGGGCAACTGGACGGCGAGCTTGAGCGCGAACAGCGCGGCCAGGATGCCCGTGGCAAAGGAGAACTTGCGCCGGAGGCGTCGGTCGCCGCGCCACGCCATGCCGTGCCCGCGGGCGAGCGCGACGACGACGCCGACGATCGGCCACCCGATCGCGATGGAAAGGACGAGCGCGGCGAGCGTCGCGCCGTTGGTCCACAGCCCCGGCACGAAGTACCCGCCCGCGTCGCCGTAGCGCCACGCCCAGAGCGCCCCGAGCCCCACGCCGACGACCC
>JADGOS010000046.1 GCA_017882825.1 Demequinaceae bacterium | reverse complement strand
GTCGCTCGTACCATGGAGCTCGTCAACGTCACCCGAAAGGCGATCGACTCGGGGCCGGGGGCCGCAGACCCTGCCGTCCGAGAAGCCGCCGAGGCGGTCGCGATTCTCCTGAGCCTCGTCGCCCCCTACTGCGCCGAAGACATGTGGTCCATGCTCGGACACCAGAACGTCGCGCGGGCTGGCTGGCCCCCGGTGGACTCGGCGCTCCTCGTGGAAGACACGGTCACGTGCATCGTGCAGGTGATGGGCAAGGTCAGGGACCGCGTCGAAGTGTCGCCGTCGATCGGCGAGGCCGAACTGCGGGTGCTCGCCCTCGCGACCCCGGGCGCGCAGCGTGCGGTAGGCGACGGCCCGATTCGGACCGTGATCGTCAAGCCACCCACCCTCGTCAACATCGTCATCGGATAGGGGACGCTTCCTGCCATACGCTCAGGGGGTGACCTCTCGGGTGGTGGTAGTGACGGACTCGGCGGCCTCGCTCCCCGAGACGCTGATCAAGCGGTGGGACATCGCTGTGGTTCCCCTCGAGGTGACCATCGGCGACATCGTCTATCGCGAGGCGACGGACCGCGATTCCGACCGCATTCTCGACGCGCTCGAGGCGGGGCGGAAGGTCTCCACGTCGCAGCCGAGCGTCGGCGCCTTCGAGGACGTCTACAGGACGCTCGCCGAGAGCGGGGCGGACCGGATCGTTTCCATCCACATCTCCGGAAGGATCTCCGGCACGGTCAACGGCGCCCGCCTCGCGGCCGCGTCCTCGCCCGTCCCGGTCGTCGTGGTCGACACGGGGAGCGTGGGCATGGGAGCGGGGTGGCCCGCCCTCGCGGCCGCCGCCAAGGCGAAGAATGGGGCGAGCGCCGACGAGGTGGCGGAGGAGGCGCGCAGGGTTGCGGCGTCGGCCTCCATGCTCCTTACCGTCGACAGCCTCGAGTACCTGAGGCGTGGCGGGCGCGTGCCAGGGACGATGGCCGTGCTCGGCGACGCCCTCAACGTCCGCCCCGTCCTTGGTGTGAGCGACGGCGAGCTCGTGGTCCTCGAGCGGGTGCGGACGACGCCCCGCGCCAGGGCGGCGGTCATCGCCCGCGCCGAAGCGGCGATCGAGGCGCTGCCCAACCCGGGTCTGGCGATCATGAGCCTCAGGGCGCAGGCGTTCGCCGACGATGCCACCGGAATGCTCGAGGCGAAGTACCCACACCTCGCGAAGCTGGTGCGGACCCCCGTGACCTCGGTTCTCGCGGTTCACGGCGGTCCGGGATCCTTCGCCGCCGCGGTCGCGGACCTCCCGGTCGAACTGCGCTAGGCGCGGGATAGGGCTCCCGTCCGCCGGGGACTGCGCTTCCGCCCGCCGGGGACTGCGCTTCCGCCCGCCGGGATGTCCCCAGGTCGCGCGGACTGGAGGCACCGTGCCGGTGGCGCCAGCGACGGTCCGGGGACTCCTCCCGCGTCCTAGCGTGGCGGCGTGGACGAAGACGAGGCGGCGGTTCGGGAGCGCGCGCGCGACAGTCTCGCGCGGTTGGCGCGACGTGCGTACGAGGCGGCCCACGGCAAGCCCGTGTCTTCGGCCCCGCGAGGCGTGCGGTGGCGCGTAGATCCGAAGGCCGCCCTCAGCCTTGCCCTCGCGCTCGCTCTGGTGGTCGCTTTGGTGTGGTGGTCCGCGAGGCCATTCGAGGCGAGCGCAACGGGCGGGGATAGCGTCCCGCTCGCTTCGGTGTCGACGCTTCCCCTCGTCGTCGATGTCGGAGGAGCGGTCGCGAGTCCGGGGGTCATGGAGCTTCCCGCGGGCGCAAGGGTGCGTGACGCGATCGCCGCCGCGGGCGGGTTCCTCGACGGCGCCGATCGTTCGTCCATTAACCTCGCGAGGCCGCTCGTCGACGGGGAGCAGGTCTACGTTCCGGTCGCGGGCGAGGATCGCGCTGGCGCCGTCAACGTGAACGCGGCCGATGCGGCGGCCCTGGACGAACTGCCAGGGATCGGCCCGGTTCTTGCGGAGCGCATCGTCGCGGACCGCACCGCGAACGGACCGTTTGTGAGCATCGAGGACCTCGATCGGGTGTCAGGGATAGGCCCGTCGCTCGTCGCGCGCCTCGCTGGCCTCGCGACGGCGTGAGGCCCCGGCACGACGCGAGGCTCGTCCCTGGCGCCCTCGCCGCCTACGTCGCGGCCCTGAGTGTGCTCTCCGGGGTGGCATCCGCGTGGTGGTGGGTGGGCGCGGCGGGGGCCGTGCTCGCGATTGCGGTCCTGAGGTGGAGGACGTCCGGCACGGCGTTGCTTGCCTGCGCGGCGGTGCTGGCGGTCGCGGCGTCGGCGCACCTCTCCGAGGCAGCGCGATGGTCCGGGGGCATGGGCTCCGTCGTCGACGCGGGGGACAGCGTCGCCTTCGAGGGCACCGTTGTCGGCGAGCCTCAGCCCATCGGCATTCAGCGCTACGGTGCGGAGGACGAGCGCTGGAAGGTCGTCGTGGCCGTGACGGGCTGGACCGACGACGCGGGCGCGCGTCACCCCGCCCGCGCTCAGGTCGTCGTCCTTTCGGGCCAAGCGTGGTCGGAACTGGGCCACGGCGATCGCGTGGCGGCGACCGGGAGGCTCAGCGCGGCCCCGCCAGGCCGACCCGTCGCGCTCGCCTGGGACGCGACCCTCTCGTGGCACCGCGCCGCGACGGGCTCCGCCGCCGCCGTTGCGCGCCTGCGCGACGGCTTCCGACGCGACGCGGGCGCGCTTTCTCCGGCCGTCAGGGGACTCACGATCGGGATGGTCATCGGCGACACCTCGCAGATGAGCGAACAGCAGATTTCCGAGATGCGGGTCACAGGGCTGACTCACCTCACGGCCGTTTCCGGGTCGCACTTCGCCGCGATTGCGCTCGCGCTCGGCTTGCTCGTGCGAACACTTGGATGGCGACGACCCGTACGCGTGCTTCTTCTCGCGGCGGTCATGGCGTGCTTCGTCGCCCTGGTGTTCCCCGGCGCGAGCGTGGTGAGGGCCGCGTGGATGGGAGGGGTGATTGTGCTCGCCCTCGCGTGGGGGAGGCCGTCCCAGGCCCTCCCCGCGCTCGCGAGCGCGGTGATCGGGTTGCTGCTCATCGATCCATATCTCTCGCTGTCCTACGGATTTGCACTGTCGGTACTTGCGACCGCCGCGATCGCGCTGTGGTCACCCGTCCTCGCCGAGCACCTCGGCCGCTTCTTCACGCCCACCCTGGCTCGGATCGTCGCGGTGCCGGTCGCGGCCCAGGTGGCATGCGCCCCGGTCATCATCCTGCTCAATCCGGGGCTCGGTCCCTACGCGGTGCCAGCCAATCTCATTGCGGTGCCGTGCGCAGCCATGACGACGATCGTGGGCCTGGCGGCGGTCCTCGCCTCCGCGGCCTCTCCCGCTCTCGGTCACGTCATCGCCGTGGCCGCGAGCCTTCCCGCGTGGCCGATCGCCTGGGCGGCTCGCGGCTTCGCCGACGCGCCCTACGCGTGGCTGCCGTGGCCCTCCGGCCCGGTCGGCGCCCTGCTCGCCGCCCTCTGCTCGGGAGCGCTCGTCGGGGCCACGAGCGCGCGCCGCGTGGTTGGCTGGGCACGGATAGCCGCCGTCGTCGCGGTGCTCGCCGTGGTCGCCGCGTCGCCGCCGCTGCGGCAGGCCCTCGCCTCGGGCGCGTGGACCCCGCCGGATCAATGGAGGATCGCCGTGTGCGACGTCGGGCAGGGGGACGCGGTGCTCCTCCGTGTGGGAGCGCACGAAGCGATCGTGATCGACGTCGGACCGCGCGGAGCAGCCGGGCTTGCCTGCCTCCGGGCCCACTCCGTCACCAGGGTGCCGCTGCTCATCCTCACGCATCCCCACGCGGACCACGACGGCGCGATCCGCGAGGTTCTCGCAGGGGTTGACGTGGAGCGCGCCTGGGTCTCCGCCGTCGCGTGGGACCCCGGGAGCGACCGCGCCGTCTCGGCTCTCCGGGCGGCTGGCGTTCCGACTTCGACACCGCCTCCCGGAACCGCCGTGAGCGTCGGGTGGGTGCGCCTGGAGGTCTGGCACGGGGCGGGGGCCTTCGCGGGCACGAGCGCGGCGGTCAACGACTCTTCCCTCGTGACCTGGGGGGATGCGGACGGAGCGACCTTCCTCGAGATGGGGGATCTCCAGACGCAGGGCCAGTCGGCGCTCGACGGCGTGCCCGGGCTCGGTCGCCGCGTTGACCTCGTCAAGGTCGCGCATCACGGATCCGCCAGCCAGGATTCCGGCCTGGCGGACTCCCTCGCCGCCCGCATCGCCGCCGTGAGCGTCGGGGTCGGCAACCCGTACGGTCATCCGTCGCCTGCGACGATCGCCGAGTACCGGCAAACGGGAGCCGCGGTCCTCAGGACGGACGAGTGCGGCGACATCGACGTCGAGCGAGGAGGAGCCGTCGCGGTGTCCGCGGCCTGTGCGTCCGCCTCAGGTACGTCCGCCGTGGCAGGCTGGGGGCATGGAGCAACGGGACGGCCGACGGATGAGTCCGCAGGGATGGGACCGGGCATCGTCGGCGCCTCTCGTTCTGGTGGCCGGCCCCGAGCCGGTGCTCGCGGAGCGGGCCATCGCCGCGATCATCGCGGATGTGCGATCCACGGACGGGACCGTTTCCGTGACCAGGCTCTCGGCCGCGAACTACGCCTCAGGGGCCCTCCGTGCCGCGACGAGCCCGAGCCTCTTTGCCGAGCCGGGGGTGGTAGTGGTGGAGGAGGGCGAGGCGATGAACGACGCGTTCGCCGACGATGCCCTTGCCTACTGCCGGGCGCCCGATCCCGACGTGGTGGTCGTGCTCATCCACGGGGGCGCCGTGCGCGGCAAGAAGGTGCTCGACGCGTTCCGCGCCGCGGGCGCCCGCGAGTTCTTGTGCCCGGCGATCAAGAAGGACTCCGACGCGCTCGCGTTCGTGGAGGGGGAGTTCTCGCGGGCGAACCGGACCGCTCGGCCCCAGGCCATTCGCGCGCTCGTGGATGCCATCGGCGCGGATGCCCCCGAACTCGCGGCTGCGTGTCACCAGCTCATGAGCGACGTCAAGGGGCCAATCTCTCCGGATGAGGTCACGCGCTACTACGGAAGCAGGGTCAACGCCACGGGATTCGCGGTGGCCGACGCCGCGATCGCGGGGAAGGTGGGCGAGGCGCTCGCGCTCGTGCGCCACGCCCTCGACACCGGCACCGATCCCGTTCCCTTGATCGCTGCCGTCGCGGCGAAGATCCGCACGCTCGCCAAGGTCGGCGCGTCCCGAGGGAGGGGACTCGATCCGGGGAGGGATCTCGGCCTCGCGCCGTGGCAGGTGGAGCGCGCGCGCCGCGACCTGCGCCTGTGGACGGCAGAGACGATCGCGCAGGCCATCGAGGCGCTCGCGGAGGCCGACGCCCAGGTCAAAGGCGCGGGCAGGGATCCGCGGTTCGCGGTCGAACGCGCGGTGCGCACGATCGCGGGCCTCGCGGCGAACTAGGCCCCCACGCCGTCGATCGCGAATTCCGTCCGCTCAAGGACCACGGCCTTCCCGAAGAGGTGCCCCTGGAACTGCTCGAACCCTAGGTCGAGGCATTCCTCGAAGGAGGCCTGCGTTTCGATGCGCTCGGCGATCAGCGTCGCCTGCCCCATCCGCGCCGCGGCGACGAGGCGCGGCCCGCGAGACGCGAGGTCGCGGTAGTCGATCTTCACGAAGTCGGCGAGTTCGAGGAGCCGCTTTTGGCTATCGGTTCCCAGGAAGTCGTCGATGGCGACCCGGTAGCCGGCGGCCTTCAACTCGGCAAGCCGGTCGAAGAGCGAGGCGTCGGCGTGCGCGGACTCGACGACTTCGAGAACGATTTCGTCGGGCGCACGGAGGTAGCTCTCACGGTTGACGAGGTACGAGCGCGTGAAGTTGATGAAGAGCGGGAGCCCTTCTGACACATCGGCGCCACCGAAGAACGCCGCAGCGAGGACGTGCTCGGTGGCGCGATCCTGTTGCCGTGCGTTCCACAGGTCGACGCGGAGGCCTTCGCGACCCGGAGCCCTGAAGAGAAGTTCGAAGCCGACGAGTTCGCGGGAGTCGGAGAAGATACCCTGCCGCCCCAGGTGGACTCGGGAAGCGGTCGATTCCAGGCGGTTGCCCGCCTGAGGAAGGTGCCACACCCTGGGCAGGGCCACGGGGAGTTCGGTCACACTCCAGACCCTAGCGACGCATGGCGCGGGAAGGTGACACATCCGTCTCCCCGCGCGTCGCGACCCGCTAAAGCGCGGCGACCTGCTTGGCCAGCGCCGACTTGCGGTTGGCGGCCTGGTTCTCGTGGATGACGCCCTTGCTGGCCGCCTTGTCCAACTCGACCGACGCCACCTTGAACGCGGACTCCGCGGTCTTCTTGTCACCCGAGGCGATCGCCTCGCGGACGCGGCGCACGTGGGTCTTGAGTTCCGACTTCACGGCGACGTTGCGGATGCGGGCCTTCTCGTTCGTGCCGATCCGCTTGATATTCGACTTGATGTTTGCCACGAGGGTCCTTGCGCTCTGAGAGGGAACTGAAAGATGTGCGGCCGTCCCGGCCCACACGCGACCACCTATGCTACCAGTGGTTCGCCATGCGAGCCGCGCTGATGATGGCGTCGAACCGGGGTGCGTCGAGTATGGCACCTTCGCGCCGGACCTGCCCGGGATCGACCCGCACGATGCGGTCGAGGCGGATCTCACTGGGGCGCCCGTGCGAATCCCACGATCCGGCGCCGATGTCCATCCAATGCCGGCCCCAGCGCGCTTCGTCCTCGGCGTCGCGGTTGTGGTCCTTGCTGGTGAGCGTCAGGCCGAGGAGCCACGCGCCATCACGGCCGACGAGCAGGACGGGACGATCCTTACCCTGCGTGAAGTCCTCCTCGTAGGGCACCCAGGTCCACACGATCTCTCCGGGGTCGGGCTGGCGGTTGATCCTGGGGGTGTACGAGACGGGAACGCTTCCCGTGAAGTCGCCGGGGTACCCGGCTCTGGGACTAGCGACTGTTGTCGTCGAACGGCCCTGCGGAGCCGTGCTTCCGCGCGGCCAGCTCTTAGGGGGCCTCGCCGCGGGCGGCCCGTTCTTGAAGGACCCAGTCTTGGACGCCCTCCGCTGAGAAGACCCGGCGGCTCGGATCGCGGCGAGCGCCGCAACGACTGCGGCCGCGATCAAACCGTTGGTGAGGTCGCTCATGAGTCGCTTCCGACGCGGACGCCGATCGTCCCACGCGCCCGCCCCGCGTCCACGAACGAGACCATATTCTCTGGCATCGGACGACCGTACAGGTATCCCTGGCCGTAGAGCCACCCGTCGCGCGTGGCGCACGCGTGCTGATCCTCGGTCTCGACCCCCTCGACGACGCCGTACATTCCGAGGCTGAGCGCGAGCGAGGCAACGGCGGAACTGATCCGGTCGCCGGAACCGTTGTCGCCAAGGCGCTGGGTGAACTCCTGCGCGAGTTTGAGCCCGGCGACGGGCTTCTGAATGATCGAGGCGAGAACCGAATAGCCCGTGCCGAAGTCGTCGAGAACGAGGTCCACGCCCATCTCCGCGATGTTCTCCAGGTCGGCGCGCGCGACCTTGGTGGTCATGAGCATCCCCGACTCGGTGATCTCCAGGCAGATGCGGCGACCGTCGACGCCCGATGCGTCGAGCGCCGCTCTCACGGCGCGCGCGAGGTCGGCCGAGCCGATCTGTCGCGTCGAGACGTTGATGAACATGCGCCCCGTGAACTCAGGATGGCGCGCCAGGAACCCGCAGGCCTCGTGAAGCACGTAGGAGCCAAGCGGGACGACAAGGTTCGCCTCCTCCGAGATGCCGATGAACTCCGCGGGCATCAGGAGCCCCCTCGTGGGGTGCTGCCACCGCACGAGGGCCTCGTAGGCGATGACGGCGCGGGTCTCGAGTTCGACGACCGGCTGGTAGTGGACCGCGAGTTCGCCGTCCCTCACCGCCACGCGAAGCTCTGCCTCGATGGACAGTTTGTTGAGCGCCGTCTCCCTGAGGTCCGGGGTGAAGATTTCGATTCGCGCGCGCCCGAGTTGCTTGGCCGCGTACATCGCCATGTCCGCGTCGCGGACGAGGGACTCCGCCGTGACATCCCGGTCGGCGATGGCGAGGCCGACGCTGATGGTCGGGACGACATCGTGGCCCGCGAGCGAGATGGGGCATTGCACGGCGCTCGTGATGGTCCGCGCGACGGCCTCCGCGGCGGCCTGGGTCGGGATGTTTTCGAGCACGGCGACGAACTCGTCGCCCCCCAACCGCGCGACGGTGTCTCCCGCGCGGACGGCGCCCTGGACGCGCTGACCGATCACGGCGAGAAGAGCGTCCCCCGATTCGTGCCCGAGCGAGTCGTTGACGAGGTTGAAGTGGTCGACGTCGAAGAAGAGCACGGCGACCGTGGTGCCGCGGCGATGGTGCGCCGCGAGGGCGTGGGCGAGGCGGTCGATGAGCAGGACGCGATTGGCGAGGCCCGTGAGCGGGTCATACATCGCGCGCCGTTCGAGCAATTCCTTGGCCCGGCGGAACTCGGTGATGTCCTCCACCTGCGCGACGAATCGTGCAGTGCCCTGCGCCATGTCGCCGGTGACCTCGGAGACCGTCACGCGACACCACACCGTGTCGCCGTGGGTGTCGATGAAGCGCTTCTGCACCTGGTAGTGCGGCAGTTCTCTGGATGCGAGTCGACCGAGGAGGTCATCGTCGCGGGCCCGATCGTCGGGATGGGTGAAATCCCCAAACGTCCGGCCGACCGCCGACGCCTCAGGAAGCCCAAGGACCTGCGCGAGCGCGCCGTTCAGAGCGAGGTAGCGTCCCTCGGCATCGAGGATCGCCATGCCGATGGGAGAGGCGCGGAAGGTGGAACGGAAGAGGTCGTCGCCGTAGTCCATCCGACCCTCCTCAAAGGTGCGCTCGCGAGGGCGCCGCTCGACGCCCGGAGTGTCTATCGGCACGTCGGGGAGGGGCCTCAATACTCCGGCCCCGGCTCGCTAGGCGAGCCCGAGTTCCGCCTCGTGGACCGGGTGTCCGAAGAGGAACCCCTGACCGATCGTCCATCCGTGGTGGATGGCAATGGCGAGTTGCGCCTCCGTTTCGAGGCCCTTGATCCCGGCCAGAAGCCCCAATTCATTCGCCAGCAGGGCGATGCCTCGGCTCATCTTGTCTCCCGTCGCCCCGTCGCCGAGGCGTCGAGTGAAGCGATCGGAGAGCTTGATCCCGGAGACCGGCTTGTCAAGGATGGTCGCGAGCGCGCCTGAGCCCGACCCGAAGTCGTCAAGGATGATCGGGTGTCCCAACTCGCGAATGCTATCCAGGTCGCTGTCGGCGGCCCTGCTCGTCCTGATCATCCCGGCTTCCCCAACCTCGACGCACACGCGCTCGGGGGCGACGTCGGACTCGCTGACCGCGACCTCAAGCGTGTGCGCCAGGGATGCGGTCCCGAGTTGCTTGGGCGAGGCGTTGATAAACACCTTGCCGGCAAACGACCGGTGGCGGGCGAGGAAATCGCAGGCCTCGTGCGTGACGAGCGAGCCAATGGCAACGACGAGGTTGGCTTGCTCGGCGATGGCGATGAACTCCTCTGGCAGGAGCTCGCCGCGAAGCGGGTGGCTCCACCGCACGAGCGCCTCATATCCCATGGCCTCTCGGGAGAGGAGGTTGACTACGGGCTGATACGCGACGCGGAGCTCGCCCTCGCGGAGCGCCTTGCGGAGGTCCTCCTCGATCTCCAACTTGGAGACGGCGATCTCTCGGAGCTTGGTGTCGTAGATCCTGAGCCTGGCGTGGCCGGACTGCTTCGCGGAGTACATCGCCGTGTCCGCGTCCCGGAGGAGATCCTCCGCCGTCGAGTCCGGCTCGCCGACGGCGAGACCCGCGCTGACCGTCGGAACGACCTCGTGGTCGGAGATCGTGACCGGCACCTGGACGGCGCGCGTGATCACCGAGGCGAGCGCCTCCGCGTCCCCGGGTCCGCGCACGCCCTCGAGCAGGATGACGAACTCATCGCCGCCGATGCGCGCGACGGTGTCGCCGCGACGCACCGCTCCCTGGATGCGCTGGGCCAGGATGGTGAGGAGGTGGTCGCCCGCCTCGTGGCCGAGCGAGTCGTTGACCATCTTGAAGTCATCGACGTCGAGGAAGATCAGGGCGACGGTCGTGGCGCGGTCGGCGTGGCTCGAGAGGCCGGCGGCAATACGGTCCATCAGCAGGGCGCGATTGGCGAGGCCCGTCAGAGCGTCGTACATGGCGCGCTGTTCGAGCGCCTCGCGGGCCTTGCGAACCTCGGTCACGTCCTCGATCTGCGCGATGAAGTACTGGGAGGGCGTCCGGACAGCGTCCTCGATCCTGGTCACGGTGATGCGCACCCAAGCCACCTCGCCGGTGCTCGTGAGGTATCTCTTCTGCGTCACGTAGTACGGGAACTCCTTGCGGGCGAGTTGGCTCAGGAGTTCGATGTCGCGGGGGAGGTCGTCGGGGTGGGTGAACTCGGCGAAGTTGCGGGAGACAACCTCCGACGGTTCGAGCCCGAGAATGTGGGCGAAGGCGCGGTTCACGTCGCGGTAGTGGCCGACCTCGTCGAGGATGGCGATCCCGATCGGGGAGTCGTGGAAGGTTGCGCGAAAGAGGCCGGCGTCATCATCCATGGCAGGACACCTCCCTCTATCATCCAGGGTGCCAGAGTTGGTGCCGATTCGCGCCACATTGGCGTGGTGTTGTGATCGGACTCACCCAACACCGGTCGCTCACCAATCCGTGGGACGATTAGCGACGTCAACCCCCGCCGAGAGGACCCTGCGCTTCCGTGACCTCCGATCCCCGCATCGAGCCCGCCTCGACGCTCCCCTCGGCGATCCGCAACTTCTGCATCATCGCCCACATCGACCACGGCAAGTCCACGCTCGCCGACCGCATGCTCGGGCTGACGGGCGTTGTCAGTTCACGCGACATGCGCGCGCAGTACCTCGACCGGATGGACATCGAGCGCGAGCGGGGTATCACCATCAAGTCCCAGGCCGTGCGCCTTCCGTGGGCGGTGGGCGGCGAGCCGTTCGCCCTCAACATGATCGACACTCCCGGCCACGTGGACTTCACCTACGAGGTCTCCCGAAGCCTCGCGGCGTGCGAGGGCGCCGTCCTGCTCGTCGACGCCGCGCAGGGGATCGAGGCGCAGACTCTCGCCAACCTCTACCTCGCGATGGAAAACGACTTGCGCGTCGTGCCCGTCCTCAACAAGATCGACCTGCCAGCGGCGGAGCCAGACCGGCACGCGGCCGAGCTCGCCGGCCTCGTCGGATGCGACCCCGACGACGTCATGCGCGTGAGCGGGAAGACGGGCGACGGCGTCAAGGAGTTGCTCGACCGAATCGTCCGCGACGTCCCCGCGCCGATTGGCGATCCAAAGGCCCCCACGCGCGCCATCATCTTCGACTCCGTGTACGACACGTACCGCGGCGTCGTGACCTACGTCCGCGTCGTCGACGGCCACCTCAGCCCGCGCGAGAAGATCGTCATGATGTCCACGCGCGCCACCCACGAGCTTCTGGAGATTGGCGTCATCTCGCCCGAGCCGGTTGCGACCAAGGGACTCGGCGTCGGCGAGGTCGGGTACCTCATCACTGGGGTGAAGGATGTCCGCCAGTCGCGCGTCGGCGACACCGTGACCAACGCATCGCACCCTGCGAAGGCGCCGATCGGCGCGGTCCGAGATCCGCGCCCGATGGTCTTCTCGGGACTCTTCCCCCTCGACGGCAGCGACTTCCCCTTGCTGCGAGACGCCCTGGACCGCCTCAAGCTCAACGACGCGGCGCTCGTGTACGAGCCGGAGAACTCGGTCGCGCTCGGCTTCGGCTTCCGGTGCGGGTATCTCGGCCTCTTGCACCTCGAGATTGTCAGGGAGCGGCTCGAGCGGGAGTTCGGCCTCGACCTGATTTCGACCGCCCCGAACGTCGTCTACCGCGTGACGACGGACGACGGCAAGGAAATGATCGTGACCAACCCGAGCGAGTTTCCTGGGGGGAAGATCGCCGAGGTTCGCGAGCCCGTCGTTCGCGCGACGATCCTGTCGCCGAGCGAGTTCATCGGGACGGTCATGGAACTGTGCCAGCAGCGGCGCGGCACGATGGGCTCGATGAACTACCTAAGTTCAGACCGGGTCGAGCTTCACTACACGCTTCCGCTTGCGGAGATCGTCTTCGACTTCTTCGATCAGCTCAAGTCGCGCACGCGCGGCTACGCCTCGCTTGACTATGAGCCGAGCGGCGAGGAGGCCGCGGCCCTCGTGAAGGTGGACATCCTGCTCCAGGGCGAGGCGGTCGACGCCTTCAGCGCGGTGGTCCACAAGGACGCGGCATACGCGTATGGCCTCCGGATGACAGCCAAACTCCGCGAACTCATCCCGCGCCAGCAGTTCGAGGTGCCCATCCAGGCGGCGATTGGCGCGCGCATCATCGCGCGCGAGACGATTCGCGCCCTGCGCAAGGACGTGCTCGCCAAGTGCTACGGCGGTGACATCTCCCGCAAGCGCAAGTTGCTGGAGAAGCAGAAGGAGGGCAAGAAGCGGATGAAGACCATCGGCCGCGTCGAGGTCCCCCAGGAGGCGTTCATCGCCGCGCTCTCGACGAGCGACGAGGGCTCGGACAAGGGCGAGAAGAAGAAGTAGCCATGGCGCTGCCGGCAAGCGGGCGCGACTTCGGCGTCTACATCCACGTGCCCTTCTGTTCCGTGCGGTGCGGGTACTGCGACTTCAATACCTACGCCCCCGGCGAGCTCGCGGGGGCGTCCCCCGCCGGCTACGTCGATGCCGCTCTCGAAGAGATGGCGATGGCGCGCCGGGTGATGGTGGGCGACCCTCGGGCCGCCTCCACGGTCTTCTTCGGCGGCGGCACGCCGACCATGCTCGAGCCCGCCGCGCTGGCGCGCCTGCTCGACGGGGTGAGGGAGACCTGGGGCCTCGCCCCGGGCGCCGAGGTGACCACCGAGGCCAATCCCGATTCCGTGGGCGGCTCTGCGCTTGCGGCGCTCGCGCAAGCGGGCTTCACCCGCGTGAGCCTGGGGATGCAGTCCGTGGTTCCGCACGTGTTGCGAACCCTGGACCGGACCCACCGGCCCGAGAACGTCGTGAGGGCCGTCGCGGGCGCAAAGGAGGCGGGACTCGCCACGTCTGTCGACCTGATCTACGGGACGCCGGGCGAGAGCCTGGACGACTGGCGTGCGTCCGTCGACGCGGCCCTCGCGCTGGGGCCCGATCACGTCAGCGCCTACGCGCTCGTGATCGAGCCGGGGACCAAGATGGGCGCGCGGCTCCGGCGGGGCGAGGTCTCGACCGTCGACCCCGACGTCCAGGCCGAGATGTACGAGGCGGCCGATTCTGCGTTTACGGACGCGGGGTACTCCTGGTACGAGGTGAGCAACTGGGCGCGGACCCCCGCCGATGCCTGCCGACACAACCTCGGATACTGGCGCGGGCAGGACTGGTGGGGCATCGGGCCCGGCGCGCACTCTTACCTGGAGCCGCGCGGCGGCGCCGCGCGCCGGTGGTGGAACGTCAGGCACCCCCGCGCATACGCCGAGAGGATCGGCGGGGGCGAGTCGCCGGAAGAGGGGGGCGAGGACCTCACCGACGAGCAGCGGTACGTGGAGCGCGTGATGCTCGGCATTCGGCTGGCCGACGGCCTGCCGGTCTCGGACCTGCGCCCGGCGGGGCGAGCGCGCCTCGCGGACCTGGGGCGCGATGGGTTGATCGAGACGGCGCGCGCGGTTCAGGATGCGGCAATCGTCCTGACCCGGCGCGGCCGACTCCTCGCGGATGCCGTGATCCGGGAACTAGCTTGGGGGTAAGTCCTAGGGCCCAGGGCCTAGGAGATCATCCGCCAGTTCCAGGGGTAGCGGTAGTACTGCCCGTTGTTCGCGGCGATGGCGCCCTGGATCTGCCACATGATGACGAAGACCAGCGCGACGAGCACGGCGGGGATGATGAGGATGAGCGCGATGCCGAGGGTCACGATCGCGAGAACGGTGGCGACCGCGCCGCCGCCGAGGCCCACGATGAGCAGGCTCA
>JADGOS010000121.1 GCA_017882825.1 Demequinaceae bacterium | reverse complement strand
CGACGGCGTCATGCCCCAGACGATCGAGGCGCTCAACCACGCGCAGGCGGCCGGCGTGCCGATCGTCGTCGCGGTCAACAAGATGGACAAGCCCGGGGCGAACCCGGACAAGGTCCGTCAGCAACTGACCGAGTACAACCTCGTGGCCGAGGAGTACGGCGGCGACACGATCTTCGTCAACGTCTCCGCGCTCAGGGGCGACGGCGTCAACGACGTCCTCGAGGCCGTCCTCTTGACGGCCGACGCGGGGCTCGACCTTCGCGCCAACCCCAACAAGGATGCGAGAGGCGTGGCCGTTGAGGCCCACCTCGACAAGGGGCGCGGCGCCGTTGCGACCGTGCTCGTTCAGTCGGGAACCCTCCACGTCGGCGACTCGATCGTCGCGGGAACGGCCCACGGGCGCGTCCGCGCCATGTTCGATGAGCACGACCAGCCGATCGAGGCCGCTTCCCCCGCGCGTCCGGTCATGGTGCTCGGGCTGACCTCCGTGCCCCGTGCAGGCGACTCGTTCATCGTCGCGGACGACGAGCGCACGGCGCGTCAGATCGCGGAGAAGCGCGAGGCCGCAGATCGGGCCGCGCAGCTCGCCAAGCGCCGCAAGCGCATCAGCCTCGAGGACTTCACCGAAGCCCTCGCCGCAGGCAAGGTCGACACCCTCAACCTCATCATCAAGGGCGACGTGTCCGGTGCAGTGGAGGCACTCGAGGATGCCCTCGTGGCCATCGACGTGGGAGACGAGGTCGAGCTCAGGGTCATTCACCGCGGCGTCGGCGCCGTCACCCAGAACGACGTCAACCTCGCCACGGTGGACAACGCGATCATCATCGGCTTCAACGTGCGCCCCGCCGAGCGCGTCCAGGAACTCGCGGATCGCGAGGGCGTGGACATGCGCTTCTACTCGGTGATCTACCGGGCGATCGAGGACATCGAGGCCGCCCTCAAGGGCATGCTCAAGCCGGAGTTCGTGGAGAACGCCACGGGTTCCGCAGAGATCGTGGAGATCTTCCGCTCGTCGAAGTTCGGCAACATCGCCGGGTGCATGGTGCGCTCGGGGACGATTCGCCGCAACGCGAAGGGCCGTCTCAGCCGCGAGGGCAACGTCGTCGCCGAGGTCTCCATCGACACCCTGCGCAGGTTCAAGGATGACGCCACGGAGGTCCGCGAGGGGTTCGAGTGTGGCATCGGGCTCGGGAAGGTCAACGATCTCCAGATCGGCGACATGATCGAGACCTACGAGATGGTCGAGATTCCGAGGACCTGATGGCGGACTCAGCGCGCGCCCTTCGAGTCGCGGGCACGATCCAGAGGGTCGTGGCCCGCGCGCTCGAGGCCGAGATCAAGGACCCCCGCCTGGGTTTCGTCACCGTGACGGACGTCCGGGTGACGGGGGACGTCCAGCACGCGACGGTCTTCTACTCCGTCTACGGAGACGAGGCCGCGCGGGCCGAGACGGCGATTGCCCTCGCCTCGGCGAACGGGCGGCTCCGGTCCTTGGTTGGCGCCGAACTCGGGATTCGGCTCACGCCGAGCCTCGAGTTCGTTCTCGACGCCGTACCGGAGACGGCCGCGAGCCTCGAGAAGGCGCTCGCTGAGGCGAAGCTGCGCGACGAGGCGGTCGCGGCGGTTCGCGAGGGCGCCACCTACGCGGGTGACGCCGATCCATATCGCCACCCGGGCTCCGACGATGATGACGGCGACGACGGCGATGCCCACGACGGCGATGCCCACGACGGCGATGCCCACGACAGTTAGCGCCGTCGCGAGGGTCGTCATCGCTGGCTTTGTCATCGTCGACAAGCCCTCGGGCTGGACCTCCCACGACGTCGTCGCCCGGATGCGCCGCCTCGCGGGGACCAAGAAGGTCGGGCACGCGGGCACGCTCGATCCCATGGCGACGGGGGTGCTCGTGGTCGGCATCGGCCAGGCGACCCGCCTGTTGTCGTTCGTCACCGCCGCAGACAAGGCGTACGACGCTACGATCCGGCTCGGCGTCGCGACCATGACGGATGATGCCGAGGGCGAGGTCACGGCGCGGGTGGATGCCTCCGGCGTTACCGCCGACGCGATTGCCTCCGCGGTCGCGGCCCTGACGGGCGAGATCATGCAGGTGCCGAGTTCGGTGAGCGCGATCAAGGTCGACGGCAAGCGTTCCTACGCCCGGGTGCGCGCGGGGGAGGACGTGCGGCTGGAGGCGCGGCCCGTCACCGTGAGTAGTTTCACGGTGGGGGAGGTCCGGCGAGGGGTGGAGGGTGCGGCCTTCGTGGACCTGGACGTCTCCGTCACCGTGTCATCCGGAACCTACGTTCGCGCCCTTGCGCGCGACCTCGGATCCGCGCTCGGGGTGGGGGGTCACCTCACCGCGCTGCGCCGGACCAGGGTCGCGGGCTTCACCGTGAGCGACGCCACGCCTTTGGACGCGCTCACCACGGCCGTGGAGGCGGGCGAAGCCCTTCCCGTCATCCCGCTCGCCGCCGCCGCCAAAGGCGCGCTGCCCTCCCGCGCGCTCTCGTCGGAGGACGCCACGAACCTGGGGTTCGGAAGGCGCATCCCGCGCGAGCCCGCTGACGGCGTGCCCGATGCGGCCCGGCCGCTCGCCGTCCTCAGCCCGGAGGGGGAACTCGTGGCTCTGGTCGTTGCGGAGGGCGCCTCGCTCCGCCCGCTTGCGGTGTTCGCCGCGGATAGTATGGGCGCACCATGACTTCCCCCTCTCGCGCGGGCGCCGGGCCGCGGGGCGTGGCGCGATGACCGAGGTGTGGCACTCCCTCGCGGGCGTCCCGGACGACTTCGGTCCCACGGTGGTGACGCTCGGCAACTTCGACGGCGTGCACCGGGGCCACCAGGCCGTCCTCGCCACCCTCGTGGCCGATGCCCGCGCGGCCGGGCGCCGTTCGGTCGCCGTCACCTTCGATCCGCACCCTCAGGCGGTGCATCGGCCGGAGAACCCGCCGACGCTCATCACCGGCGTCGAGGATCGCGTGGAGCGCCTTGCGGCAACGGGGCTCGACGCGGTGGTCGTCATCCGCTACACGCTCGAGTTCGCGCATCAGACGCCCGAGGAGTTCGTCCGGTCGTGCTTCGTCGACGGCTTGCGAGCCGCGACGGTGGTGATCGGGCACGACACCAAGTTTGGATGGGGCAACGTCGGACACGCCGATACGATGCGCGAGCTCGGCGCCGAACTGGGCTTCGAGGTCGAGATCGTGGAGTGGGCGGGGCCCCCGAACGATTCCGACCGTCGTTGGTCGTCCACGTGGGTGCGCCAACTCCTCGGTGTCGGCGACGTCGCGGGGGCGGCGCGCATCCTCGGCCGCCCCCATCGCCTACGCGGCGAGATCGTACCGGGGGACGCGCTGGGCAGGGACATCGGATTCCCGACCGCCAACCTCGCCGTCTACGCGGGGATGATTCCCGCCCACGGGGTCTACGCGGGATGGGTGACCGTCCTCGAACCCGGGCGGAGCGGCGATGCCGCAGCGCTCGGGGGACGGGCGCTGCCCGCGGCGGTGAGCCTCGGCGTCAACACCACGGTCGGCGGCACCGAGTTGCGCGTCGAGGCCCACCTGATCGACATCGAGGGGTTCGACCTCTATGGGGCTCGCGTCGCGCTCGACCTTGTGGACCGTAGGCGCGACATGAAGAAGTTCGGGTCCATCGAGGAGCTGACGGCCGCGCTCGCCGAAGATGTCGAGTGGTGCCGCGGGGTGCTCGCTGGCGCTCGGATCGCCTAGCGGGCCACGCGCAGGGGCCCCTTCGTGCCCTCCGTAGCCGCACCGCCGTGCCCGGCTGGGACGCCGGGCGTCCCTGCGGGCATTCACTGCACGTATGCGCCCGAGCCACGGGGTGTGAGCGTCCCTGCGGGCACTCAGCGCACGGTCGAGGCCCATTTCGGGCACCGAGTGCCCGCAGGGGCGCCCGGAATGCTCCGCGGGTCGGGATTCGGGCACCCAGTGCCCGCAGGGGCGGCGCCCCGAGTGGATACCCCGGGCAAGCCGGGGCAACGCTGCGCTGATACGATGTGACCCGCCGTGAATCGGCCGCGGATTGGAGTGCCCCGGAGAACATGCCCGGGTGCGCCGCGCAGCGAACCAGAAGGAGCAGCAATGCCGCTTGAGCCCGACGTCAAGAAGACCATCATGACCGAGCACGCGACGAGCAAGGATGACACGGGATCGCCCGAGGTCCAGATCGCCCTTCTCACGCGCCGCATCACGGACATCAACGAGCACCTCAAGGTTCACAAGCACGACCACCACTCGCGCCGCGGCCTCCTCCTGCTCGTCGGCAAGCGTCGTCGCCTCCTTGGATACCTCCAGAAGGTGGACATCAACCGCTACCGGGCGATCATCGAGAAGCTGGGGCTTCGCCGCTAGGCGAGTCCGGGGGGCGCGTTCCAGCGCGCCCCGAGCGCGACTTTTCGCGCCCCGGGGCGCGCCCCGGCGCGCGCTTGGCGTGCCCTGGGGCGCCCCTTCGGGGTGCCGCGACCGCTCTCTGGTAGACTGTGCGCGGCCCCCCGG
>JADGOS010000045.1 GCA_017882825.1 Demequinaceae bacterium | reverse complement strand
CGCGCGGTGCGGCGGATGACGGTGAAGAGGTAGGCGCGAAAGGCCTCGGTGGGGCCGTTGCCGTTCTGGAGGGCGCGCAGGACGCCCTCGAAGGCATCGGAGACGATGTCGTCTACATCCGCCGACACGGAGGTGTACGCGAAGGCGACGCGGCGCGCGGCACTGGCGTGGCGTTCGAACAGGACGCGGTACGCGTCAAGGTCTCCCGCGCGGACACCGTGGATCAAATCGGCGTCGCTCGATTGGTCGGTCCACGCCTGGGTAGTTGTCTTGGTCATTGTTCTCACCGCCCTCTTTCTTGCTCTCACCTTGATCTTCAACCCGCGGGAAAGCGCTTTCAAGACATTCGGTGATGGGTGTGTCACACGCCAAGGGGGGAAGAGACGAGGGCCACATTCGGGACGTGACGGGGGCCACGTCTTGGAGGGCTTGAGAGGCGGGAAGAGCGGGAAAGGGGGCCGCGCGAACCTAGATTTCGCGGCGACGGGCGCCCCAGGCGGCGACCACGAGGAGGCCGACGGTGGCGAGAACGGCAACGAGTGACGACCTCCAGAACTCGCTCGCTGGCGTTCCCGACGTGAGTTCCGTGAGCGCGCCGCCAAGACGCGTGGGGAGCCATACCTGGATCGCGCGGACGATGCCGAGGATGGGAAGGACGATCAGGACGACGAGGGAGGTCAGTACCGTTCCCAGCACGCCCTTGGCCCATTGCGCGATCGCGGCGACGAGGGCGACGAGAAACGCGGTGAACAAGATTCCCATCAGGGTGCCCCATGCGACGGCGGAGGCGCTGAGGGGTCCCAGGAGCGCCCATGTCTCATACCAGGCCGTCGCCGTGCCGAGCACGAACGCGGCGGCGCACACGGCAAACGACACCACGAGGCGGGGGATGAGGATGCCCCACACGCTCGTGACGCGGGTCCGGAGGAACACGCCCATCTCGGGGATCGCGTCGAAGGCGAGCGCGCCTGCGACTACCACGACCGCGACGATCGTTCCCACCTGCAGCGCGTTGGCGACGTACTGAGCCATGCCGTCCGCCGGGACCGGGGGAGGGAAGGTGATCGTGATGCCGTCGGCGCCCGTTCCCGAAAGCTTGAGGAGCTCCGCAAGGTACTTGGCGCTCAGCGGGCCCAGGAGCCCGAATCCCACATACACGGCTCCAAGCGCGATCCATCGCCGCGTCCGCAACACGCGGAGGATCTCCAGGCGCCACAGGTTCATTGGGTCAACTCCAGGAAGGCACGCTCGAGCGAAACCTCTTCTGGCCGCAAGGACACGACCGAGGCGCCCGCCTCGGCGAGGGCGCGGGGGAGCCCCACCTCGGCGTCCTGGAGCGAGCGCACCTCGACTAGGACCTCTCCGGCGTTGAACTCGCGGACCTGCGTGACCCACGGCGCTCGGCGGAGCGCCGCAATTGCGGGCGCCGAGTTGCCGCGAAGTCGGACCTCGTAGCGCGGGACCGCAGAGCCCACCAGCAGTTGGTGGAGGGGACCCTGGAAGAGGAGGCGCCCGCCGCGGAGGATTCCGACCGTGTCGCATACCTCCTGCACGTCCGCCAGGATGTGGCTGGAGAACAGGACGGTCGCGGTGCCCCGCAGCCGCGTGATCAGGTCGAGAACCTCGCGCCGCCCCTGGGGGTCGAGCGCGGATGCAGGTTCGTCGAGGAGAAGCAAACGCGGCCGGGAGACAAGGGTCGCGGCGATTCCCAGGCGCTGGAGCATGCCGCGGGAGTACCCGCCGACGCGACGCCGGGCGGCCTCGGTCAGGCCCGTCTCGGCGAGCACCTGGTCGATGCGCGCCGCGTCCGTCCCCGCCGACGCAAGTTCGAGCGAGAGAGCGACGACTTCGCGGCCCGTTAGCCACTTGTCGAACTGCGGGGTGTCGGACAGGACTGCGATCTCGTGGCGCCCGACTCCGAGGACGACCTCACCCGAGCTTGCCTCCTTGAGGCCCGCGATGATTCCCAGGATCGTGGTCTTTCCCGCGCCATTCGGGCCCGCGAGCCCATAGATCGAGCCGTCGGGGACCTGAAGGTTGACGTCATCGAGTGCGGTGGTGGCGCCGTAGCGCTTGGTCAGCGCCCGCGTGGAGATCACGACTCGTGGACCTCGTCCCGACCGATGATCAGGTAGATGATTCCGCCCAGCGGGATCGATGCCGCGCAGATGATCGCCCAGAGCCACTTGGGAAGGTACCTGACCGAGTGTCGCGCGATGTCGACCCAGCAAAAGACGAGGAATCCGAGCGTGAGGACGATGAGCGGCGCGACCGCGGCCCAGGGGATGGATGACGTCGTCGTCATGGTGCGGTGACCTCGCTGAGCATGGTGCCTCCTTGATTCGATCGGTTCGATCGTAGCGCCGCGAGCCCCTAGGACGAGGGACCGAAGACCTACCGGACACATGCGAGTCGCGCCGAACTCGCGAATGCGTGGGGCTCTCGTCGCCCCGCCCGCGAGGACCGCCCGGACGTCGCACGAGCGTGATGGAATGGACCCGTGACTGACCCCCGCGCGCGCCACGCCGAACTCATCCAGGCGATCGAGGCGCACCGCGCCGCGTACTACGAGCGCGACTCCCCGACGATCTCCGATGCCGAGTATGACGCCCTAGAGCGGGAGCTCCGCGGGATCGAGGCCGAGCATCCCGAGCTGGCGGACCCCGACAGCCCGAGCCAGACCGTCGGCGGAGCGGTCGCGACGGGCTTCGCATCCGTCCGTCACCGCGAACGCATGATGAGCCTCGACAACGCCTTCTCGATCGCGGACGTCGCCGCGTGGGAGGAGCGCGTCGAGCGGGCGGGCGGGCCCCGCGAGTTTGTCTGTGAGCCCAAGATCGACGGCCTGTCGATCTCCCTCACCTACGAGGGTGGCGTCTTGGTGCGCGGCGTGACGCGGGGCGACGGGACGACGGGCGAGGACGTCACCGCCAACGTCAGGACCATCGCGGGGTTGCCGGGCCGCCTCGCGGGGAGCGGCGTGCCCGAGGTCGTGGAGATTCGGGGCGAGGCCTATCTGCCCGTGGCGGCCTTCGAGGAGCTCAACGAGCGGCTGGTCGACGAGGGCAAGGCCCCGTACGCGAATCCGCGCAACACTGCGGCGGGTTCGCTTCGCCAGAAGGACGCGGCCGTCACGGCGACGCGCCCGCTGGCCGTCACGACGTACGCGCTGGGCGCGCTTGAGTGGGGCGCGGCGGCACCCGATCCCCGGGCCGCGACCCAGATCGGCATTTACTCCGTCCTCAAGGGATGGGGCCTGCCGGTGAGCGATCTCGCCGAGGTCCACACGGGGGTCGGCGAGGTCGAGGCCTACCTTGCCCGGCTCGAGGCGCGTCGCCATTCGCTGGTACACGAGATCGACGGCGCCGTCATCAAGGTCAACGACCGCGACGCCCAGCGCGAACTCGGTTCGACCTCGCGGGCTCCGCGATGGGCGATCGCCTACAAGTTCCCGCCGGAGGAGGTCACGACGCGCCTCGAGGACATCCGCGTGGATGTCGGTCGCACGGGTCGGGTGACCCCCTACGGTGTGATGACGCCGGTGACGGTCGCCGGTAGCACCGTGACGTTTGCGACGCTCCACAACGCGCAGGAGGTCGCGCGCAAGGGTGTGTTGATCGGCGACACCGTCGTGGTGCGCAAGGCGGGCGACGTCATCCCCGAGATTGTGGCTCCCGTGGTCGCCGCGCGCACGGGTGAGGAGCGCGCGTGGGTCATGCCGACCGTATGCCCGAGTTGCGGGACGGCGCTCGCCCAGCAGAAGGATGGCGACGTGGACCTTCGGTGCCCCAATGCCGAGGGGTGCCGCGGCCAGATCGTCGACAGGATCGCCTTCATCGGCTCCCGGGGCGCGCTCGACGTGGAGGTGCTCGGCGAGAAGGCGGCCGCGGCGCTCGTCGACTCCGGGGTCCTCCGCAACGAGGGTGGCCTTTTCGACCTCTCCGAGGACGACCTGCGGCGCATCTCGCTCCTCACCCTCGAACAGGACTCCAAGAAGGACGGCGTCGCGCGCACCGCCGGGGACGTCTCGACGAACGGACTGCGGCTGCTCGCGAACCTCGATGCCGCGAGGTCCCGGCCCCTCTGGCGCGTCCTCGTCTCACTGAGCATCCGCCACGTCGGTCCGACCGCCGCCCGTGCCCTCGCGACGGCCTTCGGCTCGCTCGACGCCATTCGCGCGGCGGACCCGCGGACGCTCGCCTCGACCGACGGCGTTGGGCCTGTCATCGCGCGGAGCATCGCGGAGTGGTTTGGAATTCCCTGGCACGTCGAGATCGTCCGGCGCTGGGCCCTGGCGGGAGTCAGGATGAAGGATGACGGGGGAGGGGCGGGAGATCGCGTTCTCGCCGGACTGATCATCGTCGTCACGGGCTCGCTCGAGGGCTTCTCCCGCGAGGAGGCCGCGGAGGCGATCGCGTCGCGCGGGGGTCGCGCGTCGTCGTCGGTAAGCGCCAAGACCGACTTCGTCGTGGTGGGCGCGAACGCGGGTTCGAAGGCCGCGAAGGCCGAACAGTTCGGGGTACCCCTGCTCGACGAGGACGGGTTCGCCGCGCTGCTGGCCGGCGGGCCGGGAGCCGTCGCCTAGCGCGGGAGGCGCTGCGCTTTCGGGGAGAACCTGCGCTTTCGGGGAGAACCTGCGCAGCGCGTGAGCCCTGGCCGCAGCGCGCGAGGCAAACTAGGCTACAAGGAGCATGCCGACCCGAGTCGCGGCGGCGCGCTACAACGGAGGGGTAGGCGCACGATGAGCCGCATCGTCACCATTGGGCCCGACCAGACCATGCGCCTATCGGAGATTGGCGAGTTGACCGCGCTCGCGTATCTTGCGGACGGCCTGGTCGACTCCGCGCATCCGTACGTCCCGGAACTGCGCAACGCGAAGGCGCGCGCCGAGCACGCGATCCTGCTGATGATGGCCGACGGCGATGACGGACAGGGGGCCGCGGTCGGGACCATCACGGTAGTGCCGAGCGGGTCGCCCTTCGCGGAGTTCAACCGCGACGGGGAGTACGAACTGCGCATGCTCGCCGTCTCGCCGCTCGCCCGCGGCCGCGGCATCGGCGAGGAACTTGCCCTCTTCGGTCTGGAGACGGCGACGGCCCAGGGAGCGATGCGGGTCACGCTCTCCACGATGGAAACGATGCACGCCGCGCACCGTCTCTATGAGAAGTTGGGATTCGTGCGCCAGCCGGAGCTGGATTGGGTCGCGCACCCTTCGTACATCAAGGTCCGCTGCGACGCCACGTGCCTGGACGCGGACGGCAACTGCACGCAGGGCGGGCATAAACTCCTCGCCTACGCGTGGTCGCCCAGCTAGGAGACCGTCGTCTCGGTCCACCTCGGGGAGTCCTCGCGGAGCTCGTGGACGGGACCGGAGAGCGTCGTGCCGCCCTCCACCACCCGGGTCGCCGCGTTTCCCACCCAGAGGTCGAGGTCGCCGGGGTGCACGACCCTCCGGTAGTCGCGGTCGGAGAAGGCGAGGCGCGTGGTCGGCACGCTGAACTCCACCCGCCTGCTCTCGCCCGGATCCAGTTCCACCCGCAGGTACCCGAGCAGTTGCGCGATGGGTCGCGTTACCGGGGCGCGGTGCACGCGTCCGTATAGCTGGACGACGGTCGCGCCGCGTCGATCGCCGGTGTTGGCAACCGTCACGGCCGCGGTGATCGAGCCGTCGGTCGGGACGCCCTCGTCGGCGGCGAATCCTGAGTAGTCGAAGCGCGTGTACGAGAGCCCATATCCGAAGGGGCGAGTAGGGACGCTCGAAAGGTTGGTGACGTCGGAATCGCCTCCGAGCAGCGGGTGGAGATACGAGTAGGGCTGGGCGCCTGCCGAGCGCGGCATGCTGACGGGGAGGTGGCCGGACGGGTTGACGCGCCCCGAGAGCACGCCGGCGATGGCACCCGCGCCCTCCTCGCCGGGGAAGAACACCTGGAGCACCGCCGCGCAACGCTCCAGCGCCCATCCGACGGCGTAGGGGCGCCCCGTGAGAAGGACGAGGATGACGGGCGTCCCGGTGGCGAGGACCTCGTCAATGAGCCTGCGCTGCAGGCCAGGGAGCTCAAGGTTGTCCCGATCGCAGCCCTCGCCCACGGTGCCTTGTCCGAACAGGCCCGCGTGGTCACCCATAGCCAGGATCGCGATATCTGCCGCCGCCGCCGCCGCGACGGCCTCGGCGAGACCCGATTCGTCCGCCGAGTCAACGTCGCATCCTCGCGCGACGGTGACGCGGCCGGGGAACTCGGCTTCGAGAGCCTCGGCCAGCGTCGGCACCTCAAGCCCAAGGTCGACGCCGGGGCGGTGAACCAGCACGTGGTTCGCGAACGAGTAGCAGCCGAACATCGCGGCGAATCGGTCGGCGTTGGGGCCGATCGCGGCAATCGAGGGAGAGGCGCCAACTCCGGCGGCAAGCGGCAGGGTCCCGTCGTTAGCGAGCAGAACGACCGACTCCTCCGCGAGGCGACGCGCGAGCGCGCGGTGGAGCGGAGAGTCGAGGTCGATGCCGGTCGGTGACGGGCCCTCGAACGTCTCATCGAGGAGGCCGAGTTCTTCCTTCTGGCGAAGGACCCTCAGCGCCGAGCGGTCGACGAGAGCGATGTCAACCGCCCCGGACGCCAGGGCGGCCTTGAGGGGCTCGAGGTAGGCATCGCCCGTGGGAAGTTCGACGTCGATGCCCGCGAGGAGCGCCAGCGCGGCCGCCTCGCCCAGGTCGGCCGCGATTCCATGAAGTAGGTGGAGGAACGCGACGCCGAAGTAGTCGGCCACCACGACGCCATCGAAGCCCCAGCGGTCGCGGAGGAGGCCGGTCAGCAGGTCTCCGTCCGCCGCGACGGGGAGCCCGTCGATTTCGACGTATGCATGCATGACGCTCCGCGCGCCCGCGTCCTTTACGGCCATCTCGAACGGGGGGAGCATGATGTCCGCAAGCTCGCGTCGCCCCATGCTCACGGGGCCGAAGTTGCGTCCGGCGCGCGAGGCGGAGTACCCCACGAAGTGCTTGAGGGTGGCGTGGACCCCCGCGCTCTGGAGGCCGCGCACGAAGGCGCACCCGACCGTCCCGACAACGTAGGGGTCCTCGCTGATGCACTCGTCGACGCGGCCCCAGCGCGGATCGCGGATGACGTCGAGGACGGGGGCCAGGCCCTGATGGACGCCTAGCGCGTGCATGGACTCGCCGACGGCGGCCGCCATGGCCTCGACGGCGTCCGGGTCGAAGGTTGCGCCCCACGCGAGCGGCGTGGGGAAGGTCGCCGCCTTCCAGGCGGCGAGGCCCGTGAGGCACTCCTCGTGGACCAGCGCCGGGATCCCCAGGCGGGTCCCCTTGACGAGGGAACGCTGGAACTCCCACAGCCACGCCGCGCGCTCGTCCGCGTCGTAGGGGCTGGTTCCGTACGCCCGCGTGAGGTGACCCAGGCCGTTGACGGTCGCCTCCGCGATGCCCCCGCCGTGACGAATTTCGCCCTGGAGCGGGGCGACGACGTCGCCCTCCTCGTCCTGCCAGAAGCCGACGATCTGCGCGAGCTTCTCGTCCAGGGTCATCTGCGCAAGCAACGTCGCCGCCCGGCGGCCCGCCGTATCCGCCATGACTGGCCCTAGCCCTTGACCGCGCCGGTAAGGCCCTCGACGATCCGTCGCTCCATGAAGATGAAGAAGATGAGCGCAGGGACCATCGACAGTGACGTGAACGCCATGATCGCGGTGTTGTCGGAGCCGTGTTGACCCTTGAAGGCGGTCACTCCGAGGGGAAGCGTCATGTGCGCCGGATCGCCCGCGAGGATGAGGAGCGGGAGGAGGTAGGAGTTCCAGCTTCCGATGAATGCGAGGACGCCGACGGTCACCATTCCGGGGCGGGCGAGCGGCAGAAGGATCCTCCAGAAGTACCCGATGCGCGTCACTCCGTCGATGAACGCCGCCTCCTCAAGCTCCTTGGGCAGCGCCGCGACGAACGGTCGCATGATGATGATGGTCACCGGCAGCGCGAACGCGATCTGCGGGAGGATCACCCCGAAGGGGTTTCCCACCAGGCCCCAGCTGTGGATCATCAGGTACAGCGGGAGGATCGCCACCGTGAGCGGGAACATGAGGCCGGCGACGAACACCCCGTACAGGACTTCGCGTCCCTTGAACTTGTAGCGGGCGAGTGGGTACGCCGCCATGGTGCCGAGGATGACGACGCCAACGGTCGTCACGATCGCGATAAAGGCGGAGTTCAGCATCTGGCGCCAGAAGAGGCCGGTGCTCAGGATCCCCCAGTAGTTGCGAAAGAGGAACGGGTCGGGCAGGCCGGAGGGGTTCATCGCGTACTGGTGGAGGTCCTTGAATCCGCCCAGGACGAGGTAGATGATCGGTCCGAGCGTGAGGCCGACTCCCGCGATGGCGACGCCGATCGAGAAGTAGTTCGAGGCGCTCGGGCTGAGCCCCGTACGCGAAAGGTAGGCGCGGTACCGCGCCCAGAGTCCCGGGGTGGGGCCCTTCACGGGCCGTCGTGAGTTGGTCTTGAGTGTCACGATGTCGCCTCAGTTCTTCGCGGTGGTGGAGTTGTCGCGACGCAAGATCACGAGCATGTACCCGATCGCGACGACGAGCGAGATGAGGAACATGATCACGGCGATCGCGCTCCCGTAGCCCCAGTCGCTTCGATAGAAGCCCTTGTCCATCATGTAAGACGCGACCGTCGAGTACTGGCCCTGCGTGCCGCCACGGTTGAGCACCCACACCATGTCGAAGAGTTGGATCGAACCGATGATGGACAGGAAGGCCCAGATGCGGATCGTCGGCCCGATGAGGGGAATGTTGATGCGGCGCTGGATCTGCCACCACGAGGCGCCGTCGATCGCCGCGGCCTCCTGGAGCTCCTTCGAGACGCCGGAGAGGCCGGCGAGGAACAGGATGATCGCGAGGCCGAGGTACTTCCAACTGACGACGAAGAACATCGTCCAGAAGCCCCAGTGCACGTCCTCGAACCATCCGCCCGCAGGGGAGTGGAGGCCGAGGGCCTCGACGATGCGCGTCGCGATGCCGTTGGGGTCAAGGATCACGAACCACATGACGCCGGTGATGACCTCGCTCAGGACATAGGGCGCGAAGATGATGACGCGGACGACGGTGCGTCCGCGGAACTGGCGATTGAGGATCAGCGCTACGAGGAGTGCGAGCGGCAGTTGGATCGCCATCGAGAGGGCGATGATCTCAAAGTTGTGGCTCAGCGCGGTCAGGAAGGGTTCCGTGTAGGCCTTCTTGAAGATGCCCTGACCGAAGAGGGCCCGGCGGTAGTTGTCCAGCCCAACGAACTCCGCCTCGCTGAACTGTTTGACGCCGTTCCACTTGTAGAAGCTGTACCGCACCGCCGAAATGACGGGATACACGACGAACACGAGGAACACCAAGAGCGCAGGTCCGACGAAGAGGCCGATCTCGGCCCACTTGCGGGCGCTTGCATTGCCGGGCTGCTTGTTCTTCGGGCTGCCAGGGCGAGGCCCCGCCGCCGACGCTTTCGCGCCGACGACGGGGCCGTTGCCCTTGCCCGAGGCTGTCGTGAATGTCACGCCAGTTCCTCGCTTTCTGGGGGGCTGAAGTACGTACTACTGGGTTGCGGCTGCCGCCGTCATGCCATCGACAATGCCCTGGGGGGTCCCAGTGCCGCCGAAGAGAGCGACGATACCGTCGTTCATTGCTCCACCGACGTTGGTGCCGTAGTAGGTGTCCAGCCACAGCTGGACGTAACCTGCACTGGCCCTGACGTCCGCGAGCTGCTTCAGCTGCGGGCTTGCGATCTGGTCAGCAGCACCGGGGTTCACCGGGAGGTTACCCGGAATCGCCGCGAAGCCCTTCTGAACGTCAACCGAGGTGAGGTACGCGAGGAAGTCTGCGCACTCAGCCGGAGCGTCCTTGTAGCACGCGAATCCGTCGCCGCCACCGAGGACAGCGGTCGGGTCACCCGCGCCGGACGAAGTCGCCGGGAAGTTGAACCAACCCATGTCGGCGTCGAGCGTCGCCTTGGCGGCGTCATCGGCCTGGAAGCCCTCGTACTGACCGAGTTCCCAGTGGCCCATGAGCTCCATAGCAGCCTTTCCGGTTCCGACGAGGCCAGCGGCCGACGTCGGGTCCTGCTGCGCCTTTGACGACAGGTACTGGTCCTGGAACGGCTTCGTGTCGATGAACGCCTGCAGGTCTTTTCCGGCCGCAACGAAGCACGGGTCGGAGAAGTCGAACGCGGTGTTCGACGCCTGGATGACGTCGGTCGAGCACGAACGCAGGGCGAAGTTGTACCACCAGTGAGCGGCGGGCCACTTGTCGGACGCGCCAACCGCGATCGGGGTGACACCAGCCGCCTTGAGCTTCGTGACGTCAGCGTTGAGCTCGTCCATCGTCTTGGGCGTTCCGGTGATGCCCGCCTTGTCGAACAGCGACTTGTGGTACCAGATGCCCTCGATGCCGAACGTGTACGGCATGCCGTACTGCTTTCCGGCGACGGACCAACCTGCGGCCGACGAACCGAGTTCCTTGATGGCCGCGGGGATCTTGTCCGTTAGGTCCATCAGGTAGCCAGCGTTGACCTGCTGCACCATTTCGCCGCCGCCCCAAGCCTGGAAGATGTCGGGGGCGTCGCCGGACTGCAGCGCCGCCGGAATGCGGGTGCGCTGCAGGTCGTTGGTCTCAATCTGCTCGATCTTGAAGGTGACGTTGGGGTGCAGAGCGGTGTAGTCGTCTGCAACCTTCTGCCAGTAGTCGCCGGTGAGGTTCTTGCCGTCGGCTCCCGCGATCGCGTTGTGCCACCACGTAAGAGTGACGGGCGCTGCGGACGCTGACGTGCTTGCTGATGTGTCATTGCTGGTGCACGACGCAAGCAGCATGGCTGCTGATGCGGCAAGTGCGGTGAGGGCTATGACCCTCTTTTTGTTCGCCATGGTTTTCCTTTCAGTCTTCGTTGACTCCGCCGAACACCCGCAGTCTGGCAGGGCGACGGTCCGGCCGTCAAACGATTTCGATAACGTTTTTGATAACGGTTTCGCGAAGGAGCGATAGCATGCCTGCATGGAACTCCCAACCCGGGTAACGCTGGCCGATGTTGCCGCTCGCGCGGGCGTTTCGCTTGCCACGGTCTCCAAGGTGGCGAACGGACGGTACGGCGTCGCACCGGGCACCGTCACCCGGGTGCAGGAGGTCATCGACGAACTGGGGTATGCCGGCCACCTCGGCGCGATCAGCCTTCGGAGTTCGCGCACCAACGTCCTCGGCATCCTGATCTCGGAGTTCGAGCCGTTCAGCCTCGGCCTCCTTCGCGGGATGTCCGATGGTGCGACGCGATCCGGATACGACCTCATGGCCTTCACCGGTGGGGGCAAGAGCGGCTGGGAGAGTCGCTCGATCGCCAGGCTCGGCGGCACGCTCATCGACGGGGCCATCCTCGTGACCCCGACGGTTCTTGGTCGCCAGGCGACCGTGCCTGTCGTCGCGATCGACCCGCACTACGGCCCGTCCCAGATTCCGACGGTTGATGCCGATAGCTTCGCGGGCGCCAAACTCGCGACCGCCTACCTCGTCGGCCTGGGGCACCGGCGCATCGCGTTCCTTGGGGGGCGCGACGACCTCGAGTCCGCCCACCTCCGCGAGGCGGGCTTCCGCGAGGCGATGGCCGAGGCCGGAGTGCCGGTCAACGAGGCGCTCGTGCGGCCCACGCACTTCCAGCCGCAACTCGCCGAGGTGGAGGCACGCTCCCTTCTTGCGCTCTCCGAGCCTCCGACCGCGATCTTCGCGGCCAACGACGTCACCGCCGAGCGCACGATCGCGGTCGCGCAGGCCCTTGGTCTCGACGTGCCGGGCGACGTCTCCGTCCTGGGCTTCGACGACATCCCCGAGGCGGCTCTCTGCACGCCGCCGCTCACGACGGTGCGTCAGCCCCTGCGCGACATGGGTGAGGCCGCGATGGAGATGCTCCTCGATCTCCTCGAGGGACTGGAGCGCTCGACGCACACCCGGCTTCCCGTCGAGCTTGTCATCCGCGAGTCGTGCGCGCCGCCGCGAGCGTAGGGCGCCCCTGGGGCGACTCCTCGCCCCACTAGACTTGCACCATGGCTACGCTTGATCGCTCCGACGTCGCGCGCCTCGCCGCCCTGGCCCGCATCGACATGACCGACGATGACCTGGACCGCCTCTCCCGGCAACTCTCGGCAATCGTCGAGGCCGTCGCTCAGGTCGCCCAGGTGGCCGGCGACGACGTACCCGCGACGTCGCATCCCATCCCGATGGCGAACGTCTATCGGCCCGACGAGGTGCGGCCGTCGCTGAGCCAGGCCGAAGCGCTCTCGGGCGCCCCCGTCACCGAGGACGGCAGGTTCCGCGTGCCACAGATCCTTGGAGAGGAAGCCTGATGGCCGACCTCACCCGCCTCTCGGCCCGCGCGCTCGCGGACGCGTTGGCCTCGGGCGAGACGACCTCCGTCGCGGTGACCCAGGCGGCGCTCGATCGGATCGCCGCGGTCGACGGAGCCGTGCACGCTTTCCTGTACGTCAACGGGGTGGACGCCCTCGAGGCGGCCGCGTCCGTCGACAAAGACCGGGCGGCGGGCAAGAACCTTCCCGCGCTCGCGGGCGTGCCGATTGCCGTCAAGGACGTCCTCGTCACCAAGGGTCTCCCCACCACGGCGGGCTCCCGGATCCTTGAGGGTTGGGTGCCCCCGTACGACGCCACGGTGACGCGGCGCATCCGCGACGTCCGCATGCCGATCCTCGGCAAGACCAACATGGACGAGTTCGCGATGGGCTCGTCCACCGAGCACTCCGGCTACGGCCCGACGCACAATCCCTGGGACCTCGACCGAATCCCCGGCGGGTCGGGCGGCGGCTCGGCAGCATCGCTCGCCTCGTGGGAGGCGCCGCTCGCGATCGGCTCCGACACGGGCGGCTCGATCCGCCAGCCCGCGGCCGTCACCGGGACCGTCGGAGTGAAGCCCACCTACGGCGGCGTGAGCCGCTACGGCGTCATCGCCCTCGCGTCATCCCTCGACCAGCTCGGGCCGTGCGCCCGCACCGTCGAGGACACCGCACTGCTCCACGCGGTGATGGCGGGCCACGACCCGATGGACGCGACGAGCCTTGACGAGCCGGTCCCGCCCGTGGTCGAGGCGGCGCGCCGCGGTCGCGAGGATGGGCTGGCCGGGGTGAAGGTCGGCGTCATCACGGAACTCGGAGGCGAGGGCTTCCAGGCGGGCGTGTCGCAGCGGTTCGCCGAGGCGCTCGACCACCTGCGCTCGGCTGGGGCGGAGATCGTCGAGGTCTCCTGCCCCAGCTTCGCCTACGCGCTCGCGGCCTACTACGTCATCCTCCCGTCGGAGGCCTCCTCCAACCTCGCGAAATACGACGCGGTGCGGTTTGGGCTGCGCGTGGACGACGGCGACACGACGATCGAGCGCGTCATGGCGGCGACGCGCGCGAGGGGCTTCGGCGACGAGGTCAAGCGTCGCATCATCCTGGGCACCTACGCCCTGAGCGCCGGGTACTACGACGCGTACTACGGCAGCGCGCAGAAGGTGCGGACGCTCGTCCAGCGCGACTTCGCGGCGGCCTTCGCTGGCGCCGACGTGCTCGTCTCGCCCACGTGCCCCACCACGGCGTTCAAACTCGGCGAGCAGGTGGACGACCCCCTCACGATGTACCTCAACGACGTCGCGACCATCCCCGCGAACCTCGCGGGCATCCCCGGCATGTCCCTCCCCGCTGGCCTCGCGCCCGAGGACGGGCTGCCCGTCGGCTTCCAGATCCTCGCGCCCGCGCGCGGGGACGACCGGCTCTACCGCGTCGGAGCCGCGCTCGAGGCGGCCTTGGACGCTGCCCGAGGGGGAACGTTGCTCGCGTCGGCACCTGAATTGGCGACGTCCTCGAAAGTCACTGCGCCGTCGAGAGGACCGGTGAGCAAGTGAGCGCAGCGGAAGACAAGGTCCTCGCCTACGAGGAGGCGCTCCAGGCGTTCGACCCGGTGTTCGGCATCGAGGTCCACGTGGAGCTCAACACCAAGACGAAGATGTTCTGCGGCTGCGCGAACGAGTTCGGCGCCGAGCCGAACACGCAGACGTGCCCCGT
>JADGOS010000120.1 GCA_017882825.1 Demequinaceae bacterium | reverse complement strand
AGCTGGACCGGCGACCATCGCTACCGAACGCAAGGATCTCTCGTGGCAAGTTCGAACGACATCAAGAATGGCTCCGTGCTCAACCTCGACGGCAACCTGTGGAACGTCATCGAGTTCCAGCACGTGAAGCCCGGCAAGGGCGGAGCGTTCGTTCGTACCAAGCTCAAGAACGTTCTTTCGGGGAAGGTGGTGGACAAGACCTTCAACGCGGGCGCCAAGGTCGAGTTCGAGACGGTCGACCGCCGCGACATGCAGTACCTCTACAACGACGGCACGGACTACATCTTCATGGACCCGGGGAACTTCGAGCAGCTGACGATCTCCGCCGCGGTGGTGGGGGACGCCAAGGACTTCATGCTCGAGAACTCGAGCGCGCTCATCGGGCTCCACAACGGCGCGGCCATCTTCCTCGAGCTTCCCGCGTCCGTCGTGCTGGAACTCACTTACACCGAGCCCGGGCTCCAGGGCGACCGCTCGACCGGCGGGACCAAGCCCGCAACCCTGGAAACCGGCAGGGAGATTCAGGTCCCGCTCTTCCTCGAGTCCGGAACCAAGGTCAAGGTCGACACCCGCTCCGGCGAGTACATCTCCCGCGTCAACGACTAGTGGGAGCAAGGTCGAAGGCACGCAAGCGCGCTCTCGACGTGCTCTTCGAGGCAGACCAACGCGGGCTCAACGTGACGCAGGCCCTCGAGGCCCGCATCGCGGACCCCGGCGTCGCGACGCCCCTCCCCGAGTATGCGATCCAACTGGTGACGGGCGTCGTCGACCACTGGCAGGAGATCGAGGCGGCCATGACGGCGCACTCCCAAGGATGGACGATCGCGCGCATGCCCGCCGTCGATCGCGCCGCGCTTCGCCTCGCCACGTGGGAGATCCTCTTCAACGACGACGTCCCCGCGGCGGTCGCCATCGATCAGGCCGTCGATCTGGTTACGGATCTGAGCACGGACGAGTCGCCGGGCTTCGTCAACGGCGTGCTCGGCGCCATCGCGGCGTCGGCCGACCGCACCTCAAACCACGGCGCGTCGGATGTTCCCCTCGAGGGTGGGGCGGGCGATCCGCTAGACTGACGCGAGCAGGCATCCTTTAAGGTCCGTCCAGAGAGACGGGGAAGGAGGTCGCCAGGTGACTGGTGCCGTCATGGCCGCGCCCGATATTGCCAGGGCGCTCACGCGCATTGCCCACGAGATCCTCGAACGCAACGGCGGCGCGGACGATCTTGTGCTCCTCGGAATCCCCACACGGGGGCTTCCGCTCGCCCGCCGCCTCGCGGAGCGGATCGCGGTCGTCGAGCCGGCATTCGACGCCCAGGCCCGATCGGGCGGCATAGACATCACGATGTACCGCGACGATCTGCGCCGCCAGCCGACGCGCCCGATCGGAACCACCACGGTGCCTCCCGCGGGAATCGACGGCGCCATCGTCGTTCTGGTGGACGACGTCCTGCACACGGGGCGGACGATTCGCGCGGCGCTCGACGCGATTGGCGACCTCGGAAGGCCGCGCTCGGTGCAGTTGGCCGTGCTCGTCGATCGGGGCCACCGCGAACTGCCAATCCGCGCCGACTTCGTCGGCAAGAACCTCCCCACGTCGCGCTCGGAGCGGGTGAGCGTGCTCCTCGACGAGATCGACCACCAGGAGGAAGTGCGCATCGAGCGATCGGAGGGGGAGGTCGAGTGAAGCACCTACTGACGACACGGGGCCTTCCGAGGGACGAGGCCATCCGGATCCTCGACACCGCGGGCGAGATGGCGAAGACCCAAGAGCGGGAGATCCGCAAGCTCCCTACGCTTCGCGGGAAGACGGTTATCAACCTGTTCTTCGAGGACTCGACGAGGACCCGCATCAGCTTTGAGGCCGCGGCCAAGCGCCTCTCGGCCGACGTGATCAACTTCTCGGCGAAGGGATCGAGCGTCGCCAAGGGCGAGTCGCTCAAGGACACGGCGCAGACGCTCCAGGCCATGGGCGCCGACGGGGTGGTGATCCGCCACTGGGCATCGGGAGCCGCCGAGCGGCTTGCGACCTCGGGCTGGACCCGCGGCGCGGTGGTCAACGCGGGCGACGGCACCCACGAGCACCCCACGCAGGCGCTCCTCGACGCGTACACGATTCGCCGTCACCTCGCGGACGGGGAGCCCGGAGTCGGCCTCGACGGCCTCACTGTGGCGATCGTTGGCGACATCCTCCACTCGCGCGTCGCGCGCTCGGATGCCTGGCTCCTGACGACGCTCGGGGCGCGGGTCGTCCTGGTCGCCCCGCCGACGCTCGTGCCCCTTGGCGTGGAGACCTGGCCCGTCGAGGTGGTCCACTCGCTGGACGCGGCGCTCGAGACCTACGACCTTGACGCGATCATGATGCTGCGCATCCAACTCGAGCGGATGACCGGCGGGGGAGCGGCGTTCTTCCCCTCTCCGGCGGAATACACCCGCCTCTACGGGCTCGACGGCACCCGCCTCGCGCGCCTGCCCAAGCGGACCATCGTCATGCACCCCGGTCCCATGAACCGCGGCCTGGAGATCTCCGCGGAGGCCGCGGACTCCCCGCGCTCCGTCGTCGTCGAGCAGGTCGCGAACGGCGTCTCGGTCCGCATGGCCGTCCTGTACTTACTGCTCGCCGGAGAGGAGGCCGCATCGTGACCACGGGCGCGGGGCCCATCGTCATCACGGGGGTATCGCTCTACGGAGACACTCCCGCCGATCTCGTGCTGGAGGGGGGCGCGATCGTGTCGCTGAGCGCGGCCGATGCGCCGAAGGGCGCCACGGTCATCGACGGCGCGGGCCTGATCGCACTGCCCGGCCTGGTGGACCTTCACACGCACCTGCGGGAACCGGGCCGCGAGGACGCCGAGACGATCGAGACGGGGTCGCGCGCGGCCGCGGCAGGCGGCTACGTCGCCGTCCACGCCATGGCGAACACGACTCCCGTAGCTGACACGGCGGGCGTCGTGGAACAGGTGTGGCACAGGGGCCGCGAGATCGGCCTCGTCGACGTCTTCCCTGTCGGCGCCGTCACGGTGGGACTCGCGGGGGAGCACCTCGCCGAACTTGGAGCGATGGCGCTCTCCGCGGCCCGGGTGCGGGTCTTCAGCGACGACGGCAAGTGCGTCCACGACCCGGTCGTCATGCGACGCGCCTTGGAGTACGTCAAGGCCTTCGACGGCGTGGTCGCGCAACACGCGCAGGATCCCCGCCTGACCGAGGGCTCGCAGATGCACGAAGGCATCGTCTCCGGCGAACTGGGCCTGCAGGGGTGGCCGGCCGTCGCGGAGGAGGCGATCGTCGCGCGGGACTGCCTGCTCGCCGAGCACGTGGGCGGGAGGGTCCACATTCTCCACCTCTCGACGGCGGGTTCCGTCGAAATCGTCCGGTGGGCGAAGGCCCGCGGGATCCATGTCACGGCCGAGGCGACGCCGCACCACCTCTTCCTGACGGATGAGCGCGCGCGGGGCTACGACCCACGGTTCAAGGTCAATCCGCCGCTTCGCCCGGAGGCGGACGTGGAGGCAGTGAGGGCGGGGCTCGCCGACGGAACGATCGATGTGGTGGGGACGGACCACGCGCCCCACCCGGACGAGGACAAGGACTGCGAGTGGGCGACCGCGGCCTTCGGGATGATCGGGCTTGAGACGGCCCTCGGGATCGTCCAGAAGGCGCTCGTTGAGACCGGCCGCATGACCTGGCGCGACGTCGCGCGGGTGATGTCCGAGCGGCCCGCCGAGATCGGAAGGGTGGAGGGCCACGGTCGCCCCCTGGCGGTCGGCGAGCCCGCGAACGTCACGCTCGTCAATCCGAGACTTGCGTGGACGGTCAATCCCCCCGCGATGCGCAGCCGCAGCCACAACTCGCCGTTTTCGGGGATTGAGCTTCCCGGCTCCGTCGTGGCGACGATCCTGCGCGGAACCGTGACGTACGCCCACGACTCGCTCGGAGGTTTGTGAGTTGGCAGGCACCGACGTGACGGGCCCCGACTTGACGGACGCCGACGCGGCGGTTCTCCTGCTTGAGGACGGCCGAAGGTTCGACGGGCGCGCGTGGGGCGCGCGCGGCGAGACCACAGGAGAAATCGTCTTCAGCACGGGCATGACCGGGTACCAGGAAACCCTGACCGACCCGTCGTACTACCGCCAGATCGTCGTGATGACCGCGCCGCACGTCGGAAATACGGGGGTGAACGACGAGGACGGCGAGTCGTCGCGGATCTGGGTGGCGGGCTATGTGGTGCGGGATCCCGCGCGGCGAGCCTCCAACTGGCGCGCGGTCAGGAGCCTCGACGAGGAACTCGTCGCGCAGGGCATCGTGGGCATCTCGGAAATCGACACGCGCGAGCTCGTGCGCCTGCTGCGGAGCGCCGGAGTGATGCGCGCGGGGATCTTCTCGGGAGACGCGCTGGGACCGGAGGGCGACATGCTCGCCCGTGTCCGGTCGAGCGATCCCATGGAGGGCGCCTACCTGGCCGACGCGGTCTCGGCGAAGGCGTCGTACGTCGTCGAGCCACCCGCCGGAACTCCAACGACGGCCCGCGTCGTCGCGGTCGACCTCGGGATCAAGTCGATGACGCCGC
>JADGOS010000044.1 GCA_017882825.1 Demequinaceae bacterium | reverse complement strand
GCTTCGCACGGCGGGCTCGCGCACGCCGGGGCACCCGGAACACGGCCACACGCCCGGCGTCGAGATCACCACGGGCCCGCTCGGCTCTGGGCTCGCGTCCGCCGTCGGCATGGCGATGGCCTCGCGACGCGAGCGTGGGCTGTTCGACCCCGAGTCCGCGCCGGGCGCGAGCCTCTTCGATCACCGCATCTTCGTCATCGCCTCCGACGGCGACCTCCAGGAGGGCGTGACGAGCGAGGCCTCCTCGCTCGCGGGTACTCAGGAGCTGGGCAACCTCGTCGTCTTGTGGGACGACAACCACATTTCGATCGAGGACGACACGTCGATCGCGTTCTCGGAGGACGTCCTGGCGCGCTACGAGGCGTACGGATGGGACGTTCACCGCGTCTCGTGGATCCAGAAGGATGGCTCCTACATCGAAGACGTCGATGCCCTGAAGGCCGCCTATGATGCGTCGCTCGCAGCGACCGGCAAGCCGTCGATCATCGCGCTTCGCACCATCATCGGGTGGCCCTCCCCCACCAAACAAAACACCGGCGCGATCCACGGCTCCAAGCTCGGCGCCGACGAGGTGCGCGGCCTGAAGACGGCGCTGGGCTTCGACCCCGACGTGAGCTTCGCCGTTGACCCCGCCGTCCTTGCCCACGCCCACCTGGTGAAGGATCGCGGCGCCGCGGCCCACGCCGAGTGGGACGCCAAGTTTGGCACGTGGCGGGCGGCGCAAGTCGAGCGCGCGACGCTCCTCGACCGGCTCATCAAGCGCGACCTTCCGAAGGGCTGGACCGCGTCGCTGCCGGTGTTCGCGGCCGGCACGTCCATCGCGACCCGCGCGGCGTCGGGCGAGGTCCTCAGCGCCCTCGCGGCTACCCTCCCCGAACTCTGGGGCGGCTCCGCCGACCTCGCTGGCTCCAACAACACGACGATGAAGGGCGAGCAGTCCTTCCTTCCCGTCGAGCGATCCTCCAAAGCCTTCCCCGGCAACCCCTACGGGCGCACGCTGCACTTCGGCATCCGCGAGCACGCCATGGGCATGATCCTCAACGGGATCACGCTCCACGGCCTCACGCGCCCCTACGGAGGAACGTTCCTGGTATTCAGCGACTACATGAGAGGAGCCGTCCGCCTCGCCGCGCTCCAGAAGATCCCTGCGACCTTCGTCTGGACCCACGACTCCGTCGGCCTCGGCGAGGACGGACCCACCCACCAGCCGATCGAGCACCTCGCCGCGCTGCGGGCCATCCCCGGGCTCGACATCGTCCGACCCGCCGACGCGAACGAGACCGCGTGGGCGTGGCGGGGAATCCTCGAGCGTACCGACCGTCCCGCGGGCATCATCCTGACGCGTCAGAACGTTCCGACGTTCGACCGTACGCCCGGAGGCAGCGGCGCGCTCGGCTCGGTCGAGGGCACCCTCAAGGGCGGCTACATCCTGGCCGACGCGGACGGGACGCCCGACGTCTTGCTCATCGCGACCGGCTCGGAGGTCCAGCTGGCCCTCGGCGCGCGCGACATCCTCGCGGGCGAGGGGGTCAAGGCGCGCGTCGTGTCCATGCCCTGCCGCGAGTGGTTCTGCGACCAGGACGCCGCGTATCGCGAGTCGGTCATCCCCGCCGGCGTCAAGGCGCGCGTCACGGTCGAGGCGGGCATCGCGCAGTGCTGGAACGACGTCCTCGGCGACGCCGGTCGCGCCGTGAGCATCGAGCATTTCGGCGAATCCGCGGACGGCGACTATCTGTTCCAGAAGTATGGGTTCACCGCAGATAATGTGGCCGCCAAGGCCCGCGAGTCCATCAAGGCCGCGCTGTGAGCGCCTTCGTGACCGCGTGGGCGGGCCTCGGCAACGAGGCTCACGTTTCCGTATCCGCGTCTGGCGCGGCGGCCGAGGCGGTCGGCTCCCACATCGAGACCCTCGTCGCCGACAAGGTTGCCTCGCGCATCGCGGCGAAGGACGCCACCTTGTGGGGCGCAGAGGCCGAGTCGGAGGCGTCTGATCGCCTCGGCTGGACGGAGCTCCACGAGACGACCCGCGCCATCCTGCCCCAACTCGACGAACTCGCCGCGGCGCTGCGCGCCGAGGGCAAGACGCGAGTCGTGCTCTGCGGCATGGGCGGCTCGTCGCTCGGCCCCGAGGTCATCGCACGGACCTACGAGGTCCCGCTAGTCGTCCTCGACTCCACCGACCCAGATCAGGTGCGCGGCGCCCTCGCGGGCGACCTCGCCTCGACGGTCGTCGTCGTGTCCTCCAAGTCTGGCGGTACGGTCGAGACCGACTCCCAGCGCCGCGCCTTCGAGGCGGCATTCTCGGCGGCGGGGCTCGATCCGCGCCAGCACATCGTCATCGTTACGGACCCCGGATCGCCGCTCGAGAAGGCATCCCGCGAGGCCGGATACCGGGCGATCTTCCTGGCCGATCCCAACGTCGGCGGCCGGTTCTCCGTGCTCAGCGCGTTCGGGGTCGTGCCGTCCGCGCTCGCCGGAGTTGACGTGGCTGGCCTGCTCGATGAGGCCGCCGCGGTGGCTGCGTCGTTCGCGGAAGACGACGAGTCGAACCCGGCCCTCTTGCTCGGCGCCGCGATGTGCGCCGCGGGCAAGGACAAGTTGGTCTTCCGCGATGACGCCTCTGGCCTCGTCGGACTCCCCGACTGGGCCGAGCAACTCATCGCCGAGTCCACGGGCAAGGACGGCGTGGGGCTCCTCCCCGTCGTCGTCGAAGGCTCGGCGCCCGAGGTTGGCCAGCCCGATGTCGCGGACGCAAGGATCGCCGCGCTCGACGCGTTCCCGGAGGGCGATATCGCCGTCGCGGGAACGCTGGGCGGGCAGTTCCTGCTGTGGGAGTACGCCACCGCGATCGCAGGACGCATCCTCGGCATCAACCCGTTCGATCAGCCGAACGTCGAGTCCGCCAAGATCGCGGCGCGGGGACTCCTCGACGCGACGCCCGAGCCCGGTCCTGCGGCGTTCGTCGATGGCGGCATCGAGGTTCGCGCGATGCCCGCTTCGCTCCTTGACGGCGTCGAAACGGTCGAGGCCGCTCTCTCCGCGCTCGAGGCGACCCTCGGCGGCCGCGGCTATGTGGCGGTCATGGCCTACCTCGACCGGGAGGAGTTCGGCCCGCTCGCCGAGGTTCGCGACGCAATCGCGCTTCGGACCACGCGGCCCGTCACGTTCGGATGGGGCCCGCGCTTCCTCCACAGCACCGGGCAGCTTCACAAGGGCGGCGCACCCGTCGGCGTCTTCCTTCAGATCACGGGCACCTTCGCCCAGGATCTCGCGATCCCGGACCGGCCGTTCAGCTTTGGCACCCTGATCGCCGCCCAGGCGCTCGGCGACGCCCGGGTGCTGGCCGACCACGACCGACCCGTCCTGCGCCTCACCTTGACGGAGGCGTCCCAGTTGACGCGCCTCCGGGGACTGCTGGAACGGAAAGCGTGACCAATCCGCTTCGCGACCCCCGCGACCGCCGGCTCCCGCGAATCGCGGGGCCGTGCGGTCTCGTCATGTTCGGAGTGACGGGCGACCTTGCCAAGCGCAAGCTCATGCCCGCCATCTATGACCTTGCGAACCGGGGCCTGCTCCCGCCCGGGTTTGCTCTCACGGGTTTCGCTCGCCGGGACTGGGATCGCCAGGACTTCGCCAAGGTGGTCTACGACTCGGTCAGGGAACACGCGCGCACGCCCTTCCGCGAGGAGACCTGGGAGCAGCTGAGCGAGGGTATCCGGTTCGTCGAGGGAACGTTCGACGACCCGGAGTCCTTCGAGCGCCTACGCCACACCGTCGAGGAACTCGATGAGAAGCGCGGAACCGGTGGGAATCACGCGTTCTACCTTTCCGTGCCGCCGAGTTCCTTTCCCACCGTCTGTCGCCAACTCGCGGACTCGGGCCTGTCCAAGCCGCGGCAGGGGACGTGGCGCCGCGTCGTGATCGAGAAGCCCTTCGGCCACGACCTCGCCAGCGCGAAGGAGTTGAACGACGTCGTCTCGGAGGTCTTCCCCTCGGACGCGGTCTTCCGCATTGATCACTACCTCGGCAAGGAGACGGTTCAGAACCTGCTCGCGATTCGCTTCGCCAACCAACTCTTCGAACCCCTCTGGAACAGCCAGTACGTCGATCACGTCCAGATCACCATGGCGGAGGACGCCGGAATCGGCAGCCGCGCCGGATACTACGACGGCATCGGGGCCGCCCGGGACGTCATCCAGAATCACCTCATGCAACTGCTGGCGCTCACCGCGATGGAGGAGCCCGCAACGTTCGAGGCCGCTGACCTGCGCATGGAGAAGGAGAAGGTTCTGCGCGCGGTGCGACTTCCGCAGGACCTGTCGACGGGAACGGTTCGCGGGCAGTACGCGGCCGGCTGGCGCGGAGGCGAGCAGGTCGGGGGCTTCCTCGACGAGGAGGGCATCCCGAGTGACTCCGTGACCGAGACCTACGCGGCCCTCCGGCTCGACATCGACAATCGCCGGTGGGCGGGGACCCCGTTCTACCTGAGGGCGGGCAAGCGCCTGGGTCGACGCGTCACGGAGATCGCACTGGTGTTCAAGAAGGTCCCGCACTTCCCCTTCCCCATCGATTCCGAGGCCGAGGTGGGCGACAACGCGATCGTCATCCGAGTCCAGCCCGACGAGGGCGTCACCCTTCGCTTCGGCTCCAAGGTTCCGGGCACGTCCATGGAGATTCGCGACGTCACGATGGACTTCGGCTACGGGAGCTCCTTCAACGAGACGTCTCCCGAGGCGTACGAGCGCCTGATCCTCGACGTCCTACTCGGCGACCCCCCGCTCTTCCCTCGCTTCGAGGAGGTCGCCCTCTCGTGGGGCATCCTTGACCCCATCGAGAAGTATTGGTCAGAGGGCGGGCGGCCCGAGTGGTACCGGTCGGGCACCTGGGGGCCCGAGGCGGCCGACGCGATGATGGCGCTCGACGGCCGGGCGTGGAGGCGCCCATGATCCTCGCCCTTCCCAATACGACCACGAGCGAGATCAACGCCGAGTTGGTGCGCATCCGCGCCGAGGGAGGGGTCGTCACGCTCGGACGCGTCATGACTCTCGTCATCGACTCGACGTGCTGCGACGCCGAGGCCGCGATCAGCGCCGCGAACTACGCATCGCGCGAGCACCCCTGCAGGGTGGTAGTGCTCGCCAGATCGGACGCAACGGAGCCCCGCCTCGACGCGGAGATCCGCGTCGGCGGCGACGCGGGAGCGTCCGAGGTCATCCTGCTACGGCCCTCGGGCGACATGACGCAGCACGGCGACACCCTCCTCATTCCGCTCCTCCTTCCCGACGCCCCCATCGTCGCGTGGTGGCCCGGAGGCACGGTCTCCGCCCCCGCCCTCACGGCGATCGGCGCGATGGCGACCAGGCGCATCACCGACGTCAAGGGCAGTCCCGACGTCAAGGCCGCCCTCCTCGCGGTTGCGGACGGATACGCGCCGGGGGATACCGACCTCGCCTGGGCGAGGACAACCCGCTGGCGCGCGCTACTCGCCGCCGCTCTCGATCGGACGGGCTCGCCCGCCGTCACCAACGTGCGCATCCACGGCGACACGGGCAGCCCCGCCGTCTTGTTGCTCGGCGCGTGGTTGCGAGGCAAGCTCGGGTGCAGCTTCGACGACTCGTATTCGGACGAGGCCAGAGGTCTCGTCTCCGTGCGCCTTGAGACGCCCGAGGGCGAGATCGCGATCGTGCGCCCGGATGGGCGCGACGCGACCTTCAGCCAGCCGGGCCTGCCCGATCACATCCTCGCGCTCCCCCAACGAACGCTGCAGGCCTGCCTCGCCGAGGACCTCCGCAGGCTGGACGCCGACGAGGTCTACGGCGAGACGCTCATTGCCCTCGCGCGAGCGCTGCGATCATGACCAGCTCGACGATGATCTACCCCGACGCGACCACCGTCGCCGAGACGACGGCGGCGCGCCTCCTCGTCTCGATCGCCGACGCCCTCTCTGCCCGCGGAGAGGCGCACATTGTCCTCACCGGGGGAACGATCGGCGTAGCCACCCTCGCGCGCATGGCGGCCTCTCCTCTCTCCGACGTGATCGACTGGAGGGGCGTGCACATCTGGTGGGGCGACGAACGCTTCCTTCCCCCCGGCGATCACGATCGCAACGAGGTCCAGGCGCAGCGCTCGCTCCTCAAGCGGGTTCGACTGCCCGAGGAGAACATCCACCGCATGGCGTCCTCGGAGGGCGCCACAAGCCCCGAGAAGGTCGCTCAGGCCTATGCGGCGGAACTCGCGCGCTTCGGCGACCCTGCACCGGCTTTCGACGTCTTGCTCTTGGGTCTCGGGCCCGATGGGCACGTGGCTTCACTGTTTCCCGGGCGACCGGAGATGAAGGTCGTGGCGACATCCGTCGTTGCCGTCAAGGACTCCCCCAAGCCGCCGCCCACGCGGCTGTCCATGACCCTTCCGACGATCAACGGGGCCAAAGAGGTGTGGATCCTCACGGCGGGGGCGGAGAAGGCGCGCGCCGTCGCGGACGCGCTCGCCCACAAGTCGGGCATCCCCGGCGGCATGGTGCATGGAACCGACCGCACGCTCTGGCTGATCGACAAGGCCGCGGCCGCATCGATCTAGGGCGACCGGCCAAGCCCTACCGGATCAGGTGCCGCTCCTGCGGGCCCTGAGGGCCTCGAGCGCCTCGCTCAGAAGCGCCTCCCCCTCGGCGTCCGTACGGCGCTCCTTCACGTAAGCGAGGTGCGTCTTGTACGGCTCGGAGCGAGTCGGCGTGGGGGGGTTGAGGCGGTCGAGCCCGGCCGGACCTCCGCAGCGGGGGCAATCCCACTCAAGCGGAACCTCGTCCCGCTCGGTGGTCGCGAAACTGGGCTTAACGACGTGGTCGTTCGCACAGAAGTAGGCGATTTGGACGCGCGGAGCAGACTCGCCGCGTTCCGCCTCGCCCATCGGGCCAGCCCCGACGCGCGATCCGCGAATAGCGTTGCCACCTGCCATGGCTGACTCCTATGCGCCGACGTTGTACTTGGTGACGAGCCCGAGGAGGACGATCACAATGCCCCAGACGATGACCACGCCCCACGTGATCCGCCCGAGGTTCTTCTCCCCGGTACCCGAGGACTGAATGCCTGAGGCGAGCCCGCCGCCGAACATGTCGGAGATGCCTCCGCCGCGCCCCTGGTGGAGCAGGACAAGGCCGATGATGGCCACGCTCGTCACCACCAACACGGTCCATAACGTCACGACTAGGACGTGCACGATGCTCCCTCGGGTCGTCTGTGGTAATCAGGATACGTGACGCGCGCCGCGGCGTCCGCTAGCCCACCACATGCGAGCGATATCGCACGATTTTGGAGAACTCCTCGGGGTCGAGGCTCGCCCCTCCGACGAGGGCACCGTCGACGTCGGCCTCGGCCATGATGGCCGCGATGTTGCCCGACTTGACCGATCCCCCGTACAGCACGCGGACGCCGTCCGCGATCTCCGTTGAGTACAGTTCGGCAAGGCGGGCGCGGATCGCCGCGCACACCTCCTGGGCGTCAGCTGGCGTGGCGACCTCGCCGGTGCCGATGGCCCAGACGGGCTCGTATGCGATCACGATGGTCGATGCCTCTTTGGCGGGAACGCCGTCGAGCGCACCGTCGAGCTGGGCCAGCGTGTAGGGCACCTGGTCTCCCGCTTTGCGGATGTCGAGGCCCTCGCCAATGCACAGAATGGGGACGAGCCCCGCCGCGAACGCCGCCTTGACCTTGGCGTTCACGACGGAGTCGTCTTCCGCGTGAAACTGACGCCGCTCGGAGTGGCCCACCGCGACATACGTCGCACCGAGCTTCGCGAGCATCGACCCGGCGATTTCGCCGGTGTACGCCCCGTCAGTGTGCGCCGACAGGTCCTGGCCGCCGTAACGGATGGACAACTGGTCGGCGTCGACGAGCGTCTGGACCGAGCGGATCGAGGTGAACGCGGGAAGAACCGCAACCTCAACCTCGGAGAAGTCGTGCTTGACATCCCTCAGGAGCCAAGCCAACTTCTGCACGGCGTGCGTGGCCTCGAGGTGATCGAGGTTGAGCTTCCAGTTACCCGCAATCAGGGGCGTACGCGTCATGTCCTAGCCTTCCAGTACGGCCAGGCCCGGGAGGACCTTGCCTTCGAGCAACTCGAGGCTTGCGCCACCGCCGGTGGAGATGTGGCTGAACTTGGACTCGTCGAACCCGAGGAGGCGAACCGCGGCGGCCGAGTCGCCACCGCCGACCACCGTGAACGCGCTCGAGTCGATCATGGCCTGCGCGACGGCGCGGGTACCGGCGGCGAAGGCTGGGAACTCGGAGACTCCGGGGGGGCCGTTCCAGACCACGGTCTTCGCCGAGAGGATCCTCGCGGCGAATGCCTTCGCGGTGTCGGGGCCGATGTCGAGCCCCCGCCAACCGTCGGGAATCGCGTCGGCGGCGACAACCTGGGTCGCCGCGTCCGCCGCGAACTTGTCGGCGATGACGACGTCCGTCGGTAGCAGGATGTCGACGCCCTTGGCCGCGGCCGTCTTGAGGTAGCCCTTCACCGTGTCGATCTGGTCCGCTTCGAGTAGAGAGTCACCCACGCCGTAGCCCTTGGCCGCAAGGAACGTGAAGGCCATGCCGCCACCGATGAGGAGCGCGTCGGCCTTCTCGATCAGGTTCGCGATCACGCCGAGCTTGTCCGAAACCTTCGAGCCGCCGAGCACGACGACATACGGGCGCTCCGGGTCCTTGACGGCCTTCTCCAGGGAGATGACCTCCTTTTCGACGAGCAGGCCGGCGGCCGCCGGAAGAAGCTTCGCGAGGTCGTAGACGGACGCCTGCTTGCGGTGGACGACGCCAAAGCCGTCGGAGACGAAGACATCACCCAGCGCGGCGAGTTCGGCCGCAAGGGCCTCGCGCTCAGCATCCACCTTGGACGTCTCGCGGGCGTCAAAGCGAACGTTCTCGAGCATCGCGACATCGCCGTCCTTGAGTGCGGCAACGGTCGCCTTCGCCGAGGCGCCCACGAGGTCGTCCGCGAGCGTCACGGGAGCACCGAGGAGCTCGGCGAGGCGCGCGGCGGCGGGGGCAAGAGAGTACTTCGGGTTCGGCGTGCCATCGGGGCGGCCGAGGTGCGCCATCACGACGACGCGCGCGCCGGCCTTGCGGAGCAGGTTGATCGTGGGAACGGATGCGACGACGCGACCGTCGTCCGTAATCGTGGTGCCGTCGAGCGGCACGTTCAGGTCGGAGCGCAGCATGACGGTCTTGCCGCGCAGATCGCCGAGGGAGGCGATGGTCTTCATGGCTATCTCCTTTGGAGTGGTGAGACTAGACGGAAACGTCCGCACACGCTCGGGGCGTGTGCGGACGTTCCATGACAATCGTTAGAGCTTGTTGCCGACGTACACGGCGAGGTCGACGAGGCGGCAGGAGTAGCCCCACTCGTTGTCGTACCAACCGACGACCTTAACCATGTTGCCCATGACCTTGGTCAATCCGGAGTCGAAGATGCACGACGCCGGGTCGGTGACGATGTCCGTCGAGACGAGCTGGTCCTCCGAGTACTTGAGGAAGCCCTTGAGCGCCCCTTCGGCGGCCTTCTTGACTGCCGCGTTGACCTCGTCGACCGTCGTCTCCTTGGAGGCGATGAACGTGAGGTCGGTTGCGGAGCCGGTGGGAACCGGGACGCGCATCGCGAAGCCGTCGAGCTTGCCCTTGAGCGAAGGGATCACCAGGGCAACGGCCTTGGCCGCACCGGTGGTCGTCGGGACGATGTTCAGGGCTGCCGAGCGCGCGCGACGCAGGTCGCGGTGAGGGCCGTCCATGAGGTTCTGGTCTGCGGTGTAGGCGTGGATCGTGGTCATGAGACCCTTCTCGATGCCCACCGAGTCGTTGAGTGCCTTGGCCATGGGGGCGAGGCAGTTCGTGGTGCACGACGCGTTCGAGATGATGTGGTGCTTGGCGGGGTCGTAGTCCGTGTGGTTCACGCCCATCACGAACGTCGCGTCCTCGTTCTTGCCGGGAGCGGAAATGATGACCTTCTTGGCTCCGGCCGCGATGTGCGCCTTGGCCTTCTCTGCGTCGACGAAGAAGCCGGTGGACTCAATGACGATGTCCGCGCCGAGCTTGCCCCAGTCCAGGTTGGCGGGGTCCTTCTCGGCCGAGGCCGCGAAGGTCTTTCCGCCCACCGTGATGGTGGAGTCGGTGTAGGTAACGTCCTGCGGCAGGCGCCCGAGGACGGAGTCGAACTTGAGCAGTTGTGCGAGCGTCTTGTTGTCGGTGAGGTCGTTGACCCCCACGATCTCGATGTCCGCGCCCTGCTCGAGCACGGCCCGGAAGAAGTTGCGTCCAATCCGGCCGAAGCCGTTGATGCCGACCTTGACGGTCATGTTTCTCTCTCTCCTTGGCTCGCGTCGGCACGCACCGACGTGGGGTTCCGCTAAGGGTGTCGCACGGCTACGTGCGCGTCCCCGCACGGGGCGGGAAACTGGTTTCAGCCTACTATGTTGGCCTTGGCGGGGAGGTGACGAAGGTCCCCGGGGAACTCTAGAGGTCGAGCATCTCCGGGCTGAGGGCCGCCTCCGTGTCGGGAATGCCGCGTTCCTCCGCGTACTTGTCTGCGGTCGCGAGAAGGCGCCGGATCCGCCCCGCCACGGCGTCCTTCGTTAGCGGCGGCTCCGCCATCTTCCCCAACTCCTCGAGGGATGCGTCCTTGTGCTGAAGGCGCAGTTCCCCCGCCTGTCGCAGGTGATCGGGCACCGCGTCGCCCAGGATCTCGAACGCCCTCGCGACGCGAGCCCCCGCCGCCACCGCCGCGCGCGCGCTGCGCCGCAAGTTGGCGTCGTCGAAATTCGCAAGCCGGTTCGCGGTACCCCTGACTTCCCGTCGCGTCCGCTTCTCTTCCCACTCAAGGACGGAATCGTGCGCGCCGAGGCGCGTCAGCATGGCTGCGATCGCGTCACCATCCCGAATGACGACTCGGTCGACGCCGCGTACCTCCCGCGACTTCGCCGAGATTCCCAGGCGTCGGGCGGCCCCGACGAGCGCGAGCGCGGCTTCCGGCCCAGGTGAGGTCACCTCGAGCGCGGATGAGCGCCCCGGCTCGGTTAGCGAACCGTGCGCGAGGAAGGCCCCTCGCCACGCCGAGATCGTGTCCTCGATCGAACCGCCCACGACCTGGGGAGGCAACCCTCGGACGGGACGACCCCTGTGGTCGAGAAGGCCGGTTTGCCTCGCGAGCGACTCGCCGTCCTTGACGACCCTGACGACGTAGCGATTGCCCTTCTTGAGGGCTCCGCCGGAGACCACGATGATCTCGGAGGAGTGACCGTAGACCTCGCTGAGAAACTGGCGGAGGCGCCGGGCGCCAGCCGATGTGTCGAGCTCTGCCTCGATCACGATTCTGCCGGAGACGATGTGAAGTCCGCCGGCGAAGCGCAGCATGGTCGCAATCTCCGCCTTGCGGCACGATGGCTTCTCCACGACGACGCGGGCGAGTTCCTCCTTCACCTGCGCCGTGAGTGCCATGAACGTATCCTGCCACCTTTGGCGGCTGGGCCTCATCCCCGTTTGAGGATCACCGCAGCTCTCCTGTAGGCGCTGGCGAATCGATCCGCGTCGTGGCGATCCAGAGTCCCCTCCTGAAGAAGGCGCTCGACGACGAGAGTCGCTCCCCAGTCCTCTACCAACGCCGCCAGCCCCGGATCGTCGGCGTGGCCCTCGTCGACGATGACCACCGCTGGCACGAAGTCGGGCGCCACCGTCTGGAGCGCCCTGACGTCGTCGATCCTCTCAGTTCCTTCGGTCTCGTCGTCGAGATGCGCGATGTTCAGGGACAGGACGCATCGAGGCCCCGCGGCTACCAGTTCATCCGCGACCGGTCGCACCAGGAAGTGCGGCAGGACCGACGAGTACCAGCTTCCCGGTCCCAGAGCGACAAGGTCGGCTTCGCGGATCGCGGCAAGGGTCTCCGGGGGGACGCGTGGCGTCTCCGGACGGAGCCACAGTCGGGAGATGCGCCCCGGCGCCGTCGCGACGGCCACCTGGCCGCGAACGGTGACGGTTTCGCCGTCCACGTCGACCGACGCGCTGATCTCCAGAGGCTCCGCCGCGAGGGGAAGCACCGTTCCGTGGGCGCGAAGAAGCCGGGCGACCCAGTCGAGCCCCTCGACCACGTCGCCCGTGCGGTTCCAGAGTCCGGCGATCAGCAGGTTTCCGAGCGAGTGGCCGTCGAGGGGGCCGTCGGTGACGAATCGGTGTTGAAGAACGTCTCGCCACATATGCCCCCAATCCGTGTCCTCGCATAGCGCGGAGAGCGCCATCCGCAGGTCGCCGGGAGGGGGGACGCGGAGTTCATCCCTGAGGCGCCCCGACGATCCCCCGTCGTCGGCCACGGTCACGATCGCGGTCAGGTTCTCCGAGAGTTGGCGCAAGGCACTGAGCGACGCGTAGAGCCCATGACCACCCCCCAAAGCAACGATGAGCGGGTCCGACGCGCCCTCGCCCCTCACTCGCGTTCGCGATCCCTGTGCGAGGCACGCACGGCGTACCCGAGTTCGCGCAGCCTCGCGGCGAGCGCTTCGGTCATGGCGACGGAACGGTGATGGCCGCCGGTGCAGCCGATCGCGACCGTGACGAAGTGCTTGTCGTGCGCGCGGTAGCGGCTGAGCGCGATGTCGAGCGCGGCGGAGTACGCGTCGAGGAACTCGCTCGCACCGGCGGCCGCGAGCACGTGATCCCGCACCGCCGCGTCGAGGCCGGTGAGCGGGCGCAGTTCGGGAATCCAGTGGGGGTTGTCAAGGAAGCGGACGTCAGCGAGGAAGTCGGCGTCCTCCGGCGCGCCGTTCTTGAAGCCGAAGGACTGGACGTTCACCTGGAGCGGCGAGGCCTCGAAGTCCCCGACCTCGGCAACAATCCGTTCCGCGAGCTCGTGGACATTGATGCTCGAGGTGTCGATGACGATGTCGGCCCGCTCCCGCATCGGGCCAAGGGCCTGCCGCTCCGTCCGGATCGCCTCGAGAAGCGTCCCCTGGGCCTGGAGGGGGTGCGGGCGCCGCACCTGCTCGAAGCGACGAACGAGGACCTCATCCGATGCCTCGAGGAACATCACCCGCGCAGGAACGGCGCCGGCCTCGAGGTCCCCCAGCACCGCCTCAAGGTCCGCGAAGAACTTCCCGCCCCGGACGTCGACGACGGCCGCGAGCCGCACGTAGCCCTCCCGCGAAACCATCGTCACCATTTCCGCGAGCATCTGGGGCGGGAGGTTGTCGACGACGTACCAGCCCTCGTCCGCGATGACGTCCGCCGCGCGGCTCTTCCCCGCTCCGGACATTCCGGTGACGATCAGAACCTCCGGCGGCGCCTCGGGCAGGTTCACTCGAACCTTCGGAATCCCGGAGGGGAAGGTCTCGGGGTCGGCGTCGGAACTCATGACTCCAGCATGCCACCCTTGCCGGAGACCGCCTTGGCGATCGCCGATGCGGTTTCCCGGCCGATCCCCGGCACGAGCGCGATCTGTTCGACGGAAGCCTCCCGAACCTTATCGAGAGAGCCGAAGTGCCGAAGTAGCGCCCGGGCCCGCGCCGGGCCGACGCCGGGGATCTGGTCCACCTCCGAGGCGGTCATGGCGCGTGACCGCCGGGTACGGTGTTGGCGGATCGCGAAGCGATGCGCCTCGTCGCGGACTCGCTGGAGCAGGTAGAGCGCCTCCGAACCGCGAGGAAGGATGACGGGAAACGAGCCACCGGGAAGCCACACCTCCTCGAGGCGCTTCGCCAGCCCGCACAGGGATACGCCCACGATTCCGAGTGCCGTCAGCGCGCGAGACGCAGCCTCGACCTGCGGCTGGCCCCCGTCGACGACCACGAGCTGTGGCGGATACGCGAACCTGCTGGAATCCCTCTCCTCCACCGGACGCGCGGCCTCCTCGAGGTAGCGCGTGAAGCGGCGGGTGATGACCTGGGCCATCGCCTCCGTGTCGTCCCTCGCGTCCGAGACCGAGAAGTGGCGGTACTCCCTCTTGCGCGGCAGGGCATCCTCGAACACGACCATGGACGCCGCCTGGTTGGTTCCGCCCGTGTGGGAGACGTCGTAGCACTCGATGCGCAACGGCGCCTCCGGTAGGCCGAGGGCCTCCTGGAGGGCAGTCAGC
>JADGOS010000043.1 GCA_017882825.1 Demequinaceae bacterium | reverse complement strand
TCTCGGTCAGGATCCCGGCGACGGGGGAGGGAATCTCGGTGTCCACCTTGTCGGTGGAGATCTCGAGGAGGGGTTCGTCGACGGCGACGGAATCGCCGACGGCCTTGAGCCAGCGCGTGACCGTTCCCTCGGTTACGGACTCGCCGAGGGCGGGAAGAGTGACGTCGTGTGCCATGTCCAACATTCTCCCTTGAGAATCAGTCGTGCGCGTGGAGCGGCTTCCCGGCGAGCGCAAGATGCGCCTCGCCCAGTGCCTCGTTCTGGGTCGGGTGGGCGTGAACGAGGGCCGCAACGTCCTCGGGGTGCGCCTCCCAACTGACGATCAACTGCGCCTCGCCAATCTGCTCGCCCATGCGGGCGCCCAGCATGTGTACGCCGACCACGGGGCCGTTCTTGACGCGGACCAGCTTGACGAATCCCGCGGTCCCGAGGATCTGGCTCTTGCCGTTGCCGCCGAGGTTGTACTCGAGGCTCTCGATCGCGTCGGCGCCGTGGAGTTCCTTGGCCTGGGCCTCGGTCAGTCCGACGGAGGCGACCTCGGGGTCGCAATACGTGACCCGGGGGATGTTGGCCTCGATGAGCGGGACGGGCTTCAGCCCGGCGATGTGCTCGGCCAGGAAGATGCCCTGCGCGAAGCCGCGGTGCGCGAGCTGCAGGCCGGGAACGATGTCTCCGACGGCGTAGATGTTTGCCACACCGGTGTGGAGGTGATCATCCGTGAGGACGAAGCCGCGATCGACGCGGACGCCCTGCGCCTCATACCCCAGGTCGGCCGTGCGCGCCCCGCGCCCGACGGCGACGAGCATCAGCTCGGCCTCGATGACCGTGCCATCCTCGAGCGACACCTTGACGCCAGCGTCGTCCTGCGTGACGCCCTGGAAGCGCACGCCCACCTTGAAGTCGATGCCGCGCTTGCGGAAGGCCCGCTCGAGGCCCTTGGAGAGGGCCTCGTCCTCGTTGGGTACGAGGTGGGGGAGGGCCTCGACGATGGTCACCTTGGCGCCGAAGGACGTCCACACGGAGGCGAACTCCACGCCGATGACGCCGCCGCCGAGGACGACCACGGAGGCCGGGACGTGGTCGAGGTTGAGGGCCTGGTCGGAGGTCATCACCCGGCCGCCGATCTCGAGCCCGGGAAGGGTACGGGCGTAGGAGCCGGAGGCGAGGACGATGTTCTTGCCCGTGTATCGGACCCCCGCGACGTCGATGGAGTCGGGGCCGGTGAGCGTCCCGTGCCCGGGGATCATGGTCACCCCGCGCGACTTTGCGAGGCCCTGGAGGCCCTTGTAGAGGCGGTCGACGATGCCCTGCTTGTACACGTTGACCGCGGGCATGTCGATGCCGGAGAGCGAGGACATCACGCCGATCACGTGGCCCTCGCGGGCGCTGTCGGCGACCTCCGCGGCGTGGAGCAGGGCCTTGGTGGGGATGCAGCCGTAGTGCAGGCAGGTGCCGCCGAGCTTGTCCTCCTCGACCACGCCCACGGTGAGGCCGAGTTGGGAGGCGCGCAGGGCGGTGGCGTAGCCGCCGCTACCCCCACCCAGAACGAGGACGTCAAAAGCGGTCGAGGATGCTTCAGACACGGTGGATTCTCCTTGAGGGGACGTGTCTACCCATCTTGTCACCTCGGCGCATGAGACACGAGGCGCCCCCGCCCCGTACCCTGGGCGCATGGGTCTCTTCTCTCGTTCCCCCCGTCCGGGCGATTCGGCGGCGCCGCAAGGTGGCAGGGAGGCCAAACGGGAGACCGTGGACCATCTCAAGGCGTTTGTTGCGTCGCACCCCGGGTGCGAGGCCTACATCGAGCCGCCGACGCGCGTCACGCAGACGACGATGATCATCGTCGCGGGCTCGGGCGAGTTCACGCGCCGGAAGGTTCCCGACGCCGAGGCGGGGAGGAAGCTCGCCAAGGACCTGGGGATTCTGTCGTTCGACGTCAACCTCAGCGGCTACCCCTCGCGCATGCGCACGTGGGTGGAGCAGCAGCGCAAGGGGCGCACCTAGGTACGGAGACCGCTAGGCGAACGGCCTCTACTTCACAGGTGGCTGGCCGAGGCCCGCGAGTAGTTGATTGAGGAGCCTCCTGGCCGTGCGGCGCGGGAAGTACTGCACCGCTTCGCCCCCGGAGACGTCCATCTCGCCGCCCGTGAGCCACGCAGTGATCCAACTCTCGACCCGCAACCCCGCGCCGTTCATGGCGATCTGAACGTATGACCTCACGGTGAAGAACCCGTCCCCATGCTGGTAGCGCCGCCCCCATTCCCCTTGCTCAGCGATGGAATGGTGCGTCGACGCGGCCCAGGCGTCAACCGCGGCCCAGGGATCGCTCTGGCTGGGGAACTCGACGATGGTTCGCTTGGCCATGGTTAGGCTTCCTCTCGGTTGTGGAGGAACTGTATCAGCGTGCGCACCGCGGCGCCCGTGCCACCCGGCGGAGTGAAGCCGTACGCCGAGCCCTCGTTGAACGCGGGTCGGGCGATGTCGAGGTGCGCCCAGGGCGTCGTCCCGGCGAACTCGCGCAGGAAGAGCCCGGCGCTCAGCATTCCGCCCTGCCGGTCGCCCGTGTTCTTGAGGTCCGCGACCTTGGATTCGATGGTTTCGCGCAGGTGCTCGGGCAGGGGCATGGCCCACATCGGCTCGGCGACCTCGGTCGCCGCCGCGACGACCGCGTCGCGCACCTCGGGCGTGCCCATCACGCCGGACGTCTGGCTCCCGAGGGCGAGGCCCTGCGCGCCGGTGAGCGTCGCGATGTCGATGAGCACCGCCGGGTTGTCCTCGCGGGCCCTGTCCAGGCCGTCGGCGAGCACCAGGCGACCCTCGGCATCGGTGTTGAGGACCTCGACGGACTTGCCGCCGTGGATGCGGATCACGTCGGAGGGGCGCTGCGCCGTGCCGGAGGGCATGTTTTCCGCGAGGCAGAGCCAGCCGGTGACCGCGATCGGCAGTTCGAGCCGCGCGGCTGCGATGAGGATGTGGAGCACCGCCGCGGCGCCCGCCATGTCCGACTTCATGGTCTGCATGCCGTCGTTCTGCTTGAGGGAGATCCCGCCCGAGTCGAAGGTGATGCCCTTGCCGACGAGCGCGACGGTCTCCTTGGCACCCTTGGGCTTGTACGCAACGCGCACGAGGCGGGGAAGCCGCGACGAGCCCATCCCGACCGCCAGGATCCCGCCGAAGCCCTCGTCCGCGAGTTGCTGCGGCTCCCACACGGTGACGGCGAGGCCCGCCCGGTGGCCGAGGTCCTCCGCTTCCTCGGCGAACGACGCGGGGTACAGATCGAGCGGGGCTGTGTTGACCAGGTCGCGGGTCCCCGCAACTGCCCCGGCGATGATCTTGGCCCGGGCGATCGCCGCCTCGTCGGCGCCCGCGACGATCCATTCTGCGCCGCTATACGCGTCGTCGGCGGCCTCGCTCGACAGGTAGCTCGTGAACCGGTAGGCGCCGAGGATCGCGCCCTCGCCGACGGCCTCCTGCGCCGCGTCGGTCAGCGCGGGGAGCGCGATGACGACGCGCTTCGGCTCCTTGCCGCACGCCCGGGACGCGGCGCCCGCCGCCTCGCGGAGGTCGCCGTCGCTGCCCTCGCCGACGCCGACCAAGACCACGCGCTTTGCCGCGACGTCGGGGTGGACGAAGACGGTGACGCTGCCCACCTTCGCGCTCGGCTCGAGCGCGGCGGCCGACGCCGTGAGAGCGGCCCGCACGTCCTCCGGAAGTTGGGCGTGGGCGGTGATCTCGCCTTCGCCGAGGATCCCGAGGATCAGGGCGTCGGCCTCGATCGAGGAGACAACATCAGAGGTAGTGGCGAGTGCGGTCATTCCCGCATCGTATCGGGCGATAGTTTGGACGCGTGTACGGCCTCCTCTTCCGCCTTGTCATCATCCGCACGAATCCCGAACTCGCGCATCACGCCTCGGTGAGCGGCTACCGCTACGCCTGGCCCCTTGTGCGCGTGGCCCGCTGGCTGCGCGTCTTCCCCCCGCCGCGGCCGTCCGCCGCGGTGGATGCGATGGGTATTCGCTTCTCCGCGCCGATGGGCCTTGCGGCGGGCCTGGACAAGAACGCGGTGGCGGTGCGCGGGCTCATGGCGACCGGCTTCAGCTTCGTGGAGATCGGCACCGTCACGCCCAAGGCCCAGCCGGGCAACCCCGCCCCCCGCTCGTGGCGCGAACTCGACCTGCACGCGCTGCGCAACCAGATGGGCTTCAACAACGAGGGCGCCGACGCGGTCGCGCGGCGCCTGCGCCGACTGCGCAAGACCCGCCTGGGCCGCGCCGCCGTGATCGGCGTCAACATCGGCAAGAACAAGGTGACGACGGCCCAGGACGCGGCGGCCGACTACGGCTACACGGCGCGCGCCCTTGCGCCCTACGCGGACTTCCTCGTGGTGAATGTCAGCTCGCCGAACACTCCGGGGCTCAGGGACCTGCAGTCCACCGCGGCCCTGCGACCCATACTGGAAAGCGCACGCTCCGGCGCCGACGAGGCGATGGGGTTGAGTGCCGCGGCTGGCGGGCGCCGCGTGCCGCTGCTCGTGAAGATCGCCCCGGACCTTGCCGACGCGGATGTCGACGCCATCGCCGACCTCGCCGTCGAGCTGGGCCTGGACGGCATCGTCGCGGTCAACACGACCATCAAGCACGACCTCGGGCCGGGCGGCCTTTCCGGCCCGCCCCTGCGCGAGCGTGCCCTCGAGGTGGTGGCGCGCCTGCGCGCCAGGGTCGGTCCCGAAATGTGCATCATGGGCGTCGGCGGAATCTCCACGGTGGACGACGCCCGCGCGATGCTCGCGGCGGGCGCGACCCTGATCCAGGCCTACACGGGCTTCGTGTACGGCGGCCCCGCGTGGCCCGCCCGCGTCAACCGCGCCCTCGGGTAGGCCGCGCGCTGGGCTAGACGCAGCGCTCAGGCGATGCTGATGGGGAGACTGAGCCGCCCCCACTCGCCGACGGCGGGCCCGAACCGGCCGGGAAGTGCGGCGCCGCACGACGGGCAGCGGCCGTCGGCGGTCAGCCGGTACGCGAGGATCTCGTACCAGTCGCGCTCGATCAGCGCGTGCCCGCACGCGGGGCAGGCCGTCGTCTCGCCGCCCGGGTCGTGCACGTTCCCCGTGTAGACGAAGTGGAGCCCGGCATCGAGCGCGGCCGCCCGCGCGGCCCGCAGCGCGGCGGGCGGGGTCGGCGGAACGTCCAGCATCTTGAAGTCGGGGTGGAAGGCGGAGAAGTGCAGAGGCACGTCGGGGCCGAGCTCCGCGAGGATCCACGCGCACATCCGCGCGATCTCTTCGGGCGCGTCGTTGTGGCCGGGGATGAGCAGGGTCGTCAGCTCGATCCAGGTGTCGGTGTTGGAGTGGACCCACGCGATGGTGTCGAGCACGTCCGCCAGGTGCGAGCCCGTGACCTTCCGGTAGAAGTCCTCGGTGAAGCCCTTGAGGTCGATGTTCGCGGCGTCCATGGGGGCGAAGAAGTCGGGCCGCGCCTCCGGCGTGATGTAGCCCGCCGTGACGGCGACCGCGTTCAGGCCAAGTTCGTGGCACGCCCGCGCCGTGTCGATGGCATACTCCGCGAAGATCACCGGGTCGTTGTAGGTGAAGGCGACGGACGCGCAGCCGGCCGACGCGGCGGCGTTGGCAATGGCCGACGGCGTGGCGGGAGCGGCGAGCCGGTCCCACTCGCGCGACTTGGAGATGTCCCAGTTCTGGCAGAAGCGGCAATTGAGGTTGCAGCCTGCGGTGCCGAACGAGAGCACGGACGTCCCGGGATGGAAGTGCGCGAGTGGCTTCTTCTCGATGGGGTCGATGGCGAAGCCGGAGCTGCGGCCGTAGGTGGTCAGAACCAAACGGTCGCCGTCGCGGGCGCGCACGAAGCAGAATCCGCGCTGGCTGGGGTGCAATCGGCAGCGCCGTGGGCACAGGTCGCACTCGAGCCGGCCGTCGTCGGTGGCGTGCCACCAGCGGGCGGTGGCGAAGTCGGTCCACGGCTCGGCGTCGATGGGGGCGGCGGTGCCTGTGGGAACGGCGTCGGCTGGCTCCCCGGCCTCGCCAAACGCGGCGTCGTCCGCCGTCCGGCTCACCGCCCCTCGTGCCAGGCGCGGACCGTGTACGTCTGGAGCGCGGTGCCCTCGGGCCACTCGCCGGGGAGGACCCCGGCCTTCCTCCACAGGTGGCTCAAGAACTCCTCGGGCTCCGGAAGTTGCTCCCACACCTGCGGTAGGAACGTCGCCCGGTTCCACGGACCGAGTTGCGCGATCACGCCGTCGACGCCGGGGCGCAGCGCCGCGTAGGCGTCGTCGAGGCCGGAGGCGGGGAGGGGAACGGGCGCCGACAGGACGGAGACCTCGATCAGGACGCGGTCCAGTTCGCGCTGCGTCAACGGCGGGAAGCGGGAGTCGCGCGTCGCGGCCGAGACAGCGTTGTCGGTCACGTCGTCGAGCAAGGGGCGGGTAGCTTCGAGGGAGCCGATGCATCCGCGTAGCTCCCCGCGCTCGGTGAGCGTCACGAAGCTTGCGCCGGGCGCGAGCGCCCACGCCGGTCGCTCGCTCGGCGGCCCCGCGCTCAGCCCCAGCTCGCGCGCGATGGCGGCGCGGGCGGTCGGGAGCAGGAGCGCTCCTGCGTCTTCCGGCAGCGCGTCGACAAGTGCGCTGTCGACAAGAGCCGCATCCGTCCGGCGCGCGCTTCGCGTGGGCGCCGCTGCGCGCTCCGGCGTCGGCGCCTCGTCGAAGGCGAACGCGCAGTAGCCGACCACGCGATCGCGATCGCCGGACGTGTCTCCCGAGTTGCGCGCGTCGAGCAGCGTGGGGACCAGCCCGCGCCGTCGGGCGAGAATCAGCAACCCGTTGATCGGGGTGGCGCCGCACGCCTGGGAGTGGTTGAGCGGCCCGTCGAGGGCGGAAATCTGGGCGATGGTGGCCGCGTCGACCCCGGCGGCCTCGTCGTAGCCCAGGTAGTGCGACAGGTCGGAACTGATGACGATGAGCGTCTCCGGCCCGCCCCACAGGGCGTCGAGGACATCGGCCACCTCCTCGCCGGACGCGTCGCCCGCGAGCATCGGCACGATCTCGACGTCTCCGAGCGCGCGCTGCAGGAAGGGGATCTGGACCTCGACGGAGTGCTCCCAGCGGTGGGTCTCGGCGAAGACGCACGCCGCGGGCACCTTAGCGAGGCGGTCCTCCGCCCACGCCTCGGCAACGGGAAGCGTGCCGAGCGGGGTTCGGAACGCATCCACCCCCGGCAGTGCGACGCCGAGCACGGGCACGCGGTGGGTCGGGCCTACGAGCACGACCCGCGTGATGATGTTCCGCCCCGCGGCGATGCGCGCGTAGGCGACGGCGGCGGTCGGCCCGGAGTAGACGTAGCCGGCGTGGGGGACGATCACGGCCCGGGGCACGGGCGCCCCGGCTGGCGGGCGGGGCGCGTCGGCGAGGAGTCTATCGACGGTGTCTCGAAGCACGACGGGATCGCCGGGGTAGAACGTTCCTGCCACGGCGGCCTCGCGGACGGCGAGCGAACTCACCAGCGATCACCTCGGTGTCCATGCTAGTCCCGCGCGCGGAACATGGCCGGGGATGTCGGGAGGCGGGGATGTCGGGAAGTTGGGTTGCGGGGAACACGGGCGATTCGTCGCGCGTTCTCTCTCCGTACGCTCCTGCCAGACGTACACGCATTGTTTTCTCCTTTGATGCAGAGAGTCCCCGAGGCCGCAGCCCCGGGGACTCTCTGCATCCAGGCCGCGTGCATCCAGGTCGCGCTAGGGGCGCGACTTCGGGCTGTTCGGGGCGGTGAGGGCGGGGTCGCGGAGCACGGACTCGCCCAGCGCCTCATCCACCTCGGCCATGATCTCCGCGGGAATAGTGACGCCCGACGCCTTGACGTTCTCGACGATCTGCTCAGGGCGCGAGGCCCCGATGATCGCGGCCGCGACGTTGTCGTTCTGAAGGACCCACGCGACGGCGAACTGGGCCATGGTCAGGTCCAACTTCGCGGCGATCGGCGCGAGTTTCTGCACGCGCACCAGCAGGGCGTCGTCCTCCAGGAACCGCGCGATGAAGGTTGCGCCGCCGTTCGTGTCCGTCGCGCGCGAGCCAGCGGGGACCGCCTGTCCGGGAAGGTACTTGCCGGTGAGGACTCCCTGGGCGACGGGGGACCAGACGATCTGGCCGAGCCCGGCCTCCTTGGACGCGGGGATGACCTCCGCCTCGATCACTCGGTAGAGCGCCGAGTACTGCGGCTGGCTCGAGATCAGCGGGACGTGAAGCTCCTTGGCGAGCGCGGCGCCCGCGCGGATCTCGTCGGCCGTCCACTCGCTCACACCGATGTAGAGCGCCTTGCCTTGGCGGACGATGTCCGAGAACGCAAGCATCGTCTCCTCAAGCGGGGTCGAGTGGTCGAATCGGTGCGCCTGGTACAGGTCCACGTAGTCGGTCCGGAGGCGCGTGAGCGAGCCCTCGATCCCACGCATGACGTGCTTGCGCGAGAGTCCCGCGTCGTTCGCGCCCCGGGGCCCGATGGGCCAGAAGAGTTTGGTGAAGATCTCGAGGCCGTCTCGTCGTTCGCCCTTGAGCGCGTCGCCAAGGACGGTCTCGGCGCGGGTGTTCGCGTAGACGTCGGCGGTGTCGAAGGAGGTGATTCCCGCGTCGAGCGCGGCCCTGACGCACGCGGTGGCCTGCTCGTTCTCCACCTGGGAGCCGTGGGTGATCCAGTTGCCATAGACGATTTCGGTGATCTTGAGGCCAGAGCGGCCGAGGAAGCGGTAGTTGATCATGGTTCGAGTCTATGTCGATTCGAGCGGTGATCGAAACGTTTCGACAACCGGCCCCGTGGCCGCCCGGCCGGGCGCGGGAACGCGACCCTAGGCCGCGTACTCGCCCCGCTTGACCTGGGGCTTCGGAAGGCGCATGCGCCGTATCTGCATCAGGCGCGTCAGGCCGTAGATCGCGTACATGCGGGGGAGCTTCCCCGCCCCGAACTTCGCCGACGCCTGCTTCCGCATCTTCCGCAGCAGGATCGCGGACTCGATCACCCACGTGGCCATCAGAAGGAACAGGGCAAGCGTGACGGCGGTCATGATGGGCGCGGAGTTGCCGAAGAAGAGGAGCGCGATCATGGAGACGACGGCGGCGGGCAACATAAACTCGGTAACCGTCGTGCGCGCGTCGATGAAGTCGCGCGCGAAACGCCGCGGCGCGCCGAGGTGCTGGCGGGGCATGTAACGCTCGTCGCCGGTCTTGAGCGCCTGGTTCTCGCGTGCGGCGCGGAGGCGCTGCTCCTCGCGGCGCTTCTTGGTGTCTTCCTTGCTCGTGGGGACGAGCGGCCGACGCTGCGCCGCCTCCCGCTCCTTGCGCTTGGGAGTCGCGTGGCCCTTGCCTGCGGGGACCATGCCGGGGGTCGAGTCGGTCGATTCGCTGGAGTTCTTCGCCATGGGTCCAGCGTAGTGGGGGTGGGGTGGCGGGTCCCGCGTGGCGGCAGTTCCCGGGGGTGCGTGGCGGGGGCCTCCGCGAGCGGCGTTGGCTCCGCCTCGCCCCGCCCTTCGAGTCCGGGCGAGGTCCGCTAGGCTTCGCGAAACGGAGACTTGCCCTCACCGGAGACGGCCAGAGTCTCCGCCGACACCAGGGTGATCCACACGGACCTGTGGCACCGGGTGTTCGGATGAGAGGACATCGATAGTGGACACAAGTGACGCGCCCAGCGTCTCGGTACACCTGGCGCAGATCCCGAACCGGCGTCCGCTTGTCGCCGTGCTCGGCATCGAGGTATTCCTCGCGATTCTCATCGTCTTCATCGTTGTGACTTGGGGCAATCCTCCGTCACGCTTGACCGACAGTGACCCCAACGTCCAGCGTGTGATTCATGTTATCGGCGGGTACTTCATCCTCTGGGCAATGGCAGTGGTCTTCCGATCGGGCCTCGCGCTGTTCGGCCGGCTGCCGCTCGTCACGGCTTCCGCAACAGTTGATGGCGACACGGAGCTACGGTTCCGCGCTCCCAGTCTCCGGCCGCGCGTCCTTCGCGTGCCCCGAGGTTCGGCGGTCGAGGTCACGGCGCGGGCAAACTCCAAGGCAACCGTCTTCCGGTCGCGCGCGTACTTCATCCGGAGCCTGGTGGTACGCGTGGGAACGCAACGTCTCGCCGCCATCGGGTACTACGCGATCCGACGAGGAGACGTGACGGCCCTGATAGCGCTGCTCGAGGCACAGGGATGCACGGTCGGATTCCAGGGTGGCTCGACCCTGCGTGATTGACAGTGTTGGTCCGTACTACCTCCTCTAACTTGGGCAGGGCTTTCTTCCCAGGGCGGTCCCTGTCTGGCGGTCGGCCACGGTATGGCTGAACGCGCGGGATCGGTGGCGCCGTCACCGCCCAAGCAGAGCCATGACGTCGTCTCGGAGCAAGGGCACGTGGCGCTCCACCGTCGCCCACACGACGTCGGGATCGATGCGCCAGTATTCGTGGACGATGAGGTTGCGCTGGGCCTTGGGCAGGTGTGGGGGTACTGAGCCGAGCCGCACGTAGGTGTCGTCGCTGAGCGCGCCCAGCGCCTCGCCGATGATCGTGAGGCACCTCAGCACCGCATCGTAGGTGCGCTCGTCGGCGAGGGACGCGCGGCCGCTGGCGCTATAGCGGACGATGCGGTCGCAGGCCTCGGCGATGTGGTGCAGTCGGGCGACGTCGCGGGCGGGGAGGCGGGCCGTCGTCACAGGACGAACGATCGCGCGATCAGGTCCTCGCGGGCGCGGTCGTCGAGCCCGCCCAGCGTGAGGAGGTCGACGGGGGAGTCGAGCAAATCTTCCAGCTCGGCGCGCATCGCGGCCAGGTCAAACAGCGTGACCCCGGGCCCGGTCTCGACCCAGAGGTCAATATCCGAATTGGGGCCATCGGCGCCCTCGGCGACGGAACCGAACAGGCCCACGCGAGTGGCGCCGTGCGCGCGGGCGGCCGCGACGAGGCGCCCGCGCGAGCGGGCGACGTGCGCCAACCTGGACGATGAACTGGCGACCGGCGCAAGCAGGTACGACTCGAGCGCGGCTTCGACGACGGAGGTCAGCGAGGGGCGCGCGGGTTGCGCCGCGATGAACTCGTCGAGGGCGTGGGCCAGCTCATCGGGCACGGTTATCGTTGCTCGGCGCATATGACAACGCTAGCACCAGATGGTGAAAGTGGTGCAAACCGAACCCGGGTGGGGACTGGCTGGCGGAACCCCGTCGGCGCGGGAGCGCGGAGGATGGTGGCATTGAGGTGAGGGATGGTCAACACGTTGACTATCTGGCCGCAGCCAACACTGTGGCGGAACTACGTTATGGTTCTGGTTCTTAGCCCGCGTCAGCCGGGCTCGGAGAGTTCGCTCAGTTCCGCGCGCGGCCGTGAGTCGCGGCTAGGCAGGAGCGCGCCCGCCACGACCGCACCGAGCCCGAGCACTCCCGCGGCGACGGCAAGAGACGCGGCGCTACCGGCCACGAAGGCGTCCCGCGCGGCCGCCGCGAGCGCGGCGCCGTCACGGCCGAGCGTCCCGGCCACCCCGAGCGCCCCACCGAGGGACCCCTGGGCCGCGTCATGCAGCGGCGCAGGCAGCGACGAGAGCTCCGGTGCGACGTGCGACCGATAGACCGCGGACAGCACGCTGCCGATCACCGCCACGCCAAGGGCCCCGCCCACGTTGCGCGTCGTGTCGTTGAGTGCCGACCCGACGCCGGCGCGGTCAATCGAGAGGCTGTTCATGATGGACTCCGTCGCCGCGGGCATGGCGAGACCCATCCCGAGTCCGAAGAGGGTCAGCGCCGCCGCGATCCGTGGGTACCCCATCGCGTCCGTGCCCGTGGCGGCGACGAGGATGCCGACGGCCTGCACGGCGAGACCGCCGCTCACCACGGCGGTAGTCCCGACGCGTCGGACCAGCGGCGCCGCGAAGGGAGCGGTGAGCACCAGGCTCGCGGCTGGCAGCATCGCGACGCCCGCCCGGAGCGGCGAGAAATCGAGCACGCCCTGGAGCATCTGGGTGAGCACAAAGAGGGTGCCGGCCATCGCGAGGAAGCTCAACGCGAGCGAGGCGTTCGCGGCCGAGAATCGCGGGTTGCGGAAGAGGCCCACCGGGAGCAGGGGGTGAGCGGCGCGTCTCTGGCGACGGACGAACGCTCCGAGCAGGAGGGCGGCCGCGCCGAAGCCGGTCAGGGTGCGGGCGTCGGCCCACCCCCGCCCAGGCACCTCGATAATCGCGTAGACGAGCGCCACGAGGGCGGCCGCAGACAGGATCGCTCCCGGCACGTCGAGCGGCGTGCGCCGGGAGTCACGGGACTCGGGCACCAGTCGCCAGATGAGCACAACAAGGGCGAGCGCGAGCGGCACGTTGATGAGGAACACCGATCCCCACCAGAACCGCTCGACAAGGAGCCCGCCGACGGGCGGGCCGACGATGATCCCGAGGGCGGAGAAGCTCGACCAGACGGCGAGCGCCTTACCGCGCTCGTGGCGCGGGAAGGTGTGGGTGACGATGGAGAGCGTCGCGGGGCAGACGAGCGCCCCGCCGAGCCCCATGACGGCCCGGCCGGCGATGAGTACCCCGGGCGTCGTGGCGAGCGCACCAACCAGAGAGCCGACGACGACCACCACCAGCCCCGCGCTCAACGCGCGTCGTCTGCCGAACCGGTCGCCGAGGCTACCCATCGAGAGCACCGCCCCCGCGAAGGCGATGGTGTACGCGTCGACGACCCACTGGAGCTGGCCGGTCCCCGCCCCGAGCGCAGCCCCGATCGTCGGCAGCGCGACGTTGACGATGAGCGCGTCCATACTCACCACGACGAGCGCGAGGCAGAGCACGACGAGGGCCTTCCAGCGCCGCGGGTCGAGGCCGCCGGACGGGGCAGGGGCGCCGTCAGCGGCTCCAGTGGGCGACGCGGTCGAGGGGCGACCAGGATCGACGGCGGGTACGGACACGCGAGGGCCTCCTTGGCTGGCGCTATTTCGGTAGTTACCGTAGCATGGAAGTATGGCAAACGACGAACTACCTGTCCAGACCCTCGACGACCCGCTCCCCAGGTACGCCGACCTCCTCGCGGTGATCGGGACGGAGCCCCGGCTGCGCATCGTGCGCGCCCTCATCGCGGCGCACCCGGAGGGACTCGTGGTCGGCGAGGTGGCGGACGCGCTGGGGATGGGCGGGTCGAGTCTCTCCCACCACCTCGATCGTCTGAAGATGGAGCGTGTGGTCACGGTCGAACGGCAGGGCACATTCCTGCGCTACCGCGTCGACATGGCACTGCTTCGCGAGCTCGTCAACTGGATGGCGTCGGAGTGCTGCGGGGGAACCGCGGGGTAAGGGAGGCCCGTCGGCGGCCAGCCGCCCGGGACCGGGGTCCTAGGCGCCCAAACTGCTTTAGCAATAAAGTAACCGGATGATTGCGGACGACTCGCAGCCGGCCCCCGGCGCCCTCACGGCCGCGCAGGACGCGTTCCTGCGAGCACTGGCCCGCATCGTCATCTACGTGCCCCGCACCTTTGAGGCCGACCTAGGCCGCGCCGAGGGGTTCCGGACGAGCGAGTACTTCGTCCTGATGCACCTCTCGGAGGCGCCCGGGCGTCGGCTTCGCATGGGAGACCTCGCCGCTCACACGGCTCTCAGCCCCGGGGCGGTCACGAGGGTGGTGAAGGTGCTTGAGGCGAAGGGCCTCGCGGAGCGCCAGTTGAGCGCGCTCGACGGGCGGGGGCACGACGCGGTTCTCACCGAACGCGGCAGGCTCCGGCTCGACCAAGTGCGCCCGGCCCAGTTGGCGAGCGTGCGCCTCCGGATATTCGACAAGCTCGCAGGCGCGAATTTGGCCGCGTGCACCGAGGTGCTGAACCGCATCGGCCAGGACAGTTAACCCACCCCCAAACGAAACGAGTGACGGTGCAGACCATGCGCGCGGGAACGAGCGAGTACGACCGCTTCGGCCCCTGGATCGACGAGGTGACTACCCTCGAGGAGGTCCCGCCGCTGTATCGCGACTACCCGCTGGACCTCCAGCGGGCGCGGCTCGTTCTGAAGGTGCCCCGCAACATTGCGCGCAGGAACGCCACTCCCGACATGGACCTCTACGACCACCTGCTCCTCCTCGACGAGGTGGGGCTCACGGTCCTGAGCCGTCGCCTCGCC
>JADGOS010000042.1 GCA_017882825.1 Demequinaceae bacterium | reverse complement strand
GGTTGACGGCTTCACATACGTGACCTTCGACTACGCCGAGGGTCTATCGATCGTTCACCATTCGGACGGCTCCATCGGGCAAATCGATGCTGGCGAGATTGGACGGATATCGCTCCGAATGAGTCTTGACAACACCAACTGGCGGGTGAGCGATGCCGAAGCACAAGTCAAGTAACCCGCCAATCAGCCTTCGCCATTGGAAGCACCTGTCGTTCGGCATCGCGGCCAGCCTGGCCACCGGCTTCCTTTCCGGCGCGATCAGCGGGGATACGGGAGGTAGTTCAGTCACCGTCACAGCCTCCGAAGCTGCCGCCCAGGGAGCCCCCACGTCGGGCGCCTCGGGGTCCGGTCGTGTCGAGGAGTGGATGCGCCAGCCCGTCTGCTTCGGGTTCTCCGTGTCCGACCCCTCAGGTACGTGCTCCGACGGTCTGGGGTTCATCTGCGACGACGGCACCGAGGCCCTCGACCCGTGGTGGATGCGCTTCCGCAAGGCCAACGGGACCTGGTCGGCGTGGACGATGATGTCGGGGTACCAATGTTCCGCGGAGATCTTCGCCAACGCGCTCGCACACGCGTGGGAGGAGATGCCCATCGCCCCCAGCACCATCACGATCCAGCCCAACACGGGCTGGGTCCTCACCACCGTCCCGACAATCGTCTACGTCGACCGCGCCCCCCGCACCCGAAACGTCACGCTCCTCGGCACGCCGGTCACGATCCGCGCCACGGCGTCGGCGTACACCTGGACGTGGGGCGACGGCGCCCAGACCGTCACGACCCAGCCCGGGGCCGCATACCCCAACGCGACCGTCACCCACACCTACATGTACGCCGAGCGGGACGTCGTCATCCGCCTCACGACGTCCTGGCGCGGCACGTACTCGACGAACGGCGGCGCCTCCTGGCGGGACGCCCCCGGCGTCGCCCACACCACCTCGACCCCGATCCCCGTGCACGTCTACAACCCGCACTCGGAGCGCGTCGACTGCGACCTCAACGGCAACTGCGTCACGGGCGCCGACGGACCCGCGGGCCAGGACTAGGTGCCACACGCCTTTCTCGTGGAGCGCCCCGACCGAAACGCACACGGGACGCTCGTGAGCTTCGTCGAGGCCGCGCCGCGTGCATATCGGAGACGCGACCTCGTCGCGTTGTACTCGCGTCGAGCCCTCGACGGCGCGTCGCGTCGGGGCGCCGTCGTCCGCCTGCTCCCGGATGCGTACGTCGCCGCTCGTCACGCGCGGGACTTTGGCGCAAGGAGCGACGCCGTATTGCTCTGGTCGGGCGATCGGGCGGCGGTCGCCTCCACGTCTGCGGCCTTCCTTCACGGGCTACGCACGCGCGAGCCTCACATCGTCACGATCGCCGTCGATCGCGCGACACACCTCCGCCCTCCCCCGGGGGTGCGCGTCCTCCGTTGGACCGTCTCCCCGGACTTCGCCCAGGTCCGCGGCCTGAAGCTCGTGTCCGTGGCCGACGCCGTGCTCCAGTCGTGGGCCGAGCTTCCGCACGACGAGGGCGCGTCGCTTGTCGTCGACGCCGTGCGCAGCGGTCGAACGACCGGGGCCGCGCTCCGCGAGCGGGCCAACGCCCTTCCCCGAATCCGCAGGCGTCGGCCCCTGGAGCGCCTCCTCGATGATCTCTCGCTCGGGCCAGAGAGTCTCCTTGAGCACCTGGCGATCACCCGCGTATTCAACACAGGCGAGTTCGCCGGCTTCTCCCCGCAGGTCGAGGTCGCGGTCGGCCGTCGGCGCTACCGGCTCGACCTCTTTCACGTTCGCGCGCGCGTGGCCATCGAGCTGGACGGACGCCGGTTCCACGGAGACGACGCCTCTCGCCGGCGCGACCTCGCGCGTGATGCGGATCTCGCCACCCTCGGGATCACGACGATTCGCCTTACTTTCGAGGACGTCACCGACCGTCCGGAGTGGTGCAGGGATCGCGTCCGACGCGCGGTCGCGGCACGCTTGCGGGTCGCGGCGAGCTCGCACGCTCAGCCGGACTCACGGGCGCGTGCCAGCTAGCGTCGCTGCGGTCCCTGGGTGCGCGCGAACCGGCCCTTTCGGCGGTGAGAACCTCCCTGCGGTCGGTGAGAGCACGGAATCGACCCCAAACGTGCACCCACGGACCGCAGCGGCGCCCGCACCGGGCCGCGAGCCTCGAAACGTGCACCCAGGGACCGCAGGGGCGCCCGGGCCGGGCTCCGGGTGGGCGTTTCCAGGCGCCGCGCATGCGCGCGGCGAGGCGGAGCCCTTCGGGCGCCCGACGCGGTCCTGGCCTGAGGATCCCCCCTTCGGGCGCTCCAAGCCAGCTTTGCCGGAGGAGCCCTTCGGGCGCGCTAAGCCGTCTTGGCCTGAGGCTCCGCCTCAGGCCCGGGGAAGCCGCCGGCGCCGCCAGCGCCGCCCGCTCCCGCCTCCGCGCGCTTCGCCCGCGACACGATCGTCGGCGCAACGCGCTCAAGGACGGTGGAGCGCGTGATCGTCACCTGCGAGATGTCGTCCCGGCCGGGAACGTCGAACATCGTCTGCTGCAGGACTTCCTCGAGGATCGCGCGGAGCCCGCGCGCGCCCGTCCCGCGGAGCAGCGCCTGCTCCGCGATCGCGTGGATTGCGTCTTCCTCGAACAGCAACTCCACGCCGTCGATCTCGAACATCCGCTGGTACTGCTTGACCAGGGCGTTCTTGGGCTCGGTCAGGATCTTCACCATCGCGTCAACGTCCAGGGGCGTAACGGTCGCGACGACGGGCATGCGCCCAATGAACTCGGGGATGAGCCCGAACTTGTGGAGGTCGGCGGGCTGCACCAACGCGAACAGGTCGGAGTTGTCGGCCTCCCGCAACTGAGCGCCGAAGCCGATCCCCTTGCGCCCGACGCGGTGGCTGATGATCTCTTCGAGACCGGAGAACGCGCCCCCGAGGAAGAACAGCACGTTGGTGGTGTCGATCTGGATGAACTCCTGGTGGGGGTGCTTGCGCCCGCCCTGCGGCGGCACCGACGCGGTGGTCCCCTCGAGGATCTTCAGCAGCGCCTGCTGCACTCCCTCCCCGCTCACGTCCCGCGTGATCGACGGGTTCTCGGCCTTGCGGGCCACTTTGTCGATCTCGTCGATGTAGATGATGCCGCGCTGGGCCTTCTCGACGTCGTAGTCGGCGGCCTGCAGGAGCTTGAGAAGGATGTTCTCCACGTCCTCGCCGACGTAGCCCGCCTCGGTCAGCGCGGTCGCGTCGGCGATGGCGAACGGGACGTTGAGCATCTTCGCGAGCGTCTGCGCGAGGTAGGTCTTGCCGCACCCCGTCGGCCCGATGAACAGCACGTTGGACTTGGCGATCTCCACCAGTTCCTCGGTCTTGCCGTCGGCCCCGGCTTTGGGCTTCACCTCGGCGGCGCGGACGCGCTTGTAGTGGTTGTACACGGCGACGCTCAGGGCGCGCTTGGCGCTCTCCTGGCCCACGATGTACTCCTCGAGGAACGCGAAGATCTCGCGCGGCTTGGGCAGCTCGGTCAGTTCCTGCTCGACCTGCTCCTGGAACTCCTCCTCGATGATCTCGTTGCACAACTCGATGCACTCGTCGCAGATGTAGACGCCGGGCCCCGCGATGAGCTTCTTGACCTGCTTCTGCGTCTTGCCGCAGAAGGAGCACTTGAGGAGGTCGCCGCTATCCGTCGGCCGAGGCATAGCACCCTCCTTCCGTTCGCGGGCGCCGTGACGCGTCCTGGTGGCACGCCATCACGTCTCTTCAGGCTACCCAGGCCCTGGGTGCCCTGGCCAGCGACGCGCCGCCGATCGTTTGCTCCCGGCGCCCGGTCTGCCCGGCCCTCGCGGTGGCTCGACGCCGAGGCTTGGTAGGCGGTTACGGCGCCCGACGTTCGGGCTGGTTAGGACTTCCCTGCGGCCGCGGGGGCCTTGCGGCTCGCGAGCACCTGGTCAACAAAGCCGTAGTCCTTGGCCTCCTGGGCGCTCAGGAAGGTATCGCGCTCGATGTCCTCGCGGATCTTCTCCGCCTTCTGGCCGGTGTGGTGGGCGAGCGTCTCCTCGAGCCACTCACGCATCCGCACCATCTCCTCGGCGTAGATCTGAATGTCCGAGGCCTGCGCCCGCTCCCCGCCCTCGATGTGAGGCTGGTGAATCATCACGCGGGCGTTTGGCAGCGCAAGTCGCTTGCCCGGCGTACCGGCTGCGAGGAGCACGGCCGCGGCGGACGCGGCCTGGCCAAGGCACACGGTCTGGATCTCCGGCTTGATGTACTGCATCGTGTCGTAGATCGCGGTGAGCGCGGTCTGGGAGCCGCCGGGCGAGTTGATGTACAGGGTGATGTCGCGCTCGGGGTCCTGGGACTCAAGCACCAAGAGCTGCGCCATGATGTCGTCGGCGGAGGCGTCGTCGATCTGGACGCCGAGGAAGATGATGCGGTCCTCGAACAGCTTGGAGTACGGGTTGTTGCGGCGGAAGCCGTAGGCGGTCCGCTCCTCGAATTCGGGCAGGATGTATCGCCCGGTGATCTCCTGGGTCACGCCTTGCCTCCTGCGTCAGTCGAGCCGGCGCCCTTGGGGGCGACGTCTTGGGAAGCCGAGTCGGCGCGAGGGCCGGCCTCGCTCTCGTGGGTCACGACCTTGTCGATGAATCCGTACTTGAGCGCCTCGTCGGCCGTGAACCAGCGGTCGCGGTCCGCGTCCTTGTTGATCTGCTCGATGCTCTTGCCCGTCTGCTCCGCCGTCAGCTCGGCGAGTTGGGTCTTCATGTGCAGGATGAGTTCGGCGTGGATCCTGACGTCCGTCGTCGAACCCCCAATGCCGCCCGAGGGCTGGTGCATCATGACGCGGGCGTGAGGGGTCGCGAAGCGCTTGCCCTTCGCGCCCGAGGACAGGAGGAACTGAGCCATGGAAGCTGCCATGCCCACCGCGACGGTCGAAACGTCGGGCTTGATGTACTGCATGGTGTCGTAGATCGCCATTCCGGCCGTGATGGAGCCTCCGGGCGAGTTGATGTAGAGGTAGATGTCCTTGTCCGGGTCCTCGGCGGCCAGGAGCATCATCTGCGCGCAGATCGCGTTCGCGTTGTCGTCGCGAACTTCGGATCCCAGCCAGATGATCCGCTCCCGCAGCAAGCGATTGAAGATCGAGTCCTGGAGGCCCATCCCCATACCGTCGGATCCCGCCATGTGTGGCTGGTTCATTGCTTCCCTCCTCGGCGCCCTGATCCGGTGCGCGGATCGTGCGCGATCATGTCTTGACACTAACGCGAGCCGGTGGCGCCCCATGCCCCAACGCGGGCCGTTTCGCTACTGGGTGAACCCGTCGCGACTGGGCTCGGCGATGGCGTCCCAACTTCGCTACAGTCACCCCTATGAGGAGAGTGCAATGACCGAACCCACGGCAGGCGACCCATTCGCGACACCCCCCGGCGGGCGCCCAGCCGCGCCCGCTACTCCGTCGGGCTACCCTCCGGCACCGCAGGCCTACCCTCCGGCACCGCAGGCCTACCCCCTGGCGCCACAGGGCTACCCCGCGCCGGCGCCGGGCTACCCGGCCCCCGATGGCTACTACCCCTACGGATACCCGGCGCAGAAGAAGCCCAAGTCGTGGATGAACATCGTCTCGCTCTGCGCGGTGGGCGGGGGCCTGTTCATCCCCTTCTTCGCGAACATCGCGGGGATCGTCTTCGGTCACCTCGGACGCAGGGCAGCCAAGCGCGGCGAGGCAGACTATGCCGGGGTGGGACTCGCCGGGCTCATCCTCAACTACTTCTTTGCGGTGCTATGCATCCTGGGGATCATCGCCTACATCGCCTTCTTCGCCTGGGCGATCAGCGACTGCACGAACAACCCCGACAGCAGCTTCTGTTCGGGCTCCACGACGTTCGGCACCTAGTCCTGCTTCGCCGCCTCGCGACCCGCGGCGAAGGCCTCGGCGCGCCTGGCGTCGGAAGCCTCTGAGCCGATCACGTCGGTGAGGTCAATGACCTTGCCCTTGCCGTCCTTGACGGTCGCCTGGCGCAACGCGTGCGCGGCCGCCTTTGACCGCACGACGTCGGCAACGATCGCGGGGATGCGGTTCGCACGCCTCATCTGCTCGATGAACTCCTCGGGGTCCATTCCGTACTGGCGGGACATCGCGATGAGGAAGTCGAGGATCTCGTACTCCTCGACCTTGATGCCCAGGTCGACCGCGAGTTGGTCGAGGAGGATCTGGGCACGGAGGGCCTCACCGGCTTCCTTCGTGACCTCCGCGCGGTGTTCATCGTCCTCGAGGCGACCCTCGGACTCGAGGTGCTGGTGCACCTCGTGCTCGATCGTGCGCGCGGGGACATCGAAGGGCACCGCAGTCTTGAGGTGTTCGAGGAGCGCGACGCGGGCCTCCACGGCCTGGTTGTTGAGCTGCACCTTCGCCACCTGATCGCGGAGCTCGGCGCGCAGTTCCTCGATGGTGTCGAACTCGGAGGCGAGCTGCGCGAAGGCGTCGTCGGCCGCGGGAAGCTCGCGGTCCTTGACGGCCGTCACCTTGACGCGAATCAGCGCCGTCTCGCCGGCGTGGTCGCCCGCAGCGAGCGGACCCTCGTAGGAGGTCTCCTCGCCCGCGCTGAGGCCGAGGATGACCGCGTCGAGGCCCTCAAGCATCGAGCCGGAGCCGACCTGGTAAGAGGTTCCCTGGACGGCGTCCGCCTCGACGCCGTCGAGCGTCGCCGAGAGATCAAGCGTGACGAAGTCGCCATCGGCGGCAGGGCGATCGACGCCAGTGAGGGTTGCGAAACGCGCGCGAAGGGAGTCGAGGCGGGCGTCAACGTCCGCCTCCTCGACGGCCGCTCCCTCGATGGTCAGCGTGATGGACTTGGCGGCGGGGAGGGTGATCGCGGGGCTGATGTCGACCGTCGCGGTGAACTCAAGGCCCGCGTCGCCCTCCACCTGGCCGGGGATACGAACGACGTCGATCTCCGGCTGGCCGAGCGGCCGGAGCGAGTGCTCCTCGATCGCCGCGCCGTACCACTCGCCCATGCCGTCGTTGACGGCGTGTTCGATCGCGGCACCGCGACCGATCCGCTGTTCGAGGATCTTCGCGGGGACCTTGCCCTTGCGGAAGCCGGGGACGTTGACGCTCTCGCCCAGGTGCTCATAGGCGTGCTTGAGCATGGGGGCAAGTTCTTCCTCGGTGAGCGTCACGGTGATCTTCACTGTGGTGGCATCAAGGGTTTCGACGGCGCTGGTCACTGCGGGCTCCTGGGGGCTGACTCTTCGCGCGTCCTGCGCGGGACTCCGAGAGGCTACCCGGTGCGCCGACCGGCGGGTTCCTCGGTCGGGGTGTTCCGGCGCTCGGCGAACCAGTCGGGGTGTTCCGGCGCTCGGCGAACCCGTCGGGGTGTTCCGGCGCCTACGGCGGCTTCCAACACCGACCGCGGAGGCTCCTCGTCGGGGTGTTCGCCCCCGGGCGAACCCGTCGGGGTGTTCCCTCCGCGCTTCGCGCTCCGGTCCAACCGCGACGGTTCGCGCGAGGCGACGCCCCCAGCGGCGGCGCGAGCCGAACCGTCGGGGTGACAGGATTCGAACCTGCGGCCTTCCGCTCCCAAAGCGGATGCGCTACCAAACTGCGCTACACCCCGTGCACCTGCGATACCGGCGACGGCCGGGCTCGGCTACTCTAGTACGCGCCGCCTCAGCGGCGTCGCGGGCACCGTGCGTTGTCTCGCGGGCGTAGCTCAATGGTAGAGCCTCAGTTTTCCAAACTGATGGTGCGGGTTCGATTCCCGTCGCCCGCTCCACCCTCCTCCTCGCGGACGAGCGCCTCAGGGTCCCGCGGCGGAAAGATCGGGCATCCCCCCCATGGCCGTACGCCATTTCGTCGCCTACGGTGAAGACGTGTCCATCATCAGCACGCACGCGCTTACCCGAACGTTCGGGCCCGTCGTCGCCGTATCGAACCTCACCGTGGAACTGCCCACGGGAGTCGTCGGCCTCGTCGGCGCGAACGGCGCCGGCAAGTCCACGCTCATCAAGATCCTCCTCGGCCTCATCCCGCCGACGTCGGGGACGGCGAGCATCCTCGGCTTCGACTGCCTCACGGACGGCCTGAAGATCCGGGAGGTCGTGGGGTACATGCCCGAAAGCGACTGCCTCCCGCTCGACGTCTCGGCCACGGAGTTCCTGGTCCACATGGCGCGAATGTCGGGGTTGCCCTCACACGTCGCCCGCGAGCGCGCCGCCGATACCCTGCGTCACGTCGGCCTCTACGAGGAGCGCTACCGCCCGATCGGCGGGTACTCCACCGGCATGAAGCAGCGCGTCAAACTCGCGCAGGCGCTCGTGCACGATCCCCAGCTGGTCTTCCTGGACGAGCCCACGAACGGCCTCGACCCCGCCGGGCGCGACGAGATGCTCGGCCTCATCGCCCGCATCAGCGGCGACTTCGGCATCTCCGTCGTGGTCACGTCCCACCTGCTCGGTGAACTCGAGCGCATCGCCGACCACCTCGTCGTCATCGAGGCTGGGGTGCTCAGCCGCTCGACCTCGACGGCCGACGCGACGCAGCTCAGCGGCGCGATGCTCGTCGAGGTGACCGATCGGGCGGACGACGTCGTGGCCCGGCTGAGGAGGAAGGGCGCCAACGTCGCCATCGGATCTCGGGCCGGGACGTTCGCGGTGGAACTGACGGACGAGGCCGTGCCGCAGTGGATCGTGGCGGTCGTCGCCGACCTCAAGGTCGGGCTGATCCGACTCCAGCGCAGGCGCCATCACCTGTCCGAGATCTTCGAATCCGAGGCCGTCACGAGCCAAGAGGAGGCGGCCCATGTCTAGCGCACCAGCCCGCGGCGGCGTCACCAGCGGCGGCGTCACCACCGAGAGCGTCATCCACGACATCGGTTTCCGACACTACGACGGACCGCGTCTGGGCAGGGGATGGGCGTTCCGCTCGCTCCTGATCGAGACCCTCCGGGGCTGCTACGGGCTCGGACGGCCGTCGAAGGTCAAGGCGATGCCGTGGGTCCTCACGGGACTCATCATTGCGCCGGCGCTCATCATCGTCGCGATCACCGTCGTCACGGGAGGCACAACGCTCCCCCTCTCGTACACCCAGTACGCGGGCGGGATGTGGCTCCTGATCGCGATGTTCGTCGCCGGACGCGCGCCCTACGCCATCTCCCGCGATCTCCGCGATGGCGTCATGCCGCTCTACCTGTCTCGGCCCATCCTGCGACGCGACTACGTGCTCGCGAAGTTCTGCGGCGTCGCGCTGGGTGTCTTCCTCTACATCACCGCCCCCATCGTCGTTCTCCTCGTCGGCGCGCTCCTCGCGAAGTTCCCCGTCTGGCACGAACTATGGGCCGCGCTCGGGGGCGTCGCGATGGCGGCCGTGCTCGCCCTCCTGCTGACGGCGCTGTCGATGCTCCTCGCGTCGATCACTCTCCGGAAGGGGCTCGGCGTCGCCGCCATCATGACGACCCTGGTCCTGGCCTCCGGGTTTGCGAACATCGCGGTCGCCATCCTTGGGCTGAAGTTCTCGGAGGGGAGCGCCGCGTACGCGGCGATGCTCGATCCCTTCGCGCTCGTCGACGGCCTCGGCGCATCATGGCTCGGTGTCGCTCCCCTCAACGCGGGCGTCAAACCCGACGGGCTCACGGGCGGGTTGGTGTTCTCCTTCGTGTTCGTCGCGATCGTGGCGGCCTCCCTCGCACTCCTCATGCGTCGCTTCAAGAAGGTAGGTGGCGTGTGAGCACCGTCGAACTGAACGCCGTCTCGCGCTGGTTCGGAAACGTCGTCGCCGTCAACGACGTCACGATGAGCATCGGACCCGGCGTCACCGGGCTGCTCGGCCCCAACGGCGCGGGCAAGACGACGCTCCTTTCCATGATGAGCGGCTTCCTCCTACCGTCGGCCGGAACCGTGACGCTCGATGGCATTCCCGTCTGGAGCAACCCGGAACTGTACCGGCGCATCGGCCTCGTGCCGGAGGCGGAGGCGATGTTCGACGCGATGACGGGCTGGGACTTCGTCCATGCGAACGCGGAGCTTCACCTGCTCCCCGATCCGAGCGCAGCCACCCGCGCCGCGCTCGATGCCGTCGACATGATGGACTCCCGCGATCGGGAAATTGGGAAGTTCTCCAAGGGCATGAAGCAGCGCATCAAGATGGCGACCGCGCTCGTCCACGACCCCGAGGTGCTCCTGCTCGACGAGCCGTTCAACGGGATGGATCCGCGCCAGCGCATGCACCTGCTCGCGCTCCTTCAGCGCCTCGGCGCCGACGGACGCACGGTGCTGTTCAGCAGCCACATCCTCGAGGAGGTGGAGGACATCGCGGGGACGATCGAGGTGGTGGTCGCGGGCCGCCAGGCGGCGTCGGGCGACTTCCGAAGCATTCGTCGCCTCATGACCGAGCGGCCCCACCAGTACATGATCACCTCGGCGAACGACCGAGCCCTCGCGGCTGCCATCATCGCCGACGGCTCGGCCGATGCCGTGCGCCTCACCCCCGCTGGGCTCGAGGTTCAGGCCTCCGACTTTGGCCGCTTCGTGGAGGCCCTGCCCCGAATCGCCCAGTCGACCGCCATCTCCCTCTTCGAGGTGACCCCCGCCGACGAGTCGCTCGAGAGCGTCTTCGCCTACCTGGTGTCGCGATGACCGCGGCAGAAATGGACCGAATCCGATGAACCTCGTGGTGATGCGCCTGACCATTCGCGCGCTCCTTGGGCGCCGACGCTCCATCATGCTCTTCGGCATCGCCGGGCTCCTGCTCGCCGTCGCCGGGCTCGTCCGGTGGGGCACGGACGCCTCGATCACGTCGTCGGCCGCGACCATGCAGAACTTCGGGCTCGGAACGCTCGTTCCCGTCATGTGCCTGCTGATCGGCACGGGGGTGATCGCGTCGGAGATCGAGGATGGTTCCATCGTCTACCTGCTCGCCAAGCCCATCCCGCGGCGCACGATCGCCTTCTCGAAACTCGTGGTGGCCCTCGGGACGTCGCTCGTCTTCACCGTTGCCGCGATGGTCGCCGGCGTCGCGATCGCTGGCGACCAGGACTGGCAGCTCGCGCTCGCCCTCGGAACGGCCACTGCGCTCGCCTCGATCGCCTACACCGCCGTGTTCTTCGCGATCGCGATCGTGTCGAAGAGCCCCATCATCGTCGGCCTCATCTACGCGCTCCTGTGGGAGGGCGTGCTGGCGGGCTACATCCCCGGGGTCAAAGACGTGAGCATTCGCCAGTGGGCGCTCGCCCCCGCCGAGCGGCTCCTTTCGAGCCACCCGACGTGGAACGTCACGAGCGACCTCGGATTGACGCCCGCGCTGATCCTGCTGGGGATCACCACCGTCGCGGCGGTGTTCGTGGCCGTCCAGCGCCTGAAGACCCTGCCCATCAAGGTCAGCGAGTAGCCGCGGGCCGGTCACCCGGCCCGCGGTCGCCGGCGGTTCGGCGGCGTAGCGGCCTAGGCGAAGAGCGCGAGAATCGCGCCCGCAAGCGCGAGGCCCGCGGTATCCGCTGCCGCGTCGATCAGCGTGATCCTGGGGTCGCGTATCGCGAAGCCATTGTGTATCGCGTGCGCGCCGCCGCGAAAGACGAGCCCGAGGAGCGCCCCGAGGGCCGCTCCCCCGCCCACTCCGGTCACGTGGAGCGCGGCCATGAGCATCGCGAGGAGGATGACGCCGAGGAGGTTGAACACCACGGTGCCGCCGAAGGCGATGCCCATGTTCGCGTTCTTCATCTCCTCGTCGGTGGTCTTGCCGAGGCGATGCCACACCGGGTAGAACGCGATCTCGGAGTACCAGAGCCAGCCGAGGGCGAAGGTCGCGAGGAACGCGACGAGCACCCCGATCCAGTTCACGCCGCCAAGACTCAGCCAGTCGAAGTCCATGAGTGTCTCCCAATCGCCGATGGACGGGCCCCGAGACCCGGCTACGCCGCCGGCGGGGACGGGTCAAGTCTGCGGTCGCCGCCGCTCCGCTGTCTAGGTGTCCGGGTGCCCGGGTGTCCAGCTGTGCTGGTGTCCGGGTATCCGGGCGTCTCGGTGTCTTGGCGCGACCGCGGGCCGCTAGGGCCGCAGGGCGGCCTGGAAGTCGGCGAGGTCGCGCTCGATCATCTCGCGGGCGAGCTTTGCCCCTCCGCCGGCGATGACGCCCCGGAGGCGCTTGCCCAGCCCGACGCCAGCCCCGTCCGCGTTGACCGTGACCTCGAGCCGCGTTCCGAGCGACGACGGCTTAATGCGATAGGTGAGGCCGATCGTGGCATCTTCCGCGCTCGCGGCAAGCGTGAAACTCCTGCCCTCCTGCACGTCGGTCACCGTCATCTCGACCACGGCGGTGACCCCCAGGATCAGCCGCGTTTCCCTCCACCGCACCCCCGGCGCGAGGCCCGTTCCCTCGAGTCGGTCGAGCGACGCGAGGCTCGAGAGGATGCGCGGCCATCGGTCGATGTCCGTGACCGTCCTCCAGACGACCTCCGGCTCGGCGATGATCTCACGGTTGAATACGGCGGCGGTGGCCACGATGCTCTCCTTTCCGCACCATTGCGGACTACCCCGAGGGTACTCGCGACGGCGGGGCGCCGCGCGCCGGAAAGGGGCCGCCGCGCCGGGTAATGAAGTCGAGAACAGTTGCACCGCGCCCGGAGTGGCGTTACCCTGACAGCACCCACGATGGGAGGGAACGGCATGAGCGACACCACGCTCCGCGTCACGTGCGCGACTTCGTCGTCCCCTGCGGCCATGATGGATTCCATGGCTCTTCGTTCGTGCACCTGCGCCTGCGGCGAGGGCTGCTGCCGCTGTCTCTAGAGCGCTGGCATCCGCCCCACGGCCACCGGCAGGTACCTGCCCACGCCAGCGCTCGCCCCGACTGAGTTTGCCCAGACTAGGCCCGCCCAGACTAGGCCCGCCCTAACCGGTGCCCGCTTCGGCGCACACCCACCTCACACCCCGCGATCGGCCCATACGGGCCGCGGGACCCCACTCGACGAAGGACATGACATGGCAAAGATCTACGACGACGCGACCCAACTCATCGGCAATACCCCGTTGGTGCGCATCAACAAACTGACGAAGGGCTCCGGCGCGATCGTGCTCGCGAAGCTCGAGTTCTACAATCCCGCAAGCTCGGTCAAGGACCGCATCGGAGTGGCGATCATCGACGCCGCCGAGAAGGATGGTTCCCTCAAGCCGGGCGGGACGATCGTCGAGGGGACGAGCGGCAACACCGGGATCGCCCTGGCGTTCGTCGGCGCCGCCCGCGGCTACAAGGTCGTTCTCACGATGCCTGAGACCATGTCGAAGGAGCGTCGGGCCCTGCTCCGCGCGTTCGGCGCGGAGCTCATCCTCACGCCGGGACCGGCGGGGATGAAGGGCGCCGTCGAGGAGGCGGAGAAGATCGCGAAGGACCGTCCCGGCGCCGTGCTCGCGCGGCAGTTCGCGAACGTCGCCAACCCCGAGATTCACCGCACAACGACTGCGGTGGAGATTTGGGATGACACCGACGGCAAGGTGGACATCCTCATTGCCGGCGTCGGAACGGGCGGAACGATCACGGGAGTCGGCGAGGTCCTCAAAGCCCGCAAGCCGAGCGTCCAGGTCATCGCGGTCGAGCCCGCGGAGTCTCCCATCCTCAACGGCGGCGAGCCGGGTCCCCACAAGATCCAGGGCATCGGGGCGAACTTCATCCCCGAGATCCTCAACACCGCGATCTACGACGAGGTCATCGACGTCGACTCCGAGACGGCGATCGCCACGGCGCGGGCGGCGGCACGCGAGGAGGGCCTCCTCGTGGGAATCTCCTCGGGTGCCGCGCTTCACGCGGCGTCGATCGTCGCGAAGCGACCGGAGAACAAGGGGAAGACGATCGTGGTGATCATCCCCTCGTTCGGCGAGCGGTACCTCTCGACCGTGCTGTACGCGGACCTCATGGAGTAGCTCCACCTCCTTCCGCCGGGGGGCAGGGAAGGAAAAGGGGCGGCCCGAGCGTTACTCTGGCCCGGGCCGCCCACCACCCCGAACATCGAGGAGTACACCGTGACGCAGCAACACTCGCAGCGGCACATCGGGCCGATCGCGAGGCTCGTGGAGGACGTGCGGGTGGCGCACGACCGCGACCCCGCGGCGCGCTCCACCTTCGTCATCGTCGCCGCCTATCCAGGCGTCCACGCCCTCTGGTACCACCGCGCCGCGCACTGGATGTGGACGCACGGCATGCG
>JADGOS010000041.1 GCA_017882825.1 Demequinaceae bacterium | reverse complement strand
GGATAACCCGAGATCTTCCTCGACCTGAAGGCCCAGTTGCCCGGTCCCTCGATGGTGCTGGTCGATCCCGATAGGGATAGGTCTAGTCCTCTCCGGGTGCCACCGCAAGCCGGTTTGTGAAGGTATTTCTATCCACTCTTCCCCCACAGGTTTCTCCACCGTCGCCCCCGTTGGGCCCGCTGTTCTCCACACCCCTGTGGACAAAATCTGTGGAGAGGCTCGCCAGCGCGGGGCGCGCCACCGATCAGTCCTACACTGGGGAATACCGACCGGGCCCGCGCGGTTGAGGCTTGTGAACGCCCGCGATCAGGGTCCGCGTAGACCCGGCAAGGATCCTCATGACCAAGGCATTTGTGGCGCCCACCCGGCGCCAGATCAACCTCATCGTGTTCGCGCTGATGGTGGGCATGTTCCTAGCTGCGCTCGACCAGATGGTCGTCGCCACCGCGATCCGCACCATCGGCGACGATCTTCACGGCCTGACCCTCCAGGCATGGGTCACGACGGCATACATGATTGCGGCCACCATATCGACGCCGCTGTACGGGAAGCTCTCCGACATGTTCGGCCGCAAGCCGCTCTACGTGACCGCGCTGGGCCTCTTCATCCTCGGCTCGGCCCTCAGCGCGACGACGACGTCCATGTACCAACTCGCGGCCTACCGCGGCGTCCAGGGCGCGGGCGCGGGCGGCCTCATGGCCCTCGCCATCATGATCCTCGGCGACCTTCTCTCCCCGCGGGAACGCACCAAATACCAGGCGGCCTTCTTCGGCGTGTGGGGCGTCTCGTCGGTCCTCGGCCCGGTCATCGGCGGCTTCTTCGCGGGCGCGGCCTCGATCGTTGGCGTTGCCGGCTGGCGTTGGATCTTCCTCATCAACGTCCCGCTCGGCGCCATCGCCCTCGTCCTGATCGTCCGCGTCCTCCACGTCCACCACATGGGCCGTGGTCAGCAACGCGTCGACTGGTGGGGCGTTGCGGCACTCACGCTGGGCATCATCCCGCTCCTCACCGTGCTGGAGCGCGGCAACGGGTGGGGCTGGACCAGCGGAACTTCGCTCGCCCTGTTCGCCACCTCCGTCGCGGGTTTCGCGCTGTTCTACCTGGCGGAGCGCGTTGCGGGAGACGATGCCCTTCTGCCCCTGCGAATGTTCAAGAACCGCACGGTCGCGGTCTCCACCTTCGTCAACTTCATCATGGGCTTTGGAATGTTCGGCGGCCTCGCCGGAATCCCGCTATATCTCCAGATCTCCCGCGGCATGACCCCCACCAAGGCCGGCCTCGCGATGCTTCCCTTCACCGTCGGCATCATGATCGTGGCCATCGTCGCGACGCGCATCATCCACAAGACCGGCCACTACAAGTGGATCCCGGTCGGGGGCGTGTTCCTGATGCTGACCGGCGTCCTGCTGCTGTCGCGGATCCAGTACGACAGCCCGCTGTGGAAGGTATTTGGCGCCGCCGTCATCTTCGGCGGTGGGTTGGGCGGGCTGATGCAGCCGCTCATGCTCGCGGTTCAGAACTCGCTCTCCGCCCGCGACAACGGCGCGGGCACGGCCTCGGTGATGTTCTTCCGTCAGATCGGTGGGTCCCTCGGCACCGCCGTCTTCCTCTCGCTGCTATTCAGCAACGTCCAGACCAAGATCGCGGGTGCCTTCAAGGCCGCGGCCCAGACCCCGGCCTTCCTGCAAACCATTCGGGATCCGGCCGTGAACGTCCCGGGTTCGACAAACGCCGCCGTCATCGCTGCGGTCACCTCGGGAAATCCCGCGCAACTCCAGTCGTCGGGCCTCTCGCTCAACGACACGTCGTTCATCCACGACCTAGCCCCGCAGCTCGCGGCGCCATTCCAGATCGGGTTCGCCCAGGCGATCGCGGGCGTGATGCTCGTCGCCGCCGCGTTCATCGTCTTGGCGTTCGTCGCGATCTTCTTCCTCCCGTCCCTCCCTCTGAAGGAGAAGTCGGGACTCCAGGCGATGGCCGACGAGGCGGAAGAAGTCGCGGGCGTCTCGCACAAGAGAGCGGACGAAGAGGCTGGCGAGCAGGTCGTCGTCCCGATGGGCTAGCTCCAAACGAGCGCCTTCGTGGGGTCGCCGAGCACCGTCGCGACGTCGGACAGGACGCGCGACCCGAGTTCGCCGTCCACCAGGCGGTGGTCGAAACTGAGCGCGAGCTGGGTGACCCAGCGAATCTTGATCTCACCCTCGTGGACCCACGGCTGTTGCCGCACCGCGCCGAACGCGAGGATCGCCGCCTCGCCGGGGTTGAGGATCGGCGTGCCGGTGTCGATGCCGAAGACGCCCACGTTCGTGATGGTGATTGTGCCGTCCTGCATCGCTCCGAGGGACGTCGTTCCGTTCCGGGCCTCGGCCGTCAGGTCCTGAAGTTCCTGGGCGAGCGTGTGGAGGTCGTAGCGGTGCGCGTCCTTGATGTTCGGGACGATGAGCCCGCGCGGGGTCGCCGCAGCGATGCCGAGGTTGACGTAGTGCTTGTAGACGATCTCCTGGCGATCGTCATCCCACGACGCGTTGACCTCGGGGTGGCGCCGGATCGCGAACAGCAGCGCCTTCGCGGCGATCAAGAGCGGGGTGACGCGAACGTCGGCGAACTCCTTGTCCGTCTTGAGTTTGGCGACCAGGTCCATCGTTGCCGTGATGTCGAGCGTGTGGAAGACCGTCACGTGCGGCGCGGTGAACGCGCTCCGCACCATCGCCTCCGCTGTCCGCTTGCGGACCGACTTCACGGGAACGCGCGTCATTCGGCCGTCCGCGCTCACGATCCCCGACTCCAGCCACGGCTGGTCGTCGCCGACGTAGGTGGCAAGCGTGCGCGGCTCGCGCGCCTTGGCCTGCTGCAGGACGTCCTCGCGCGTGACGACGCCGCCGGGGCCCGACGGGCTGACGGTGGACAGGTCAATGCCGAGCTCCTTCGCGAGCCGACGCACGGGCGGCTTGGCGAAGACGGGGTGATCGATCTCGGCCTCGGTCTCCTCGCCGAAGGGCGACAGCACCTCCACGCGGCGCGGGCGGCGCGCCGCCTCGAACGACGTGACGCCGTACCCAACGAGCACCGCTGGCGACGCCGGGGCGGGCTCCTCGTGGTGAACGGGGACGGGCGTGGGCGCGTAGGTCCCGAGCGGCTCCGCGTGCTCGTGGTGTGCGAGGTGCTCGTGGTGCGGGGCCGACCCGTCGGGCGAGTACGCGGCGGGCACGAGCCTCTCCCGAAGCCTCTCGTCACCCTGATCAGCATCGTCGTACATCGACGGATACCCCGCGAGAGCGGGAGCGGAGGTGCTAACGGCGGGCGCGCCTGCCCCCGTCGACGGGAAGCCGTATGTCCCGGCGGGGGCGGGAATGTCCGTCCCGGGGGCGGCGGGAATGCCCATCCCGGCCGCATCTGACGCGTCAGCGGCTGCCCCTAGGCCGGGCGCGGGCATTCCCGCCGCCCCAAAAGGATCCACATCAAACACGACGATCGGCGCGCCCACCTCGACGGTATCGCCCTCGCGGACGAGCAGTTCCGTCACCACGCCATCCACGGGGCACGGAAGTTCCACGAGAGACTTGGCCGTCTCGACCTCGAGCAGCGGCTGGTTTACCTCGACGGTATCGCCGACGGCGACGAGCCACGTGACGATGTCGGCCTCGGTGAGGCCCTCGCCCGCGTCGGGAAGATAGAACGTCTCAAAGGTAGGCATGGCGCTCCCCCTAGTGGACCATCACGCGATCGACGGCGTCCAGGACGCGGTCGACGCTCGGGAGGTAGTCGTGCTCCAGTTTGGACGCCGGGTAGGGCGTGTGGAACGCACCGACACGCGCCACCGGCGCCTCCAGCACGTAGAAGGCCTCCTCCGAGACCCTGGCCGCGATCTCCGCGCCCACGCCGAACGGCGTCGGCGCCTCGTGGACCACGATGCAGCGCCCGGTCTTCTTGACCGACCGCACCACGGCGGCGGTGTCGAGCGGGCTGATGGCCCGAAGGTCGATGACCTCGGCGGAAACGCCCTCGGACTCGCACACTTGGGCGGCCTGGAGCGCGACGCGCACCGTGGGCCCGTACGCAACGATCGTCACGTCGTCGCCGTGTCGAGCGATGCGGGCGCGCGACATCGCCGCGCTCGCGCCCTCCGCGACGAAGGGCGCCTCGACGTCCACCTCGCCCTTGTCCCAGTACCGAGCCTTGGGTTCGAGGAAGAGCACGGGATCCGCGGTAGAGATCGCCTGCTGGATCATCAGGAATCCATCCTGGGGCGTCGCGGGGGTCACGATGCGAAGGCCGGCGGTGTGCGCGAAGAGCGCCTCGGGGCTTTCGGAGTGGTGCTCCACGGCGCCGATGCCCCCGGCGAACGGGACGCGGATCACGACCGGCAGGGTGATCTTGCCCTGGGAGCGATAGTGCATCTTCGCGAGCTGCGTCGTGATCTGATTGAACGCGGGGAAGATGAATCCGTCGAACTGGATCTCGCACACGGGGCGGTAGCCGCGCATCGACATGCCGATCGCGGTGCCGATGATGCCCGACTCCGCGAGCGGGGTGTCCATGACCCGGTCACCACCAAAGTCCTTGAGGAGGCCGTCCGTCACGCGGAACACGCCGCCGAGCGAGCCGATATCCTGGCCCATCAACAGGACCTTCGGGTCCCGTTCCATTGCCTTGCGAAGCCCGGCATTGATCGCGCCAGCGAGCGTCATGGTCTCCATCAGTGACGTCCCTCCGATTCGAGGAACGAGCGCTCATAGCGCTCGAACCACGCCCGGTCCGCGTCGACCGTCGCGTGCGGTTCGGCGAAGACGTGGTCAAACATCTCGTGCGTCGGCGGCTTGCCCGCTGCCTTGGTTCGCACGCGCACGTCGGCGGCCAAGGTCCTCGCGATCTCCGTCGTCTCCGCTCGGTAGTCCGCGCTGAGGGCGCCTCGCCGCTCGAGGTACGTCTCGAGTCGCGCGATGGGATCGCGCTCGGCCCAAGACTCCTCCTCCGCCTTGGAGCGGTAGCGCGTCGGGTCATCGGAGGTGGTGTGGGCGCCCATCCGGTAGGTGAAGGCCTCGATGAAGCTCGGGCCGCCGCCGGAGCGCGCCCGGTCCATCGCCTCTCTGGTCACCGCGTAGGAGCCGATCACGTCGTTTCCGTCCACGCGGACGTTCGGCATTCCCACGCCGTCGGCGCGCTGGGCGAAGGGAACCTTGGACTGACGCGTCGCCGGTTCCGAGATCGCCCACTGGTTGTTCTGGCAGAAGAACACCACGGGCGCGTTGTTGACGCTCGCAAAGATGAGGGCCTCGTTCGTGTCGCCCTGCGACGTGGCCCCATCGCCGAAGTAGCAGACCACGCCCGCATCGCGGCTCGGGTCGCCCGATGCCACGAGACCATCGCGATCCATGGCCATGGCGTACCCGGTGGCGTGAAGCGTGTGGGAGCCGATGACGAGCGTGTAGAGGTGGAAGTTGTGCTCGTCGGGAACCCACGCCCCGTGCTCAAGCCCGCGGAAGATCCGGAGCAGGTTCGCGAGATCCACGCCGCGAAGGTAGGCGACGGCGTGCTCGCGGTACGAGGGGAAGACCCAGTCTCCCGGGTGAAGGGCGTGGCCCGAGCCGACCTGGGCGGCCTCCTGGCCGAGCGACGGGACCCAGAGCCCGAGTTCTCCCTGCCGCTGCAGGGACGTGGCCTCGCGGTCGAACGCGCGCACGATGACCATCTCGCGCCACATGAGGCGCAAGGTCGCGTCGTCGAGTTCGTCGGCGTAGCGCGAGTACGCGGGGTGCTCAACGCGCTCCCCCGTGTGGGTCAGGAGCCGGACGACACCCTCGTCGGACAGCGGTCCGTGGACGTCCACGCGCACCTCCGTTGCGGCCGCAAGCGGCCAACCGATTGCTAACCTACGCCAGCGTAGGCTACGCCTCCGTAGGTTGGCAACTTGCCGGTCCGCCCTACGGAGTCGTCGCGTTCCCCAGTTTCTAGGACGACGTCGTGGAAATCTTGCCGCTCGGCTTGCCGCTCGCCGAGTCCGCGGGCTTGGGCGCCTCGATCGACAGTCCGTTCTTCTTGAGCAGCGCGAGAGCGGCGTCGCGCTCCTTAAGCGCCGGCCACTTGACGAAGGCGAAGATCAGGACAAATACGAGGCCGACGGCGGGCACGGCGACCGCGATCACGCCGAGCCAGTGCGAGTAGCCCGCCTTGCGGGCGATGAGGATCGCCGCGACCAGGCTGATAACGAGGTAGGCGGCGGCGGCGAGCGTGAGCCAACCGAGCCACGCCGTGAACACTTGGCTCGGGGTGATGTTGCCGGACGCGGGGTCAACTGCGGGGTCAACTGCGGCGAGTGCCATTGCAAGCATCAGTGCCTCCTAGAAGCGGTCGGGATAGGCCGCGAGAGCCGCGACCAGGTGATCGTTCTCTTGGGGTGAGCCTACGGTGATGCGCACACCCTCGCCAGAGAACGGTCGCACGAGGATCGACGGCGCCCTCCCCTCGAGGTACGTCGCGAGTGCTCCCGTCTTGGCGCCCGCGGCCAGCCACACGAAGTTCCCCTGGGCGTCGGGCACGCGCCACCCGTCTTCGGCGAGTTGCGAGAGGACCCTCGCGCGTTCGGCGACGACGGCATCGACCCTCGCGAGAAGCTCGTCCTCCGCGGCGAGGGATGCGAGCGCCGCGGCCTGCGCCACCCCCGAGACCGAGAAGGGCGTCACGCACGCCCGGATCGGCGCGACCAGACTCGGTGTACCGATCGCGTAGCCGACCCTCAGCCCCGCCAGTCCGTACGCCTTGGAGAAGGTTCGCATGACGAGGAGGTTGGGGTGGGCCGCGAGCGCCGTCCGTCCGTCCACCGCCGCGGGGTCGCGCACGAACTCCGCGTACGCCTCGTCCAGGACGACCACGACGCCTCGCGGCACCACCGCCATCAACCATTCGAATTCGTCGCGCCGAATCGCCGGGCCCGTCGGGTTGTTCGGCGTGCAGAGAAGCACGACCTTGGTGCGAGGCGTGATGGCGTCGGCCATGGCCGCAAGGTCGTGCCGAGCGTCCGGATCAAGCGCGACCCGCACCGACACCGCGCCAGCGATCTGCGTGAGGATCGGATACGCCTCGAACGACCGCCACGCGTGGACGACCTCGTCGCCCGGGTCGCAGTACGCGTGGAGGGCGTGGCCAAGAACGGCGACGGAGCCGCCAGCGACGACGACCGACTCCGCGCCCACCGGCTGCGCGCCCACCGGCTGCGCGCCGACCGACCAGCGGGCGGCGATGCCCTCCGCCACCTCGGAGGCCACCATGTCGGGGTAGCGGTTCGTGAACTCGCCCGCCACCGCGATCGCCTCCCGGACAGAGGGAAGGGGGGCGAACGCCACCTCGTTCGAGGAGAGTTTGATCGGGGGCGCCCCCGTCCCGGATGAGCGCGCGCCCGGAACATAGGCCGGAAGCGCCGCGATCGCGGCGCGCGGCTTGGGGAGCGTCATACCGAAAGCATGCCACCGCCGTGGAACAATCGTGGGCATGGTCTTCCTCTTCAGGTCTGTCATCACCGCGGTCGCTGTATGGATCGTTTCCCTTCTGCACCTCGACGTCGTTGTCACCGGCGGGAATGACACGTGGTGGAGCCGAACGCTCGTCTTCCTCGGGGTCGGGGCGGTCCTCGTGGCCGTCAACATGATCGTGAAGCCCATCGTCAACCTCCTCACCCTGCCGCTTCGGATCCTGACGCTCGGCCTCTTCGCGCTCGTCATCAACTGGGCGATGCTGGAACTCACTGCCTGGCTGACGAGCCACCTGCCGATCGGAACCCTCGAACTCGGCGGCTTCTGGAAGACCCTTCTGGCGGCGTTCCTGATCGCGATTATCAGCGTGATCCTGGGCGTCAAGAAGAAGAAGCGCGACTAGGTCGGTTCGCACAACTACCGCGCAGACGCCGCAGACGGTGCCGGCTGCGGGCGGTGTCGGCGGCGGGCGGTGTCGGCGGCGGGCGGTGTCGGCGGCGGGCGGTGTCGGCGGCAGAGCCTATCGGCCGTCGGCGACCGACGGGATGGTCGCTCCCTCGACGCCCCGGGTGATGTCGTAGGTCGAGCGAATCGACACCGCGGTGCCGTCCGCGAGGAACGCCGAATTCCGCTCCCTCCACGCGGCGGCGCTCGACCCGCTCGCCGAGTCGAACGCCCCCGCGGTGCGCACATACGTGGCTGGCTCGTGGCTTCCCACGATGCTCGTGGCCGCCCCGCGATCGAGCGCATCTTCGGAGGCGCGGAGGTCGTGGGTGACAGTGATCCACTCCGAACGATCGGGGTTCGGTGCGCCGTCGAGCGCCCAAACGATGTCCGTGGAGTTCTCCAAGCTCAGCACCGAGACGCCGTCAACAGGCTCGAAGCGCGCGACGGGAGACCCGGCGGTGACAACCGCCTGGACGTTGTACCGCGACGTGAACGACCCGTTGCTCGCGAGCGCCATGGCGCCGATTCCGCCCAGGCTGTGGCCGACGAGCATCACCGGGTCACCCGCGGGAATCCCCGCGTCGCGCATTGCCGCGGCGACCCCGATCATGACGTCGGACGTTTGGCCGGACATCAACTGGAGGTCCGCGGTGAAGTCGAACGAGTTGGATCCCCCGTTGGGGAAGAAGCTCTGGGTGCCGGGGATCTCAACGATCCACGCGCGCGTTCCGTCCGGGTGTTCGATGCACTCGATCGCGACGTGGGCCGTCCCTCGGTCCGCGCCACCCGTCGGGTAGAGTTCTCCGACCCGCGCGATGAGGTCCTCCGCTCCCGCCGGTGCGCTCGTGATGGTCCGTTCCGACTCCTCCACGGCAAGCCCGTGCGGATCGCCCAGGAGTTCCGACCAGCCCATCGCCGAAAGCATGAGGCAGAGCGTCAGAAGATCGACGGCCGACCAACCGAGCAACGCGGGGACGATCGGCAGGGCGTGTCCCGCCCCGAGCGCCGCCTCGAGGCCGCTGGCGTCAATCAGCGACGTTGGTTCGGGCGCGGGAATCCCGGTGAGTCTAGAAGGGCCTCCCGGCAAGAGGAGCGAAGCGGGGAAGGCCGCGGCCGTCCCGATGAGTGCGACCGTCTCGCCGACGGCAACCTCGCCCCTGATCGTTCGCCGCGCTGCGGCCCATAGTCCTTCTAGGAGCCCCCCGTCCCACACCCGGCCGGCGCCTCGCTCGGCGCCCTCCAGCAGGCCCACCGTCTCCGCGAGGCCGCGCGCGATGTCGTCGATTTCGCGAGCGACCGCGGCGGCGCCACCGGGTCCAAGGTTGACCCAGTCGAGCGCGCTCTCGACATGGTCCGCGACGATCGCGTCCGACCACTGCGCCGAGCGCAGGTCGGGCGTTGCGGCCCGGGCCCAGGCCGCGACGCCCTCCATGCGCTCGCGGGCGCCGTCCAGGAGCGCGCTCGCCCGGGCGAGATCCTCGGTACGGGCGCGCGTGCCGCCGACGCCGCCGCCGATGACGATGTCGCTCATGCCGCGACGGCAAGGCGCGCGAGCGCCGCCTCGGCGCAGTCAACGCGATAGCCCACCCCCACGACCAGGCGCTCGACCGCGTCGACTCGCAGGCGAAACGCCGCCGCAAGGTCGGAGGCCCACGGGGTCGCGTCCGCCTGGCGAAGCGCGGACAGGGCGGCCGAGACCGCGAGGGAGGGATCAGAGGCGGGGTGAGTCACGGCGCCAGGCTAGGTACGAGACTCGCGGCGTGGCCGGGCCACCTCCCGCCCGTGAAATCTTCTGGGTCGCCGGGCGCCTCGGGACATCACTCGGTTCCGCAGCGAAAGGGCGAGCCGTGGAACAATGGCTCCGTGACCACGCCATGGCGGACGCTCGCTGACCTCAGTCCCGCCCTAGCCCTGGGGCCCCTCGATGGCCGCTACCGACCCGTCGTCGCGCCGCTCGTGGACCACCTGAGTGAGCCTGCGCTCAACAGGGCGCGCCTTCACGTCGAGGTGGAGTGGCTCATCCACCTGAGTGACACGGGCGCCGTTCCCGGTGTCGCACCGCTCACCGACGCCGATCGCGCGTACCTGCGCAGCATCGTCGAAGCCTTTGGCGCCGACGAGATCGCCGAACTCGCCCAGACGGAGCGGGTCACAGCGCACGACGTCAAGGCGATTGAGTACTTCCTCAAGAAGCGCCTCGCGGACGCGCCAGCCGCGCTCGGGACCACGGCACACGGGACCACGACGCTCGGGACCACGACGCTCGCCGCCCTCGCCGAACTCGTCCACTTCGGTTGCACCTCCGAGGACATCAACAACCTGGCGTACGCGCTCACCATTCGCAGCGCGATCGCCGAGGTGTGGCTCCCCGCGGCGACGGCGCTGACGAACGACGTGGCGGCGCTGGCCCACGCGCAGGCGGCCCAGCCGATGCTCGCGCGGACCCACGGCCAGCCCGCCACCCCCACCACCCTCGGCAAGGAGCTCGCGGTCCTCGCTCGCCGACTCCGGCGTCAGCTCGCGCGCGTCGGGCGCCAGGAGTACCTGGGCAAGATCAACGGCGCCACGGGCACGTACGGCGCGCACCTCGCCGCGGTTCCGGGCACGGACTGGATCGACACGAGCCGGGCCTTCGTCGACGGCCTAGGCCTCGTATGGAACCCGCTGACCACCCAGATCGAGAGCCACGACTGGCAGGCGGAGCTCTACTCGGACGTCGCGCGCTTCAACCGAATCCTTCACAACCTTGCCACCGACGTCTGGACGTACATCTCGCTCGGGTACTTCACGCAAGTGCGCGGCCAGGGCACGGTCGGCTCGTCCACGATGCCCCACAAGGTCAACCCCATCCGGTTCGAGAACGCCGAGGCGAACCTCGAGATCTCGTGCGCCCTGCTCGACTCGCTCGCCGCGACCCTGGTGACCAGCCGCCTCCAGAGGGACCTCACCGACTCGACCACCCAGCGCAACATCGGCGTGGCGCTCGGCCACTCGCTCCTCGCGATCGACAACGTTCGGCGCGGCCTGGCGGGCCTCGACGCCAACCCCGCCGCCATGGCGGCGGACCTCGACGCAAACTGGGAGGTCCTCGGCGAGGCGATCCAATCCGCCATGCGCGCCGCGGGACTCGCGGGTGCGCCGGGAATGGAGGAGCCGTACGAGCGGCTCAAGGAACTCACGCGCGGCCGCAGGGTCGTGGGGGATGACATTCGGACCTTCGTCCAGGGCCTCGGGCTCCCGGCCGACGTCGAGGCGCGCCTGGTAGCCATGACCCCCGCGACCTACGTCGGGGCAGCGGAAAGGCTCGTCTCATTCGTTGAGGAGGGGTGACCACGACGCCCGCGCCCAGCAGGAGGATTCGCGCGGAGATCTGGATCATCCTGGCACTGAGCCTCGGTCAGAGCGGGGTCTACGCGGTCCTCGCCATCATCAAGCGGTACCAGAGCGCCAAGCCGATCTCGCAGCAGACCACCACCCTCCACCCGTCCCTATCCGGCGTCCCCGTCTGGGACCTCATCTACCAGCTCGCGGGGATTGCCTTCGGCGTCGTCCCCGTCCTCCTCGCGTTCTACCTCCTGTCCGCCTCCGGCGCGAGCACGAGGGCTCGGCTCGGCCTCGTCTGGCCTCGCCCGCGTCGCGACGCCGGGCTTGACCTCGGCCGCGGGGCGCTGCTGGCGGCGGCCATCGGCATCCCGGGCCTCGGCCTGTACGTCGTCGGCCGAGCGATCGGGCAGACGGTCCTTATCGACACGTCCGGGCTTCCGCCGCAGTGGTGGCGGGCCCTCGTGCTCGTCCTCTCCGCCCTCGCGGTCGCGCTCCTCGAGGAGGGCATCGCGGTGGGGTACCTCGTCACGCGGCTGAGGGACCTCGCGTGGCGGCCGTGGACCGCGATCGCCGCGTCGGCGGTGCTTCGCGGTAGTTACCACCTCTACCAGGGGTGGCCCATGGCGCTTGGAAACATGGTCATGGGCGTGGTGTTCGCGACGTACTTCTCCAAACGGGGCCGCCTCGGGCCCCTCATCGTCGCGCACGTCGTGCTGGATCTCGTCTCGTTCCTCGGGCCGGAGTTCCTGCCCGACTCGTGGCTTACGGCCCTGCGACTCGCCTAGCCAGGCGCCGCGCTCCTAGAGTGGGCCCATGACCGACGACGCCCCGAGCCCGACCTCCGAGGCTCCCTCTACTACGGGGTCCGTCGAAGCCCCGTCCGTCGATACCGCGTCCGTCGATACCGCGTCCGTCGATACCGCGTCCGTCGATACCGCATCCGTCGATACCGCATCCGTGCAGATCATCGACTCACCCCGGCTCCGCATCCACCGTCCTGGCGACTTCATCAATCTGGTCGCCGCGATCGTCGGAATCGTTCTCGTGCTTCTGCTTGGCGCCTACGCTTCGGGGACCACCGCGGGCATCACCTCGGACGTACAAGGCATCGCCAAGGTGCTGCGCAGCGTGCTCGTTGCCCCGACGAACGTCCTCGAGGGCATCTTGACCTTTGCGGTGCCCGCCGCCGTGGTCATCACGCTCTTCCTGCGGCGCGAGCCGAGGCGCATCGTGGAAAGCCTCGCAGCGCTGGCCCTCGGAATTGCCGCGGCGCTTGTCGCCGCAGAGACGACGCGGCGCTGGGGCACGAGCGACCTCATTCACAGCCTCAGCATCACCACGGACGGCGTTACGAGCGTGACGATGCCCGCCTACCTCGCGGGGCTCGCGGCGATGCTGACGACGGCGGGGCGGAGAAGGTCGAATCGCGCGATCGCTACGTCGTGGACCGCGCTCTGGATCGGCCTCGCCATCGCGATCATCGGGAGCCTCGTCACCGTTTCTGCCGCGTTCGTCACGATACTCATCGGGCGCGCGCTGGGGCTGATGGCGCGGTACGTGCTCGGTTCGGCAAACGACCGCGCGTACGGGTCGGTGCTCGTTGACGCGATCCGTCGCGCGGGCTTCGAGGCGAAGCGGCTGTCGCGGATCGACCCCGACGGCCGTTCCGCGCCTGGTGGGCTCGACCCGGTTTCGGCCGCATTCGGCCACACCCGGCAGGGGCGTGTGTACGACCTGGTGACCCGCGAGGGACATCGCCTCATTGCGGTTGCGCTCGACGGCGACCAGCAGGTGACGGACGCGCTCAGCAAGTTCTGGAGGACGGGGCGGCTTCGCGGGCTCGATAGCCGCCCGGACCTCAGCCTGCGAAACGCGGCGGAGGGAACCGCGCTCGTCTCGCACGCGGCCCGGGCCGCGGGCGTGCGGACGCCCAGGGTGCTGGGGATGGCGCAGTCTCGCGACACGATGGTCCTGGTGTACCAGCGCCCCGCCCGCTGCCGGCCGCTCTCCGACTTTGCGCCGGACGAGGTCTCGGACGAGTTGCTGGACGCCATCTGGGCCGAGGTCCTTAAGGCGCACCGGGTCGGCATTACCCACCGCGCGATCTGGTCGGAGACCGTGCTCGTCGGCCGGGACGAGCAATCGGGCACGCCCGAGGTGTGGCTGACGAGTTGGGAGATGGGCGAGGTCGCCTCCGGCGTCCTCTCGCGACGCCTGGACGTGGTCCAGGTCATCGCGATGATGGCCGCGAAGGTCGGCGCGAAGCGCTCCGTCGACGCAGCATTCAGGAACCTGGACGAATCCGAAGTGTCGGCGAGCTCGCCGTTCCTCCAGGCGATCGTCCTTCCGCGCCCCACCAGGATCGAGGCGAAGGCGAAGGGCCCCGTCCTCGAGGAGGTCCGCGAGGCCATCCTTGAGCGCCTGCCCGAGGCGCCGGCCGAGCCCGAGAAGCTCACCCGCTTTGGACTGCGGACCGTCCTGACCTTCGTTCTGGTATTTGTTGCGGCCCTAGTGATCCTCACCACGTTCAAGGCGGGCGACGTTATGGCGGCGATCCGCACGGCCTCGCCCTTCTGGGCCGTGATCGCCTTCGCGTGGGGAATCCTCAGCTTCGTTGGGGCCGCGATGACGGTCGCCGCGTTCTCGCCGGTGAAGCTCAAGTTCATGACCGTCGTCCGCGCCCAGATCACTGCGTCTTACGTCTCGATCGCGGCTCCGGCTGGCGTGGGCCACGCGGCGGTGAACCTGCGTCTCCTCACGCGCAAGGGCGTGCCTCGTGCCCTTGGGCTCGCCACCGTCGCGCTCGTCCAGGTCTCGGCGTTCGTCACGACGGTCCTCGGCCTCATCGTCTTGTCCCTCGTCACCGGTTCTACGAGCACCCTCGCGTCCCGTCCGTCGCGATCGGTCCTCCTGGGCGTGGGTGCCGCGGCCGCGGCGGTAGC
>JADGOS010000006.1 GCA_017882825.1 Demequinaceae bacterium | reverse complement strand
GTCATCATCGGCGACGCGAACTGCATGGACGTTCCAACGATGCTCAAGGTTGGCACCACGGCGCTTGTCCTCTCGGCGATTGAGGCGGGGGACGAACGGCTCGACCTGCTGGAACTCGACGATCCGGTTGAGGCGGTCTACGCGGTCTCCAGGGACCTCGCTCTCGGGTGTCGCCTTCCGCTCGCCTCGGGGGCATCCGCGAGCGCGCTGGACATCCAGCGCGCGCTCCTCGAGATCGCGCGCGACTACGCGACGGACGCGGGGGACGCGGAGGTCCTCGCGCGTTGGGAGGGGGTCCTCGATCGCCTTGCGCGGGATCCCTTCGCCTGTGCGGCCGAGGTGGAGTGGGTCGCGAAGCTCCAGCTTCTCGGCCGCCTACGGACCCGACACGGAAGCGCCGAGGAACCGTTGCCTTGGGACGACCCACGACTCCAGGCCGCCGACGTCCAGTGGAGCGACCTCGACCCCGCCCGCGGGCTGTGCTCGAGGCTTGCGGCCGCCGGCGCCGTTGAGCGCCTCGTGACGGACGAGCAGATCGCCCAGGCGGTGACAACTCCGCCCTCAACGACGCGCGCATGGCTCCGCGGGCGCATGGTTGCGGCGCGGCCCGAGATCGTCGACGCCGCGGGATGGAGCACCATCGTCCTTGATCGCGAGACGAGCCACGGGGAACTCGAGGTCGTCACCCTCGACGACCCGCTCGCAACCTCGCATCCGCTCCTCGACTCCCTGCTCGCCCCATAGACTGGGCGCATGCCTCAGGTCACGAGCGGCGAGCAGCCCTACGACGACATCCCCGAGCCCGAACCGCCGACCCCGGGAGGCGCCCCTCAGGCGCAGACCGATGCCGTCGACGCGCTCCTGGATGAGATCGACGTGACGCTCCAGGCCAACGCGGAGCAGTTCGTCAGGAGCTTCGTCCAGAAGGGCGGCGAGTAGCCGATCCCGTGACAGCCACCGAGGTACCGCCGCCGCTTGAGGTTCCTGCCTCGCGCCGGATCTTCGGACTGGAGACGGAATTCGGGCTCCACTTCCGCACCGGTGCCGAGCGCAAGGTCACCTCCGAGGAGGTCGCCGGGGCGCTCTTCCACTCCGTCGTCGCTTGGGGTCGCTCCTCGAACGTCTTCCTCACCAACGGCTCCCGCCTGTACATCGATGTCGGCGCGCACCCGGAGTACGCAACCGCAGAGTGCGACCGCCTCGACGACCTCATTGCGCTCGACAAGGCCGGGGAGAGGATCGTCGGGGCACTGGTCGCCGATGGCGAACGCCGCCTTGCCGAAGCGGGCGTCGTCGGCGAGATCCACCTGTACAAGAACAACGCCGACTCGGCCGGGAACTCCTACGGATGCCACGAGAACTACCTCGTGCGCCGCCGATCGGACTTCACGTCCTTCGCAGAATCCCTGCTTCCCTTCCTGGTCACGCGTCAGATCCTCACCGGGTCGGGCTGCGTCGTGGGAACCGGGGCATCCGCGCGCTACTGCTTCTCGCCCCGGGCCGATCACATGTGGGAGGCCATGTCCTCGGCGACGACGCGGTCGCGGCCGATGATCAACACCCGCGACGAGCCTCACGCCCACGCGGACCTCTACAGGAGGCTTCACGTCATCGTCGGCGACTCGTCGATGGCCGAACCGACGGCGCTGTTGAAGGTGGGCGCCACCGACCTGATCCTTCGCCTGCTCGAGGCCCGCGTCGCGATGCCCGCCTTGGCTCTCGCGCGAGAGATGCAAGCGATCCGGGACGTCTCTCACGACCTTTCGGGCGCCGCAACAGTCGAACTCGCCGACGGTCGGAGTCTGACGGCCGTTCAGATCCAGCAGCAGTACCTCGACCTTGTTCGGTCGCAGGTCGGGAGCATCATCGAGCCCGACCCAACGACGGAGCGGATCCTCGACCTCTGGGCGCGGGGCATCGAAGCCGTGCGCACGGGCGACTCGTCGGCGGTCTGGACGGAACTCGATTGGGCGATCAAGTTGCGCCTCATTGAGCGCTTGCGGAGTCGGATGGGGGCGCCGCTCGATGGCCCGATGGTCGCGCGACTCGACCTCGCGTATCACGACGTCGCGCCGGGGAGGGGGCTGGGATCCAGCCTGGTGGCCCAGGGACTGATGGCGACCATCGTTCCCGAGGAGGCCATCGTTCGCGCCGTCGAGCGCCCGCCGGAGACCACAAGGGCGAGACTCCGAGGGGACTTCGTTCGCGCGGGAATCCGCGCGCACCGGGACTTCACCGCGGACTGGGTGCGCCTCAAGGTCGTCGGCGACGAGGGGCGCACCGTCCTGCTCAAGGATCCGTTTCGCTCCGAGGACGCGCGCGTCGACGCCCTGATCGCCTCGATCGAGCCCGCCGACCCCCGCGTAGACTGAACGCCCGAACCCCTCAGGAGGCCAGGCCATGCCGCGGATCGCCGCCGTGCTCTTCGCCGCGCTTGTCGCGCTCAGCGGATGCGCGGGAACCCCCGGCACCGGTCCCTCGGAGGCGTCGATTGCGAGCATCGTTGTGGGGCACGACGCTGCCGGTTCTCCCACCATCGAGTACCCGGCGGGCGGCAACTTCACGCAGCCCGAGTCGCGGGTGGAATGGGCGGGGACGGGCGCGCCGTTGGCCGAGGGAGATCCCGTCCTTCTGGACCTCTATTCGGTCTCCCTCACGACGGGGGCCATCCTCGCCGACACCTACCTGGATCTGCCGCAGGCGTACCTCGTCGTGCCCGAGTTGCTCGGCAACGACCTCTACGACGCCATCGTCGGGCAGCGGGTCGGTACGCGGGTGCTACTCGTCGTCCCAGAGTCGCCGACGCACGCGGGGGAAGGGGCCGTCGCCGTGGTCGCGGACGTACTCCCGGAGCGTGCCGTGGGCGTCACCCAGCCGGCTCGCGAGGATCTTCCGATCGTGATCACCGGGAAGTACGGGGAGCCGAACGTCACGTTTCGCGACGATGTTGATTTGCCGACGGATCTGGTGGCGTACACCCTAATCCAGGGGGGCGGCCCTCAGGTCAAGACGGGTTCCCACGTGCTGCTCAATTACCAAGAGATCTCGGCCACTACCCGCCAGGTCGTGCAGTCGACGTGGCCCGTGGAGATCGCGCCCTGGGGCGTGACGATCGGCCAGGGCGAAATGCCCGCGGGGCTGGAGCAGAGCCTGATTGACGTGAACCAGGGCTCCCAGGTGATCGTGATTGTGCCCCCTGCCCTGGCGTATGGCGACGACACACTCATCTTCGTCGTCGACGTCCTTGCCGTCCGGAACCCGGACTAGCGGCCGTGGGAGTCGCGGTGCGGGTGATTCCTTGCCTTGATGTCGACGCAGGCAGGGTCGTCAAGGGCGTGAACTTCGAGAATCTCCGCGATGCCGGGGATCCGGTCGAGCTCGCGCGCCACTACGGCGACTCCGGCGCGGACGAGGTGACCTTTCTCGACGTTTCGGCTTCCTCCTCGGGGCGCGAGACCATGCTCGATGTGGTGCGGCGGACCGCGGACCAGGTCTTCGTCCCGCTGACGGTGGGTGGCGGCGTTCGGTCGGTCGAGGACGTGGATCGACTCCTTCGGGCCGGCGCGGACAAGGTCGGCGTCAACACCGCCGCGATCGCGCGCCCCGAACTGATCGCGGAGATCGCGGAGCGCTTCGGCAACCAGGTGCTCGTGCTATCCGTCGACGCGCGCAGGTGCGGGGACGGGGTCGCGACCCCCTCAGGCTACGAGGTGACGACCCACGGCGGGCGACGAGGCACGGGAATCGATGCCGTCGAGTGGGCCGCGCGCGGCGCCGAACTTGGCGCGGGGGAGATTCTTCTCAATTCGATGGACGCCGACGGTACGACCGGGGGCTTCGATCTCGCCATGCTTCGGGACGTTAGGGCGCAAGTCACGGTCCCGCTCATCGCGTCGGGAGGAGCTGGCACGGCCGAGGACTTCGTGACGGCGGCCCTTGCGGGAGCTGACGCTGTCCTCGCGGCGAGCGTGTTCCACTTCGGCACCATCTCCATCAGCGAGGTCAAGAGCGCGATGCGAGACGCGGGAATCCAGATTCGGTGAGCGCCCACCGCCTCTCGACCGCCGAGCGCGCCGACATCGTTGGCGTGATGGAATCCGGCAACCTCGTGGAACTCGGGACGCATCGCGAACTCTCCAAGGCCGGGGGGACGTATGCCGATTTGTACGACGCGTGGGTGGCACAGACCAGGGACTGACGCGAACTGAACCGTGGAATGATGACCCCATGGCCCTCGACCCCGGCATCGCCGGTCGCCTCAAGCGCGACGCGCAGGGACTGGTCTGCGCCGTCGTCCAGCAGTACGACACGCGCGAAGTACTCATGGTGGGCTGGATGAACGATGAGGCGCTCGAGCAGACGCTCACGACGGGGCGGGCCGTCTTCTGGAGCCGAAGCCGCCAGGAAATCTGGCGCAAGGGCGACACCTCGGGCAATATTCAGCGGATCCGAGCCGTGTCCCTCGATTGTGACGGCGACTCCCTTCTCCTCTCCGTCGACCAAGTTGGGCCCGCGTGCCACACGGGGGAGAGGTCCTGCTTCGACGCGGGGGGCGACCTTCGCGCCATCGACGTCGTCACGGGGGCCGGGGAGTGACGAGCCCGACTCACCTCGCCTGGGGGGAGACGTGGCCCACCGCCGAGGGCTTCGCGGAGCTTGGCCGAACCCACCGCGTCGTACCGGTTGTGCGCAAGGTGTTGGGGGACTCGGTCACCCCCGTGGCCGCGTACCGCGCTCTCGCGGCCGAACGCCCCGGCACATTCATCCTCGAGTCCGCGGACCCTAGCGGCACTCGCGCCCAATTCTCGTTCGTGGGGGTGCGGTCCCGCGCCGTGCTCACCGCGACCGGCTCGGACGCGCGCTGGACCGGCGACGTTCCCCTTGGCCTGCGCGATGGCGCACCCCTCGAGGTGCTGCGAGAGGTGCTCGCAGAAATGCGGTCGGAGGCGATTGACGGCCTCCCGCCGCTCACCGGCGGGCTCGTCGGGCTTCTCGGTTGGGACATCATTCGCCAGTGGGAGCCCACGCTTCCCGCGAACGCCCCGCGGGAGATCGACGTCCCCGACGTCCTCCTGCTGTTCGCGACCGATCTCGCCGTGATCGATCACCATGAGGGAAGCGTCTGGTTCATCGCCAACGCCGTCAACGCTGACGCACAGGAGACGGGCATCGAGGCCGCGTACGCCGACGCCGTCGAGCGGATCGACGCCATGGAGGCCGCTCTGCGCGACGCGCCGACCGGTGAGATGTCGGTGATCGACGTTTCGGGCGTGGACCCGCCGGTTGCGGATCGCTCTGCGCCGGGGGAGTACGAACGGGTCGTCGCCGTCTGCAAAGAGGCCATCCGGGACGGCGAGGTCTTCCAGGTTGTCCCGTCGCAGAGGTTCGATGCGGAGTGTCCCGCGAGCCCGTTGGACGTCTACCGCGTGCTGCGCACCCTAAACCCGAGCCCATACATGTACTACTTCCAGCTTCGGGATGGCGAGGGCAGGGATTTCGCCGTGGTCGGATCGAGCCCGGAGTCGTTGGTGGCCGTCAAGGGCGACGAGGTGATGACGTATCCCATTGCCGGCTCGCGGCCCCGCGGCGCGACGCCGGAGGATGATGCCCTCCTGCAGAAGGACCTTCTCGCGGACCCCAAGGAACTCGCCGAGCACGTCATGCTCGTGGACCTCTCGCGGAACGACCTTGCGAAGGTCTGCGCCCCCACCTCCGTGGAAGTCGTCGAGTTCATGGCGGTGAACCGCTACAGCCATATCATGCACATCTGCTCCACCGTGGTGGGACGTATCGAGGCGCCCTACACGGCCCTCGATGCCTTCGTCGCCACCTTCCCAGCGGGAACCCTGTCGGGAGCGCCCAAGCCACGCGCCATCGCGCTGATCGACGAGGTGGAGCCCGCCCGAAGGGGCTTCTACGGCGGGGCCGTGGGGTACTTCGACTTCGCGGGGAACATGGACGTCGCGATCGCGATTCGGACCGCACTGATCAGGGATGGGGTCGCCCACGTTCAGGCCGGGGCGGGCGTTGTCGCCGACTCCATTCCGGCGCGGGAGGCCCAGGAGACTCGCGACAAGGCCGCTGCGATGATCCGCGCAATCTCGCTCGCGTCCCGCTTGCGTTCCGCGCCTTCTGGATAGACTCGCGACCAAGCCCATTGGAGGCAGCATGACCAACAAAAACATGGGGGGGAACCGGATCGATCGTGCCTGTCACCGCCCTCGTGGCAGGCGCCCCCCCAAGGCTCTCGGACGCAGACACCTGCGAAGGTAGCCGAACCTGGCAGGGTTCGGCCTAGACACCCAAGGAGAAACGCATGAGCATGCCCCCGCCCCCGCCCCAGCCCCCCGTGCCCTACGGGCAGCCCCCCATGCAGTTGGATCCGCCCCCACAGAACTACCTCGTGTGGGCGATCCTCTCGACGGTCTTGTGCTGCTGGCCGCTCGGAATCCCGGCGATCGTGTTCTCGACGCAGGTGAACTCCAAGTGGGCCATGGGCGATAGGGCAGGCGCCATCGAGTCCGCGCGCAAGGCCAAGGCCTTCGCAATGTGGGGCGCCATCTCGGTCGGGATCATCGTGGTCTTGTACGTGCTCCTCTTGATCGTCCTCGCCCTGATTGGGGCGTCGTCCTCGTCCTCCTCGTACTAGACGAAACGATGACGGACCGCGAGCCCAGCGGAAGCGCCGCCGCAGGAGTGGCGCCCGAATTCGGCTCGCGGCCCGGGGCGGCTGGGATTCGCGGGACGTTGGCGCGCGCGCCTGCCGCTCGACGGGGGCCCGTTTCTCCGATTCTTGCTGGCGTCGCGGCCGTCGGTGCGGTCATGATCGTGGCGTTCGTTGACCCCAACCACCCGGGCCACTATCCGGTATGTCCCTCGCTGCTGTTCTTGGGGGTCTACTGCCCCGGGTGCGGGTCGATGCGAGCCATCCATGACCTGGCGCACCTCGACATTGCGGGCGCGTGGGGAATGAATCCCCTGGTGTTCGCAGTGATTCCCTACGTCGCGTGGCAGTGGTTTCGATGGCTCATGGAATCAGTCGGGCACCCGCTCCCGAGTCGTCTCGTCCCGGCCTGGATGATCTGGCTCGTCTTCGCGGGAATCCTCGCCTTCGGCGTCGCGAGGAACGTTCCCGCGCTTGCCCCATTCCTTGCACCGTAATCCGTGACGTCCGGGACGCGCCTCGGTACACTCGACTCAGCCGAAGCCTCGGCGGCCGGACCTGGCAGGGCGCGGCTCTCTACCAAAGGAGATAGGCATGACCACACCACCCCCACCGATGATCGCTCCGGTGGCCAGCGGCACCGCAAAGAACTGGATGGGCATCACCGCCCTGATTCTGGGCATCATCGGTATTGTCGCCTCCTGCTGCCTCGGTAGCGGCCTGCTCTTCGGAGCCGGAGCCGTCGTTCTCGGCGTGCTGGGCAAGAAGGCCGTCAAAGCGGGCGAGGCGACTAACGCAGGCATGGCCCAGACAGGTCTCATCCTCGGTTCAATCGCGGCCGTCCTGTCTATCGCCTACATCGTGTTCTTCATCGTGCTGCAGGTCGGCAACTTCGGGTACTCGAACTACTAGTCATGAGCGAAGCGATCGTCGCCAGGCGGGGACGGCCCTTGGTCGTCCCCGCCATGGCGACGGCCGCCCTCGTCGCGGCCGCGGCGGTGATCGCCGAAGGGGATCCCTACCGCCCCGGCTTCTTCCCCAAGTGCATCTTCCTTCAGGCCACTGGCCACTGGTGTCCCGGCTGCGGAGGGCTGAGGGCCACCTACTCACTTCTGCATGGCGACTTCGTTGGGGCGATGTCGATGAACCCCCTCGTCCCCCTCCTCGTCCTTCCCGTGACGGTCGTGGGCCTTGGCTGGCTGTGGCTTGGCGCGGCGGGCGTGCGCCTTCCCGCGATCGATGTGCCGCGATGGACGGCCTACGCGGTGCTCGGGGTGGTCGCGGCGTTCTGGGTTCTGCGCAACATCCCGATGTTCGAGCCGTACCTCGCGCCCTAGTTTGGGCGCTAGGCCCCGGTGAACTCCCGCGCCCACTCCGGCTACCATGGACCCATGGGAGACACGGCGCCATGAACGTCCTGGAGTCCATCGTCGCGGGGGTCAGGGAAGACCTCGAGGCGAGGCAACAGCAATGCCCCATGGACGCGCTCAAGGAGCGCGCCGCGCGGATTCCCGGCGCCAAGGACGCGCGCCAGATCCTTGCCAGCAAGGAAGTCTCCGTCATCGCGGAGGTCAAGCGCCAGAGCCCCTCCAAGGGCGAGATCGCCGATATCTCCGATCCCGCTGCCCTTGCTTCGGAGTACGAGGCCGGCGGAGCCGCTGCCATTTCGGTAGTCACGGAGACGCGGAGGTTTGGCGGTACCCTCGCCGACCTGGACGCCGTCCGCGGCAAGGTGGACGTCCCCGTGCTTCGCAAGGACTTCATCATCACGCCGTATCAGGTCTGGGAGGCGCGCGCGCACGGCGCCGACATGGTGCTCCTGATTGTCGCTGCCCTGGAACAGATGGCGCTCGAGTCCCTCGTGGAGCGCGTTCATTCGCTCGGAATGGCCGCCCTGGTGGAGGTTCACGAAGACGACGAGGTCAAGCGGGCGGTCGATGCGGGCGCCCGGATCATCGGCGTAAATGCGCGCAGCCTCAAGAGCCTCGAGGTCGATCGCGGCACGTTCGGCCGTATCGCCCCGATGATCCCGGACGGCATCGTCCGCGTCGCCGAGTCCGGGATCCGTGACTCGCACGACGTCGTCGAGTACGCGCGGCTTGGTGCCGACGCGGTGCTCGTGGGGGAGGCCCTCGTGAAGGACCGCGACCCCCGCACCGCTGTTGCCGAGATGGTCGCCGCCGGGGCGCATCCCGCGCTCCGGGCGGTTCGTCCGTGACGGATTCGCTCCAGGCCGCACCGGGCCCGTTCTTCGGTGAGTTCGGCGGAAGGTTCGTTCCCGAGGCGCTGATGGCGGCCCTCGACGAACTGACGGACGCGTACGAGAAGGCGCGCATCGACCCCTCTTTCCGGGAGGAACTCGATCGCCTGGGGCGCGACTACTCCGGCCGCCCGAGCATCGTGACCGAAATCCCGCGCTTCGCGCGGCACTGCGGTGGCGCCCGGGTCTTCCTCAAGCGCGAAGACCTGAACCACACGGGTTCCCACAAGATCAACAACGTCCTCGGCCAAGCGCTCCTCACCAAGCGCATCGGAAAGTCGCGGGTCATCGCGGAGACCGGGGCTGGGCAGCACGGCGTCGCCACCGCGACCGCCGCCGCGCTGATGGACCTCGAATGCACCGTCTACATGGGCCAAGAGGACACCGAGCGTCAGGCGCTCAACGTCGCGCGCATGCGCCTCCTGGGCGCCACCGTCGTTCCGGTGCTGTCCGGATCGCGCACCCTGAAGGACGCCATCAACGAGGCGTACCGCGACTGGGTCGCGAACGTCGACACCACCAACTACGTGTTCGGAACGGCGGCGGGACCGCACCCTTTCCCCGCCATGGTGCGCGACTTCCAGCGGGTCATCGGGGTGGAGGCCCGCGCGCAGATGCTCGCCCGCGGCGCCCTGCCCGACGCGGTCATCGCCTGCGTCGGCGGCGGCTCCAACGCGATCGGGATCTTCGACGCGTTTCTCGACGACGCCAGCGTGCGCCTCGTCGGATGCGAGGCCGCGGGCGACGGGGTGGAGACGGGGCGCCACGCGTCGGCGATCAGCGGGGGACGCCCCGGGGTCCTCCACGGCTCGCAGTCCTACGTCCTTCAGGACGCCGACGGCCAAACGCAACCCTCCCACTCCATCTCGGCGGGTCTCGACTACCCCGGCGTCGGACCCCAGCACGCGTGGCTGGCCGCGTTGGGCCGGGCGGAGTACTGGGCGATTACCGACGCGGAGGCGATGGAGGCGTTCCGCCTCCTGTGCCGCACCGAGGGAATCATCCCGGCGATCGAGTCCGCGCATGCCCTTGCCGGAGCCATGAAGCTCGGCGTCGAACTCGGCTCCTCGGCCACGATCCTCGTCAACCTCTCCGGTCGCGGGGACAAGGATGTCGAGACGGCCGGGAAGTACTTCGCCCTGCTTCCGGAGCCCACGTCGTGACCGCACTGTCCGACCGCCTCGCCGAAATCAAGGCGGAGGGCCGCGCCGCGCTGATCGGATACCTGCCCGTCGGGTATCCGTCGGTCAAGGGTTCGATCGCGGCGATGGTCGCGATGGTCGAAGCCGGCGTCGATGCCGTGGAGGTGGGGATTCCGTACTCGGACCCCGTGCTGGACGGCCCCGTGATCCAGCGGGCCGCGGAGGCGGCGCTCGCCTCTGGCACGCGCGTGTCCGACGCGTTCCTCGCGGTGCGCGCCGTTGTCGATGCCGGCGCGCCTGCCGTCGTCATGTCCTACTACAATCCGATGCTTCAGTACGGGCTCGAGCGATTCGCGACCGACCTTGCCGCCGCAGGCGGCTCCGGGGGGATCACGCCGGACCTGACGCCCGACGTTGGCGAAGCGTGGATCGCGGCGGCCACGGCACGCGGGCTCGACCGAATCTTCCTGGTGGCACCCTCCTCGACCCCTGAACGCCTCCACATGACCGTCGCCGCGACCACGGGATTCGTCTACGCGGCGTCGCTCATGGGCGTGACAGGAGAACGGACCGCGGTGGGCGGCGCGGCGGAGAGGCTCGTTGCCCGGGCTCGCGACGCCGGTGCGCCCGCCGTGTGCGTAGGCTTGGGCGTCTCGACCGGAGCGCAGGCGGCCCAGGTCGCGGCCTATGCTGACGGCGTGATCGTGGGAAGCGCATTCGTGCGGCCGCTGCTGGATGCGGCGGAGCCGGAAGCGGGCATCGAGGCACTGAAGGTCAAGGTCGCCGAGCTAGCGGCGGGCGTGAGAGGACGAGCATGACACCCATATCGATCCCGAGTCCGCCCCTGGATTGGGAGGTGCTGTTCCAAGTCGGCGGCTTCAAGGTCCACGCCTACGCGTTGGCCATCCTGGTCGGAATCTTCGTCGCGCTCTGGGTGACGCGCCGCCGGTGGGTCGCGCGAGGCGGCGAGGTCGAGGCGATGGAGGAGATCGCGGTCTGGGCCATTCCCTTCGGGATTGTCGGCGGCCGGATCTACCACGTCGTGTCCACGCCGGGACCCTACTTTGGGCACGACGGGCACCCTCTCGACGCCTTCAAGATCTGGGATGGCGGCCTCGGGATCTGGGGTGCCGTCGCGTTCGGCGTGCTCGGAGCGTTCTTCGGCGCGCGGCGCGCGAACGTGTCGCTCTCGGCGTTTCTGGACGCCGTCGCCCCCGGGGTGCTCATCGCCCAGGCGATCGGCCGCATCGGAAACTACTTCAACCAGGAGTTGTTCGGCGCGCCGACGACAATGCCCTGGGGTCTCCAGATCGACGCCGCGAGCCCGACCTTCCCCAACGCGTATGCCCCCGGCACCCTCTTCCAGCCGACGTTCCTCTACGAACTCCTGTGGAACCTCGCGGGCGCCGCACTCCTGATCTACTTGGACCGGCGCTTCAAGTTCCGCTTCGGCCGCATGTTTTGGCTCTACGTGATGGTGTACACGTCGGGCCGCCTGTGGATCGAGATGCTCCGGATCGACACGGCCGTGCACGTCTATGGCGTGAGGATCAACGTCTGGGTCGCGATCGTCGTCTTCCTCCTTGGGGTGGGGATGTTCTTCGGGCTAGGGCGCCGTCACCGCGGGCAGACGGACGACATGCCCGCGCGCACACGCCCCGCCGCGGTAGCCGCGGGGTCCGACGCCGAGGCGGAGAAATCCTCGGAGACCGCCGCCGAGAAGCCGTCCGCGGAGCCGCTCGTGAAGGCCTCCGCACCCCGTCCCCCGGCGGAGACGAAGGCCAAGAAGCCCTGAAGTCCGGGTAGCGAGCGGCGGGGCGGTACGCTAGTTTCCCGTGTGTTCACAGGGACGAGGGCGCCCCGAAACCTAGGCAGGCTCGGCTTCGGCCGAGTGGGACGAAGGACGGTGTGATGGCGGCGCATCCAGGCGCGAACGAGCCCGAAGTGGGTTTGTACGACCCCGCGTACGAGCACGACTCGTGCGGAGTGGCGTTCGTCGCGACGATGCGGGGATCCGCCGGCCGGGACATCACCGACGCTGGCTTGACCGCCCTCAAGAATCTTGAGCACCGGGGAGCCGTGGGCGCCGAGGAGCAGACGGGCGACGGCGCGGGGATCCTCACGCAGATCCCGGACGCGTTCTTCCGGAAGGTCCTCGACTTCGAGCTTCCCCCGGCGGGTGCGTACGCCGCTGGCATCGCGTTCCTTGATGCGTCCGACGTGGAGCGCCAGGTTGCCTCCGTTGAGGCGGCCGCGGTCACGGAGGGCGTGACGGTACTGGGCTGGCGCGATGTACCGGTCAATCCGGAGTCCATCGGCCCGTCGGCGCGTGCGGCGATGCCCGCGATGCGTCAGGTGTTCCTCGCGCGCGACGGGCTGACGGGAATCGATCTCGACCGGCTCGTCTACCGCGTCCGGAAGCGCGCGGGGCGCGAGTCGGGGGTCTTCTTCGTCTCGCTATCCGCACGGACCATCTCTTACAAGGGAATGCTCACTACATACCAACTTGAGCAGGTCTTCCCTGACCTTCTGGACCCGGACTTCATCACCGAACTCGCGCTGGTGCACTCGCGGTTCTCCACCAACACCTTCCCATCTTGGGAGCTCGCCCAGCCCCTTCGGTTGATCGCGCACAACGGCGAGATCAACACCCTCCGCGGCAACCGCAACTGGATGGCGGCGCGCGAGGGCAGGCTCGTCTCCGACCTCCTGGGCGACACCGCCGTCATCACACCCATTTGCACCCCGACGGCGTCGGACACGGCGAACTTCGATGAGGTCCTCGAGTTGCTTCACCTGGGCGGGCGGAGCCTGCCCCACGCGATCCTCATGATGATCCCCGAGGCGTGGCAGAACAACACCGAGATGGACCCCGCGCGACGCGCGTTCTACCAGTACCACGCCGCGCTCATCGAGCCGTGGGACGGGCCCGCGGCCCTTCACTTCTCCGATGGAACGGTCGTCGGCGCCGTGCTCGACCGCAACGGCCTTCGGCCCGGCAGGTTCTGGGTGACCGACGACGGGCTGGTGATCGCGGGCTCGGAGGCGGGCCTCCTTGACATCGACCCCGCGCGCATCGTCCGCAAGGGTCGCCTTCAGCCGGGACGAATGCTTCTGGTGGACACCGCGGCGGGGCGGATCATCGAGGACAGCGAGATCAAGGCGACCCTCGCGGCCGAACACCCGTACGAGGAGTGGATCGCCCAGCACACCGTTCGACTCGCGGATCTTCCCGAGCGCGAGCACATCTCGCACTCGCCGCTCTCCGTCGTCAGGCGCCAGCGCACCTTCGGGTACACCGAGGAGGAGTTGCGCGTGATCCTCACCCCCATGGCGCAGACCGGCGGAGAACCCCTGGGCGCTATGGGGAACGACGCCCCGATCGCGGTGCTCTCGGCTCGGCCGCGCCTGCTCTTCGACTACTTCACGCAGATGTTCGCGCAGGTGACCAACCCGCCGCTCGATGCCATTCGCGAGGAGATCGTCACCTCCATCTCCAGCGCTATCGGCCCGGAGCCCAACCTGCTCGCGGCCACACCCGAACACGCGCGGAAGCTCGTGCTCGACTTCCCGGTGATCGACAACGACGAACTCGGCAAGATCATTCACATCGACGCGGACCCCAAGTTGCGCGGCATCTTTAGTTCGCGGCGAATCAAGGGCCTGTATCCGGTCCTGCGCGACGGCGAGGGTCTTGCCGAACGGCTTGAGGAGATCTTCGTGGAGTGCGATGCCGCGGTGGCGGAGGGCGTCAGCTTCATCGTGCTGTCCGACCGCGATTCGGATCGCGATCACGCTCCCATCCCTTCGCTCCTGCTGACGGCGGCCGTCCACCACCACCTCGTCCGGCGTCACACGCGCACCCAGATCGCCCTGGTGATCGAGGCGGGGGACGTGCGCGAGGTTCACCACATGGCCCTCCTCGTCGGCTATGGCGCCGCAGCCGTCAACCCGTATCTCGCGATGGAGACCGTCGAGGATCTCGCTCTGCGGGGCCTGCTCGGGGAACTGACGCCGGAGAAGGCGCAACGCAACCTCATCAAGGCGCTCGACAAGGGTGTGCTCAAGATCATGTCCAAGATGGGCATCTCCACGATCGCGTCCTACCGCGGCGCGCAGGTCTTCGAGGCGATCGGGCTCTCCCGCGAACTCGTGGACCGGCACTTCGCGGGCACCCCGAGCCAGATCGACGGCGTCGGCCTCGACGTGATCGCGCGAGAGGTTGCGGCGCGCCACGCCGACGCGTACCCGCCCTCGGGCGCCAACCCGCCCCACCGTCGTCTCAACACGGGAGGGGAGTACCAATGGCGCAGGGACGGGGAGGAGCACCTCTTCGACCCCGAGACCGTCTTCAAGCTGCAGCACTCCACACGGACCCGCCAGTACGAGGTCTTCAAGGAATACACGAGCCGCGTCGACCACCAGGCGCGCCGGCTGATGACGCTCCGGGGGCTCTTGGAGATCAAGTCGGGTCGCGAGCCCATCGAGATTGATCAGGTTGAACACGGCCGGGACATCATCAAGCGCTTCAGCACGGGCGCGATGTCCTATGGGTCGATCTCCGAGGAGGCCCACTCCACGCTCGCCATCGCGATGAATCGGCTGGGAGCGCGTTCCAACACGGGGGAGGGGGGCGAGAGCTCCGCGCGCCTCTATGACCCCGAGCGCCGCAGCGCGATCAAGCAAGTCGCCTCTGGTCGATTCGGCGTGACGAGCGAGTACCTCGTCAACGCGGACGACATTCAGATCAAGATGGCGCAGGGCGCAAAGCCCGGCGAGGGCGGCCAGCTTCCCGGGCCCAAGATCTACCCCTGGATCGCGGCGACGCGCCACTCGACTCCCGGCGTTGGCCTCATCTCGCCGCCGCCGCACCACGACATCTATTCGATCGAGGACCTCAAGCAACTCATCCACGACCTCAAGAACGCGAACCCGAAGGCCCGCATCCACGTGAAGCTCGTCTCCGAGGTGGGCGTCGGGACGGTCGCGGCGGGTGTGGCGAAGTGCAAGTCGGACGTCGTCCTCATCGCCGGTCACGACGGAGGAACAGGCGCGAGCCCCCTGACCTCGGTCAAGCACGCGGGCGCTCCCTGGGAGATCGGCCTCGCCGACGCCCAGCAGACGCTCGTGCGCAACGGGCTCCGCGACCGGATCGTCGTCCAGGTCGACGGGCAGATGAAGACCGGAAGAGACGTGGTCATCGCGGCCCTCCTCGGCGCCGAGGAGTTCGGTTTCGCGACGGCGCCGCTCGTGGTCTCCGGGTGCGTGATGATGCGGGTCTGTCACAAAGACACGTGCCCCGTCGGCGTCGCAACGCAGAACCCGGAGTTGCGCCAACGCTTCACGGGCAAGCCCGAGTTCATCGTCACCTTCTTCGAGTACATCGCACAGCAGGTGCGCGAACTGCTCGCGCACATGGGCTTCCGCTCGCTGGAGGAGCTCATCGGCCACCCCGAGTACCTTGAGGCTCGCGCCGCGATCGAGCACTGGAAGGCCAAGGGCCTCGACCTCTCTCCGCTGCTCGCCCCGGCGCCCCCGGGCGCGGCACTGCACCAGTCGACGTTGCAGGACCATGGCCTGGACAAGGCGCTCGACCTTGAATTGATCAGGGAGGCTGCGCCGGCGCTCGAGCGCGGCGAGTCCGTCACGATCACGCGTGCGGTCCGCAACGTCAACAGGACCCTCGGCACCATGCTGGGCAACGAGGTCACGAAGCGCTACAGGGGGGCTGGCCTTCCCGACGACACGATCACCGTGGAATGTTTCGGCTCGGTTGGCCAGTCCTTCGGGGCCTTCGTTCCGCGAGGGATCACCCTTCGCCTGTTCGGCGACGCCAACGACTACGTCGCGAAGGGCCTAAGCGGAGGGCGAGTCATCGTTCGCCCCGCGCGTGAGGCGATGCTCGACGACTCCACCGATGTCATCGCTGGAAACGTCATCGGCTACGGCGCGACGAGTGGCGAGTTGTTCCTCCGCGGCCAGGTGGGCGAGCGGTTCCTCGTCCGCAACTCCGGCGTCTCCGCTGTCGTCGAGGGCGTGGGGGACCATGCGCTCGAGTACATGACAGGCGGAACCGCCGTCATCCTTGGGCATGTGGGCCGCAACCTCGGAGCGGGCATGTCCGGGGGGACGGGGTACGTCCTCGACCTGCGCCGCGAGCGCGTCAACACCGATGCCATCGCGGCCGGCGAGGTCACCCTGAGCGCACTCGACGCCGAGGACGAGATCATCGTGCGCACGCTGGTCGAGAAGCACCAGGCGGAGACCGACTCTCCCAAGGCCCGGGAACTCCTCGCGGGCTGGGACGAGGCGAAGACTCGATTCACCCGCGTCTTGCCCTCGCAGTATGCCCGCGTGCGCGAGCGCCTCGCCCAAATCGAGGCGGACGGCGGCAACCTGGAGGCCCCCGGCGCGTGGGCGGAATTCTTGGAGGCTACCCGTGGCTGATCCGAAGGGATTCCTGCACCACAGGGAGAGGGAGCTTCCGACGAACCGGCCGGTCCCGGTGCGCCTCTTGGACTGGAAGTACGTCAAGGACGAACTCGCGAAGGATCCCGAGGCCCTTCACCGGCAGGCGAGCCGCTGCATGGATTGCGGAATCCCGTTCTGCCACCAGGGGTGCCCATTGGGGAACCTCATCCCCGAATGGAACGACCTCGTGTGGCGGGGCCACGACAAAGAGGCGATCGATCGGCTTCACGCGACCAACAACTTCCCCGAGTTCACAGGAAGGGTTTGCCCCGCGCCGTGCGAGAGCTCGTGCGTCCTGGGAATCAACCAGCCGGCGGTCACGATCAAGAACATCGAGGTGTCGATCATCGACGCCGCGTTCGAGCATGGCTTTGTGGAGCCCGTCCTGTCGCACCGCCAGACGGGCAGGACCGTCGCGGTGGTGGGCTCGGGCCCCGCGGGGCTCGCCGCCGCGCAACAGCTGACCCGAGCCGGGCACACCGTCGCGGTGTTCGAGAAGGACGACCGACTGGGCGGCCTCCTCACCTACGGCATTCCCGACTTCAAGATGGAGAAGATCCACGTCGAACGCCGCGTCGAGCAGATGACGGCCGAGGGCACGCGCTTCCGCACCGGCGTGCACATCGGCACGGACATCTCGTGGGACGAACTCCGCGCCCGCTATGACGCGGTGCTGGTCGCGACGGGCGCGTCCATCCCGCGCGACCTTCCCGCGCCGGGACGCCACCACAAGGGCATCCATTTCGCGATGCCGTATCTCACGCAGGCGAACAGGGTCTCCGCCGGGGATGTGGTGGAGAACCAGATCACCGCAAAGGACAAGCACGTCATCATCATCGGCGGCGGCGACACGGGCTCTGACTGCCTCGGCACCGCCCTGCGCCAGGGCGCTAAGTCCGTGACGACCTTTGCCATCGGCGCCAAGCCCCCGACGCAGCGGGACGGATGGTCCCAGCCGTGGCCGACCCACCCGCTCCTCCACGAGGTCACCACGAGTCACGAAGAGGGCGGCACGCGCGCCTTCCTTGCGAACACGGTGGAATTCCTCGGCGACGAGGATCACCGCCTCCTGGGCATCAGGGTCGCGAAGACCCAGGTCATGCCCGACGGGTCGCGCGGCAACGCGTGGGGTACCGAACAGGTGCTTCCCGCCGATTTGGTCCTCCTTTCGATGGGCTTCCTCGGGCCGGAGACGGATGCACTCGTCAGGCAGGTCGGGACCGAAGTCACCCCCCGCGGCACGATTGCGCGAGACGATGGTTTCGCCACCAACGTCGAGGGTCTGTTCGTTGCTGGCGACGCTGGCCGTGGGCAGTCCCTCGTCGTGTGGGCAATCGCGGAGGGCCGCGCGGCCGCCGCCGCCATTGACGCCTACCTCATGGGGACAACGGAGCTTCCCGCCCCCATCACCGCGCGCACCGCCTCGCTGCGCGCATAAGACAGAGCTGGAGAACATGCGAAACGCGAAGATCGTCTGCACCATTGGGCCCGCGACGGCCTCCCTTGAACAAATGCGCAAGCTGGTTGCCGCCGGAATGGACGTGGCCAGGATCAACCGCAGCCATGGTTCCTACGAGGAGCACCAGGCCGTGTACGACAACGTCCGCCAGGCGGCGAAGGAGGCCGGGAGGAACGTAGCCGTCCTGGTCGACCTCCAGGGGCCGAAGATCCGATTGGGCCGATTCAAGGACGGATCTCACGACCTTGCAGTAGGCGATACCTTCACCATTACGACCCGAGACGTCGAGGGCACCAAGGAGATCTGTAGCACGACATTCGAGGGCCTTCCGGGCGACTCTCGGGTAGGGGATACCCTCCTCATCGACGACGGGAAGGTCACCCTCCGCATCCAGAAGGTTACGGATACGGATGTCGTGACCCTGGTCGAGGTCGCGGGCACCGTTTCCAACAACAAGGGCATCAACCTCCCGGGTGTCGCGGTATCGGTCCCTGCCCTCTCGGAGAAGGACGCCGCCGACCTTCGATGGGGCCTCGGTCTGGGGACCGACTTCATCGCGCTCTCGTTCGTGCGCTCGGCCGAAGACTACAAGGATGTCAAGAAGGTCATGGATTCGGTTGGCCGTAAGGTGCCCGTGATCGCCAAGATCGAGAAGCCTCAGGCTGTCGAAAACCTCAAGGGGATCATCAAGGCGTTCGACGGCATCATGATCGCCAGAGGCGACCTCGGGGTGGAAATGCCGCTCGAGGAGGTGCCCCTCATTCAGAAGCACGCCATCGATCTGTGCCGCTCCCAGTCCAAGCCCGTCATTGTCGCCACTCAGGTCCTCGAATCGATGACCCACTCGCCCACGCCAACGCGAGCCGAGACCTCCGACTGCGCGAACGCCGTCCTCGACGGGGCCGACGCCATCATGCTGTCGGGAGAAACATCGATAGGCGACTACCCGATCATTACGGTCGAGACGATGGCTCGCATCATCAAGGTAACGGAGGAGAAGGGGCACGGAAGGATCGCGCCCTTCATCTGGTTGCCGAAGACCAAGGGCGGGGCGATTACCGCCTCCGTCGTGTCGATCGCCGAGAGTCTCGATGTCAAGGCCATCGCGATCTTCACCCAGTCGGGGGACTCGGCACAACGCATGTCCCGTCTCCGGTCCGAGATTCCGATGGTCGCCTTCACCCCGGAGCCCGCCACGCGGGCGCGGCTGGCTCTCTCCTGGGGGATCCATGTGGAACTCGTCGACGTGCTTCCCGACGTGAAGTCGATGGTCGCGCTCGTTGACAAGACGTTCGTCGAACAGGGTGTCGCCAAAACTGGGGACATGATCGTCGTCGTGGCTGGCACCCCGATCGGGAAGCCGGGAACGACCAACTCCATCCTCGTGCGTCAGATCGGGCAACCGGTCGGCTAGGAGGACCCGGCGGGTCCGTCCCTCATCACGGGACGGGCTCGGACCGTCTTGAGCGCTCGGAGTGGAGGTTGCCGCCTCCGCACGAGGCCGTTTGGACACCGGGTTCACTGCGCCCTAGACTGCGACAGGTTGACCAACACGGTGAGACGAGAACTCACCGCGCGTAGGTACATCATCCAAGACGGATAGGCATAGGGAAGGCATCCACGATGGCTGCAGCGAACAAGACCGACGGCGCGAAGTCAAACCCCGAATCGGCCCCACCGAAGTCCTCCTCCAAGCACGGGAAGGTCTGGGTCTACGGCTTCGACCAGGTTGACGCGGCACAGGAGTACTGCGGCGGCGACTGGGACAAGACCCGAGGGCTGCTGGGAGGCAAAGGTGCCAACCTCGGCGACATGACCCGCATCGGGGTTCCCGTTCCGCCCGGATTCACCGCTACCACCGAGGCGTGCAACGCGTACCAGGCCGACGGGAAGTTCCCGGACGGCATGTGGGATCAGGTCCTCGCCGCCCTCAAGGAGGTCGAGGCCAAGACGGGCAAGCGCTTCGGAGACCCCAAGAACCCGCTGCTGGTCTCGGTGCGCTCCGGCGCGAAGTTCTCCATGCCGGGGATGATGGACACCGTCCTCAACGTCGGGCTCAACCCCGAGGTCGTCGAGGGCATGGTGAAACTCATCGGCGACGACAAGTTCGTCTACGACTCCTATCGCCGTCTCGTCCAGATGTTCGGCTCCGTCGTCCTCGGTATTCGCGACGAGCCCTTCGAGGAAGTGCTGGAGGTCCAGCGCGCGAAGGCCAAGGTTGCCATTGACGCGGACCTGAAGACCGCGGATCTCAAGGAAATCGTCACCGCGTTCAAGGCCATCGTGCTGCGCTACGCCCGCATCGAGTTCCCCACCGATCCCTACGAGCAGTTGCGCCTGGCCGCAGAGGCGGTCTTCAAGTCGTGGGGTGGAAAGCGCGCCGTCGACTACCGTAATGCGACCGGAATCGCCCACGACCTGGGCACCGCGGTCAACATTCAGACCATGGTGTTCGGCAACATGGGTGACACGTCCGCCACGGGCGTAGCCATGACCCGCTCCTCCACGAATGGCGAGCCACACCTTGAGGGCGACTACCTTCCGAACGCCCAGGGCGAGGACGTGGTCGCCGGCATCCGCGCGACGAGGACGATGGATGACCTCGCGAAGGACATGCCCGAGTCGTACACCGAGTACGCCGAGATCGCCAGGCGCCTGGAGAAGCACTACCGCAACATGCAGGACATGGAGTTCACCATCGAGCGCGGCAAGCTCTGGCTCCTGCAGACCCGGGACGGCAAGCGCACCGCGCAGGCGGCGGTTCGCATCGCGGTCGACATGGTTGACGAGGGACTGATCACGGCGCAGGAGGCCGTGATGCGGATCCAGCCCGACCAGTTGGACTTCTTCCTTCACCCGCAGTTCACCCCCAAGTCCAAGTTGGACGCTGCCGAAAACGGCACGCGCATCGCCACCGGGTTGAACGTCTCTCCCGGCGCCGCGGTTGGCGTGGTCGCGTTCGATGCCGACCTGGCCGAGCGGTGGGCCAAAGAGGACAAGAAGCAGGTCATCATGGTCCGTCCGGAGACCAAGCCCGATGACGTCCACGGAATGCTCGCCGCCCAGGGCATCCTCACCAGCCGCGGAGGCCGCACGAGCCACGCCGCGCTGGTCGCCCGCCAGTTCGGTAGGCCAGCAGTCGTGGGTGTCTCCGAACTCGACATCGACATGAACGGCCGAGTCATGACCGTCGACGAGCGCGAGATCAAGGAAGGCGACTGGATCTCCATCGACGGCACCACCGGCGAGGTCTATCTGGGGCAAATGGAAACCATGATCCCCGACCTGGACGACCCCTGGCTCTCCAAGCTGCTGGGTTGGGCGGACGACTTCCGCAGGCTGCAGGTCTGGGCCAACTCCGACTACCCTGCGGACGCCGAGCGCGCCCGAAAGTACGGGGCGCAGGGCATCGGTCTATGCCGCACCGAGCACATGTTCTTCGAGCCGGAACGGCTGCCGATCGTCCAGAAGATGATCACCTCGACGTCGCCAACGGAACGGCGCGAGGCGCTCGACGCCCTGCTGCCGTTCCAGCGGAACGACTTCGCCGGGCTGTTCCGCGTGATGGACGGCCTCCCGGTGATCATCCGGCTGATCGACCCGCCGCTGCACGAGTTCCTGCCCTCGTTCGAGGAGCTCACCAACAAGCTGGCCGACGGCAAGATCCGCCTGATGAAGGCTGGCACCCTCGCGGAGATAGACGGCATCCTTGAGCAAGTCGAGGCTGAGACCCAGATGTTGCACCGGGTGGAGGCGCTCCGCGAATCCAACCCGATGCTCGGGCTCCGCGGCGTGCGACTTGGGATCATGATCCCCGAACTGACCAAGATGCAGGTTCGCGCGATCTTCGAGGCGGCCTGCATGGTTCAGGAGGAGGGCATCGACGTCCACCCCGAGGTGATGATCCCGCTGACCAGCCACGTCAACGAGTTGAAGCGTCAGCGCGAGGTGCTGGAGGCCGAGGCGAAGACTGTCATGGAGGAACAGCGCACCGAGGTGGCGTACAAGTTCGGCACGATGATCGAGATCCCGCGCGCGGCACTTACCGCGGGCGAGATGGCCGAGTTCGCCGAGTTCCTCTCCTTCGGCACCAACGACCTCACGCAGACGACGTTCGGGATCAGCCGCGACGACGCCGAGGCCGGATTCCTCATCGACTACCTCCAGCAGGGGATTCTCGATGACAACCCGTTCGCAACCATCGACCCCAAGGGGGTCGGCAGGCTCATGGGCATCGCCGTCACCGAGGGCCGCGCGGTTCGCCCCGCTCTCGAGGTCGGCATCTGCGGGGAGCACGGCGGAGAGCCCAAGTCGATTGCTCTGTGCCACAAGCTCGGCCTGAACTACGTGAGTTGCTCGCCCTTCCGGGTGCCGATCGCGCGCTTGGCGGCGGCCCAGGCCGCGTTGTCCGACATCAAGAAGTAATCCGCTTCGTACGCACTGCCACTGCCCCCGGCGCAAGCGCCGGGGGCAGTGGCATCGTCGGGCGTCGTCGTCGGGGGCAGTGTCGTCGTCGAGGCTGTTCGGCGCTCCCGTTCAGGTCGCGTCGCCCGGGCGCAAGTCCTCCCAGTCGCGGGGTCCGTGGTCCGGGATGACCCTCTCGTAGCCCTCGGTGAACAGGGGAGAGGAAATGATGAAGTCCGCCGTCGCGACGTTGCATGCCATCGGCACGTTCCACACCGTGCTGATGCGCAGCAGGGCCTTCACGTCGGGATCGTGCGGCTGCGGCTCCAGCGGGTCCCAGAAGAAGATGAGCATGTCGATCTGGCCCTCGGCGATCTTGGACCCGATCTGTTGATCGCCGCCTACCGGGCCGGACATGAAGCGGTGGACGTGAAGCCCGAGTTCGTATTCGAGCATCGTCCCCGTCGTCCCGGTCGCGTAAAGGCGGTGGGGTGCGAGCGAGCCCTTGTTGAAGCTCGCCCACTCGAGGAGTTCGGACTTCTTGTTGTCATGTGCCACGAGCGCGATGCTGTGGATTCGTCCGGACATGCCGACCTCCCTAGGTTTCCCGCTTCTGGTGGGGTTGCCCCCGCGGGTCGCTGACGCCACAGTGCCCCGAGTGGGATTCGAACCCACACTGGTACGGGTTTGAGCCGTATGCCTCTGCCGGTTGGGCTATCGGGGCGCACGCACTAGGCTAACGGCTGTGACCGAACCCGTGGAAACGCCCGCGCCGGAAGGTGTCGTCCCACCCATGCCCGAGCCCGTCGGTCGGCGCGCCGTCGTCGCCGAGGACGAGGCGCTCATCCGCATGGACATCGTCGAGACGCTCCAGGAGGGCGGCTACGACGTCGTGGGTGAAGCCGCGAACGGCGAGGAAGCTATCGCGGTCGCGCGGGCACTCAAGCCGGACGTCGTCGTCATGGATATCAAGATGCCCGTGATGGACGGGATCACCGCCGCCGAGACCATCGTGAGGGAGAGGCTCGCGCCCGTCGTGCTCCTGACGGCGTTCTCGCAGACGGAACTCGTGGAACGTGCGCGCGACGCCGGCGCGATGGCCTACGTTGTGAAGCCGTTCACCCCGGCCGACCTTCTGCCCGCGGTCGAGATTGCGCGATCCCGCCACGCGGAGATGCGCGCCCTCGAGATCGAGATCGCGGACATTTCCGAGCGAATGGAGACGCGCAAGCGCGTGGAGCGCGCCAAGGGCCTCCTGATGGAGAACATGCAACTGAACGAGCCGGAGGCCTTCCGCTGGATTCAGAAGACCTCCATGGACCGCCGCCTGACCATGCGCGAGGTCGCCGACGCGGTCCTCGAGCAGATGGCTCCCAAGAGGCCGTAGTCAGGCCCGCGGGCGGATCGCGCAGGTGAGCCGCGCGGTCGAGACCGCCTTCCCGTCGTCGCCCGCGATCTCGACCGCGTAGGTGGCCAGCGTTCTTCCCGCGTAGATCTGGGTCGCGACGCCCGTCACCACCCCCGCACGCGCGGCGCGGTGGTGCGTGATGTTCAGATCAACGCCCACGGCGATCCCGTCCGGGCCAGCGTGCACCATCGCCGCGAGGCTCCCCAGGGTCTCGGCGAGCGCGGCCGTCGCGCCACCGTGGAGAAGCCCGTAGGGCTGGGTGTTGCCGTCGATGGGCATGGTACCGACCGCCCTGGCGGCGGAGATCTCGGTGACCGCGATGCCGAGCCTCTCGATCAGGGTGCCGGGGGGAATCTGCGCGAGAACCGCTGCTGTGGCGTCGTCCATGGGACCTAGAGTGGCATGTGTGAGCGAACCGCGACAGGGCAGCCTCCTCCTCATCGACGGCTTCTCGATGGCCTTCCGCGCGTTCTTCGCGCTTCCCGCGGACAACTTCCAAACCTCCACGGGCGTGCCCGTCAACGCTGTGTACGGATTCGCGTCGATGATCGTGTCCCTCATCGCGGACCACAAGCCGACGCACATGGCCGTGGCGTTCGACCTGCCGGGGGGCACGTTTCGGACCGTCCGCTATCCGCCCTACAAGGGCACGAGGGGCGAGACCCCCCCGGAGTTCGTCCCGCAGATCCCGCTTCTCCGAGAAGTCCTGTCCGCACTCCGGATCCCCGTGATCGACAAGGTGAACTACGAGGCCGACGATATCCTCGCCACCTACGCGCGCCAGGGGGCCGAGCAGGGATTCGAGGTCTTCGTCGTGTCCGGGGACCGCGACACGCTTCAGTTGGTCACGGACCGAGTCACGGTTCTTTACCCCCGCAAGGGGGTCTCCGACCTCGCGGTGATGACGCCGGACGCCGTCCGCGAGAAGTACGGCGTGGCGCCCGCCAACTACCCTGACCTCGCGGCGCTGGTGGGCGAGACGAGCGACAACCTGCCCGGCGTCCCGGGCGTCGGGCCCAAGACCGCGGCCAAGTGGGTCGAGACCTACGGCGGACTCGACCAGATCCTCGCGGCCGCTGGCGATATCGCAGGCAAGGTGGGGGAGAGCCTTCGCGAGAACCTCGAGCAGGTGGCGCTCAATAGGGAGATCAACCACCTGATCACCGATCTGGACCTGCCGCTGTCCATCGGCGACCTGATCAGGGTAGGTGGCGACGCCGCCACCATCCACGCCCTGTGCGACGCCCTTCAGTTCCGAGGCCTTCGGCCGCGCCTCCTTGCCTTGGCCGCGGACTCCTCCGACTCCGCCGCGACGGTGGACGGGTCGGGGGACCCGGCCGTGGTGACCGAGGGTGCCGTCGAGGCCATCGCGTCGCTCTCCGGCCCGGTGGCCATCGCCCTCGTGGGGGGCAAGGACCCCCGCGCGCTCGGCGTCGCGGTGGCCGGCGGCGGGGTGTGGGCGGTCGACCTGACCTCCCTTGCGCCAGCCGAGGATCGGGCGATCGGCGCGTGGCTCTCGTCGGCGTCGGTCCCCAAGGTGCTTCACGGGGCGAAGGCCGCCTGGCACGGCCTCGCCGCGCGCGGATACGAACTCGCGGGGATTGCGGGAGACACGGAGGTTGCCGCGTACCTCGTCCAGCCCGACCAGCGGGGGTTCGACCTTGAGGACGTGATGCAGAGGTACCTCGGCGTCGCGGTCGCCGGGTCAAAAAGCGACGAGCTCGACCTGGGACTAGGCTCCTCCGAGGCGCACGTCGCCGGCCTTCGGGCGTGGACGGTCTCGCGCCTGGCCGAGGAACTCGAGGGTGCGCTTGACTCTCGCAAGATGACCTCGCTCTATCGCGAACTGGAGATTCCCCTGATCGGCGTCCTCGCGGCAATGGAGGCCGCGGGGATCGCCGTGGAGGGCGCGCACCTGAGGATGCTGGCGGGGGAGTGTTCCGCCCGGGCCGAGAGCGCCCAGCGCGAGGCGTGGCGCGCGATCGGCGGCTTCGAGGTCAACCTGGGTTCACCCAAGCAGCTTCAGGAGGTGCTCTTCGATCGCCTCGACATGCCGAAGACCAAGAAGATCAAGACGGGGTACACCACGGACGCCGCGGCCCTTGCGGAGCTCTACGAGAAGCGCCCGCACCCGTTCCTCGAGGCGCTGCTCGCGTATCGTGCCGCCGCGAAGCTCGGGCAGATCATCGAGACGCTCGCGTCGGCCATCGGCCCGGACGGTCGAATCCACACCACGTTCTCGCAAGTCGTTGCGTCCACCGGGCGCCTCAGCTCGCTGGACCCCAACCTCCAGAACATTCCCATCCGCACCGATGATGGGCACCCCATACGCGAGGCGTTCCGGGTGGGGGAGGGCTACGAGACGCTCCTGACGGCGGACTACAGCCAGATCGAGATGCGGATCATGGCGCACCTGTCGGGCGACGACCAGTTGGTCCAGGCGTTTCGATCGGGCGAGGATCTCCACCGTTTCGTGGGCGGCAGGGTGTTCGGCGTGCAGCCGGAGAACGTCACGCCGGAGATGCGCTCGAAGGTCAAGGCGATGTCCTACGGCCTCGCGTACGGGCTCTCGTCCTTCGGGCTCGCCCGCCAGCTGGGAACGTCCACGGGCGAGGCGCAGGCCCTGATGGACGACTATTTCGCGCGATTCGGCGAGGTGCGGGACTACCTCGCTTCGGTTGTCCGCGAGGCTCGCGTCACGGGCTACACGGAGACGATCTTCGGGCGGCGGCGCTACCTTCCCGACCTCAACTCGACCGATCGTCAACGCCGGGACATGGCGGAGCGGATGGCGCTCAACGCGCCCATCCAGGGCAGCGCGGCCGACCTGATCAAGCGCGCCATGATTGGCGTGGCGCGGCGGCTCGAAAAAGAAGGGCTCGCGTCGCGCCAGATCCTGCAGGTTCACGACGAACTCGTGGTCGAGGTGGCCAAGGGCGAGAGGAGCGCGGTCGAGGCGATTCTGCGCGAGGAGATGGCTGGCGCGGCCGACCTCAGCGTTCCCCTGGACGTTCACCTCGGGTCCGGCGAGAACTGGCGGATTGCGGGACATTAGTCGCCGGTGGGGTCGGCTCGCGGCACTAGGCTGTGCCCATGCGCATCGGAGTCCTTACAGGCGGAGGGGACTGCCCCGGCCTCAACGCGGCCATCAGGGCCATTGTCAAGCGTGGCTCGTCCGAGCACGGCCACTCCATCGTCGGGTTTAGGAACGGATGGAGGGGCTTCCTCGACGGCAACGCCGTCCCCCTCGACCGCAACGACGTTCGCGGGGTCCTCGTCCACGGCGGGACGATGCTAGGCACGGCCCGCTGCCATCCGGACAAGGAGCCGGGGGGCCTTGAGCGCGTGCGGGAGGTCGTCGAGGCGGAGAGGCTCGACGCCATCATCTGCATCGGAGGCGACGGCACCCTCAAGGCCGCCTCCAGGGTCGCGGACACGGGCATCCCCGTAATCGGAATCCCGAAGACGATCGACAACGACGTCGTCGGAACGGACGTCTCGATCGGCTTCGATACCGCGATGATGATCGCGACCGAGGCGATCGACCGGCTGCACTCCACTGCCGAGTCGCACAACCGGGTCATGGTCGTCGAGCTCATGGGACGCCACTCCGGCTGGATCGCGGTCGCGGCGGGCATCGCCGGCGGTGCCGACATCATCCTCGCGCCGGAGGAGCCGTTCGACATGGAGAAGGTCGCCAAGCGCATCACCTACCGGCACCGCTCTCAGGCGGGATTCTCGATTGTCGCGGTGGCTGAGGGCGCGCGCCCTTCCGAGGAATCGGACTGGTCGCTCGATACGACGACGGACGAGGCCGGGAACCCCATCGCGGGCGAGATCGGACAGCAGGTGACGCGCGAGATTCAGGCGCGGACCGGCTACGAGGCTCGGCTGACCGTGCTGGGATACGTCCAGCGAGGGGGGACGCCTACGGCGGCCGACCGCCTGCTTGCGACGCGCATGGGCGTCGCGGCTATCGACGCCGCGACCCTGGGCGTCACCAAGAAGTTCACCGCCGTGCGCGGGCCCGAGATCGTCCTCGAGGACTTCAGCGTGATGGTGGGCAAGACCAGGTTCGTTCCGAAGGAACTGCTGGAGGCCGCGCGAGGGCTGTAATCGGCCGACGCGCGCCCACCGCCCTTTGGCGGGCGGGGCCTTCGAGGGGTACGATTGCGGGCGGCGTAGCGTGCCTAGGCCCGCTGATCCCTGTCCCTGTCCATGCGATTCACTTCTGCCCATCGGAGTTTTCTCCCTAATGTCCCCCTCCCCCTCCAAGACCCCCACCGTTGCCGTCAACGACATCGGTTCGCCTGAGGATTTCCTCGCCGCCGTCGATGCCACCATCAAGAACTTCGAGGACGGAGACCTGGTCACCGGCATCATCGTCAAGGTTGACCGCGACGAGGTTCTGCTCGACATCGGCTACAAGAC
>JADGOS010000119.1 GCA_017882825.1 Demequinaceae bacterium | reverse complement strand
CTTGATGGTCGCGACGACGCCAGGGGCGTCCAAGGCGAGTGCGGCGCGCAGCCCCGCCTCCGGCTCGATCGAAGCCATGGTCATCGGCGTACGTTCGGTCATCGGGCGCTCTCCTTTGGGACAAACCAGGACGATCGCGTGCCCTGTTAGGGTCGCCAACCGCCACATGTGCGCCTTCATGCTAAGAGGGCAGCGCGAGAACGGTCCGTGCCGTTGGTCCCGCATAGGGTTGCCTCACCTGGCGAGTTGCGCCCCCCGAATCGGCAAGGCAACCCGTGCCCAGGTACGGGCGGACGCGGCTAGTCGAGGCGGCTTCTAATCAAGGCGGTTTCTAGTCGAGGTAGTCGCGCAGCACCTGGGAGCGGGACGGGTGGCGGAGTTTCGACATCGTCTTGGACTCGATCTGGCGAATCCGCTCGCGCGTCACTCCGAACACCCTGCCGATCTCGTCGAGCGTCTTCGGCTGGCCGTCGGTCAGGCCGAAGCGCATCCCCACGACGCCAGCCTCGCGCTCGCTCAGGGTGTCCATGACCTTGCTCAGTTCCTCCTGAAGGAGGGTGAAGCCGACCGCGTCCGCGGGCACGACGGCCTCGGAGTCCTCGATCAGGTCGCCGAACTCGCTGTCGCCGTCCTCGCCGAGGGGTGTGTGGAGCGAGATGGGCTCGCGCCCGTACTTCTGGACCTCGACGACCTTCTCGGGAGTCATGTCGAGCTCGTTGGCAAGCTCATCGGGCGTGGGCTCGCGGCCCAGGTCCTGGAGCATCTGCCGCTGGACGCGGGCGAGCTTGTTGATCACCTCGACCATGTGGACCGGAATGCGGATGGTCCTGGCCTGGTCCGCCATGGCGCGCGTGATCGCCTGGCGGATCCACCAGGTCGCGTAGGTGGAAAACTTGTAGCCCTTGGTGTAGTCGAACTTCTCGACGGCACGGATCAGGCCGAGGTTTCCCTCCTGGATGAGGTCGAGGAAGAGCATGCCGCGCCCGGTATAGCGCTTCGCCAGGGACACGACGAGGCGAAGGTTCGCCTCGAGAAGGTGGTTCTTGGCGTGGCGGCCGTCGTTGGCGATCCACTCGAGCTCGCGACGGTACTTGGGGTCGAGCTTCTTGCCCTCCCCGAGCGTCTCCTCGGCGAAGAGGCCCGCCTCGATCCTCTTGGCCAGGTCAACCTCCTGCTCGGCGTTGAGGAGGGCGACCTTGCCGATCTGCTTGAGATAGTCCTTGACCGGGTCGGCGGTCGCGCCGGCGGTGATGACCTGTTGCGCGGGAGCATCGTCGTCCGCGCCCCCAAGCACGAACCCCGCCTTCTCCTCGACCTCTTCGTCCAGGTCGGGCTCTTCCACGAGGTCACCCTCGACGAGGTCGGCCGGATCGACGTCTTCCAGCTCCTCGTCCTCGACGATGCCGTCGGGCAGGTCGACGGTCGCGGTCGCTTTGGCCCCGCGCACGGGCCTGGTGGCGACGGCGGGGGCGGTCGAGTCGTCCTGGAACGCCTTCTTCGCGGCAGCCAACGGTTTCTTCGCGGGCGCGGCGACCTTCGCGGGCGCGGCGACCTTGACGGGCGCGGCGACCTTCGCGGGCGCGGCGACCTTGACGGGCGCGGCGACCTTGACGGGCGCGGCGACCTTGACGGGCGCAGCGACCTTGACGGGCGCAGCGACCTTCACGGGCGCAGCGACCTTGACGGGCGCAGCGACCTTCACGGGCGCAGCGGCGGACGTCTTCTTGGGCTCGGCGACGAGTTGCCGTTCGTCGCCGGGGGAAGCCTTCTGACGCTTGAACAGGCTCGGCGACACTGAGAACCTCTCGAGAGAATGGGGCGCTGCGCGGGCCGGTCGCCGTCGCGCAATTCCATTAGATTGTAACGTGCGAGTCAACCCGGGGATTCCCGAAGCGCCCGCGGGTAGGGCGCCGACTTCGCCACGTACGGGGCAAAACCGCCAAGTGGGATGGGGTCTACGCGGCGCGACGCCAGCCGGGGTCAATTCCCGCGAGGACGGTGCACTCCAGAAGCCCCGCGAGGCGGTAGCCCGGCTCCGACGCGTGGGCCCTCCGAAGCAGGTCGCGACACGCGGGCTCATCCCCCTCCCACCACGCGATGACCGCGCACAGGGTGAGCATGGGCGCCCTCCGATCCGCGCGGGCCCGCGCCGCCAGCCATCCACACAGGTCCCACACGGGCTCCACGGTGTCGCGCTCGGGCGGGCGCCCCTCGCCGGGGGCCAGCAGCACCCGGAGCGCCCTCGCAACCTGCTCGTCCCCCTTGCCCTCGAGGACCCTCGGCGCCAGGTTCTCCCACCCGGGTAGGAGAGACACCAGTACGGCATCCCTGACCCTGCGATCGCGCAGGGCGGCGACGAGCCTTCCGGAATCGGGGTCGGGCGGCATCCTGTCCACCGCGACCCCCTGAAGCGCCGCCCGCCACGCGGCAAACGAAGCCGCGCGCCAGGTCGCCTCCCCTCCCTCCCGGTGCGCCCACCACCTCTCCCCCGCCCGCGCGACGCGCCGACGCGCGGCCTCGTTCGCGACGTACGCGGCGTCGGGCGCGGACGCGAGCGCGCCGTGCGCCTCCGCACGAACGCGCGGGCGCGTCGCGAGCGCGACCGGGGTGGGCGGGACGACCCTGCCGACGGAGGGGCAACACGACTCCCTGGCGCAACCCGGCGCGAAGAAGCGCCCACGCCGCACGGCCCATCCCTCCGCCTCGTCGACCGCCCCTTCCAGCGCGGGCCTCAGCGCGTCGATCGCGGGGCACGCCAGCCGCACGTCGTGGTCGGTGTACGCGACCACGATGGCGAGCCGAGCTCCCGACCGCACGAGTTGGGCTGCGACGCTTCGCCCGAGCCGTCCGGCCACGTCCGTGCGCAGGAGGTCGGCGCGATCGACGCGCAGTATCGTCGTCAGTTCCTCGGCCGGGCCAACGCCGACGATCACGACGCTCTCCCTGGGCGTGTAGCCGAGCAGCGCGGGAAGTGCGGCGATGAGGTCGCCTGGGCCGTGGAGGATCTCGGGAGCAGTCACCCTCCGAGGGTGGCCCGCACGCAGCGGCGTCGCCACGGGCATCCGCCCGCCTGTGTGCGCGCTTGGCGAGAACTGACCCTGGGGACGCACGACGCTCGGCTCCCGACCTCGGCTCCCGACCCCAGCGCCCGGCCCCGGGCTCTAGGCTGGGCGCGTGAGCGATCAGGCCAAGTGGCGCAGCGAGGTAGACAGAGCGATCCTCGCGACCCTCGCCGAGCTCGCGGCCTCGCTCGTGGTCGTCGGCTCGGGTGGGGAGGACCTCACCCACGCGATCGCGCGCGCCACCGAGGGTGGCAAGCGGGTTCGGTCCACGATGCTAATCGCCTCGCATCACGCTCACTCCGGGCCGCACCACCATGCGGCGGTGAGGCTCGCCGCCGCCGTTGAACTCTTCCACGGCGCGGCCCTGCTCCACGACGATGTCCTCGACGATTCGGACACGCGGCGGGGCGCGCCGTCGGCCCACCGAGCGATCGAGGCGCTGCACAAGGAGCGCGGGTGGCAGGGGGACGCCGAGGCCTTCGGCCGCGCGGGGGCCATCCTCGCGGGCGACCTGGCGCTCATGGCGTCGGCGCGGGCGCTCCAGACCGCCGCGAGCCGCCTGCCGGAGGAGTCGAGGGAACGCGTCATTCGGCTCTTCCTCGCGATGTCCGACCTCGTGACCGCCGGACAGTATCTCGACATGCGCACCGCAACCCAGCCACTCGACGACCTACCGCAGCAGGAGGGGGACATCCGCGCGACGATGCGCGCCAAGACCGCCTCCTACACGTGCGAGGGTCCCCTCGCGCTCGGGGCGGCCGTCGCCGGCGCCTCGGACGCGGAGATCGCCGCTATTCGAGAGATCGGGATTTCCCTCGGGATCGCCTTCCAGCTCCGTGACGACGTCTTGGGCCTGGTGGGGACGGCGGCGACGGGGAAGCCCTCCGGCGACGACGTGCGAGAGGGCAAGCGAACCCTGGTGCTTTTCCTCGCGTGGACCCTCGGGACCGAGGCACAGCGCGGTGCGATCCGGCGGGCCGTGGGGGTGCGCGACGCCTCCGCGGCCGACGTTCGGGGTGCCATCAAGGCGATCGCGGCCACGGGCGCTATCGACGCCGTTGAGCTGGAGATCGCGACGACGACGGCGAGGGCCCGCTCGGCGCTTGCTGGGCTCGGGCTCGTCCCGCCCTACGCCCGCATCCTCGACGGCATCGCGGTGGACGTCGCCGCGCGTGACCGGTAGGACGCCCACCGGGCACAGACTCCTAGAACAGCGCTCGTTAGAAAAGAGCCTGTGCGACGCGACGCACGTGCGAGCGGTGTCCCAGGCGAAGCTCGGCGATAGGCGAGGCTCCCAACTCGTCGTTGGGCGACAGGAGCCACTCCATCGCCGCGTCGTCGTCGAAACCCGCGTCGCCCAGGAGCGTCAGAGTTCCCTTCAGGGTGGCGAGGGGCTGGAGGACTCCCTCCACCTCGACCAGGAACGCGTCGGGGATGGCGAGCGCGTTATTCTCCCCCCGACGCACGGCGAGAAGCACCCGCTCCCCCAGGAGGTCACGCACGCGCGACGCGGGAATGCCGAGTCGATCGGCAACATCCGGAACGGCGAGCCACTCGAAGTCGTTGTCCACGCGTCTAGCGTACAAAGGAAGGCCGCTC
>JADGOS010000040.1 GCA_017882825.1 Demequinaceae bacterium | reverse complement strand
CTCGCGATGGTTCCACACGGGGGGCATATTCGCCGCCCTCTCGGAGTCCGCTGCGGCGACCGTCATCGAGGCGGTGAAGGCCGCCAAGCGCCATGGCACCGTGGTGTCCTACGACCTCAACTACCGTCCCAGCCTGTGGAAGGCGATCGGGGGCCAAAAGCGCGCCCAGGAGGTCAACCGCGAGATCGCGCCGCTCGTCGACGTGATGATCGGCAACGAAGAGGACTTCACCGCTTGCCTCGGCTTCGAGGTGCCAGGCTTTGAAGTGCACGGCGCCGAGGCGGGCCTCGAACGGGTCGAGGCCGACGCGTTCGCGGCGATGATCGACGACGTGGCCCGCGAGTACCCGAAACTCGCGGTCATTGCCACCACCCTGCGCGGCGTCCGCAGCGCAACCGTGAACGACTGGAGCGCCATCGCCTGGTCCAGGAAGTCTGGGCTCGTCCGGTCCACCGAGCGGCAGGGTCTCGAGATCCTCGACCGGGTCGGGGGCGGGGACTCGTTTGCGTCCGGCCTCATCTGCGGCCTGCTCGACGGCGAGGACCTTGCGACCGCGGTCGAGTACGGCGCCGCGCACGGGGCGCTCGCCATGACGACCCCGGGCGACACGTCGATGGCGACGCGCGACGAGGTCATCCGCCTGGCGAAGGGCGGCGGAGCCCGCGTCGTTCGGTAGGGCGCGGGCTCGAGTCGTCCCCGCCGCCCGACCCTAGACTGGCCGCATGACCGACGAGCCCGACCTCAGCAAGTACCGCCCCGACACCCGCGCGATCCGCGGCGGCATCCAGCGCTCGCAGCACCACGAGATGTCCGAGGGTCTCTTCATGACCCAGGGCTACGTGTATGACCGCGCCGCCGACGCCGAGGCCGCCTTCGCCGGGGAGCTCGACGTCTACATGTACGCGCGCTATGGCAATCCCACAGTCACGGCGTTCCAGGAGCGCCTGCGCGCGATCGAGGGCGCCGAGGCGTGCTTCGCCACCGCGACCGGAATGTCCGCGATCTTCGTCGCGCTCGCCTCGATCCTCGTCTCCGGCGACCGGCTCGTCGCGTCGCGCGCGCTCTTCGGCTCGTCCATCCAGGTCTTCAACCTCTACTTCGCCAAGTGGGGCATCGAGGTGGAGTTCGTCGACGGCCACGTCCTCGACCAGTGGGAGGCGGCGCTCGCCCGCCCGGCCAAGGCGGTCTTCTTCGAGACGCCCACCAACCCGATGCAGGACATCGTCGACGTCCGCCGCGTCGCCGAGTTCGCCCATGCGGCCGGCGCCATGGTCATCGTCGACAACGTCTTCGCGACCCCCATCGGCCAGCGGCCGCTGGAGATGGGCGCCGATGCGGTCATCTACTCCGCGACCAAGCACATCGACGGCCAGGGGCGCGTGATGGGCGGCGCGATCCTCGGGAGCGACGAGTACATCAACGGCCCGGTCAAGATGATGGTGCGGCAGATGGGCCCGACCCTCTCGCCGTTCAACGCGTGGGTGCTGCTCAAGGGCCTGGAGACGATGCCGGTCCGGGTGCGGGCGCAGGCCGCGAGCGCGCTCGCGATCGCGCAGTTCCTTGAGGGGCGAGCCGGCGTGGCGCGCGTCCTCTACCCGTTCCTCGACTCGCACCCGCAGGCGAAGCTCGCGAGGTCGCAGATGTCGATCGGCGGGACGGTCGTCACGTTCGACCTCGCCGCAGCGAAGGGCGCCGACGCGAAGGCCGCAGCGTTCAAGGTCATGGACGCGCTCCGCCTCTTCGAGCTCTCGAACAACCTCGGCGACGCCAAGTCGATCGTCACCCACCCGGCGACCACGTTCCACCGGAGCCTTGGCCCCGACGGGCGGGCGGCGATCGGCGAGTCCGAGGGGACCATCCGGCTCAGCGTCGGCCTCGAGGACGTCGAGGACCTCAAGGACGATCTCGCCCAGGCGCTCAACGCGGCCTAGGCGTGTGCGGCCACTCGGCTTCGGCCCTCGGCCCGACTTCTCAAGAAGTCGAGATCCAGCGGCGCGATGATCGGCCCAGACTCCGCGTCAGACCGCACCTGTTCGTCGGCGTCTGGCATCGGCGTTCGAAGCGCCTCAGCCACGGCTGCGAACGGGTAGACGACGGCGGCGACAAAGCCAATAAGGATCGCGACCCCAAGCACAACCGCGGCCTCATGCCCGGCCTGGGCTCCACCAAACCCACCCGAGTCCGGCATTCCCGCGCCCAGCCACACGGACCAGAACACCCCGACGGGCACCATGGAGAGCACACCGACCGCAATCAGGCGTACGACGCGGAACGGCCCGGCCGGTCGATCGGAACTCGGTTCGGCCAAGGGACGGCGCTCCAGCCGACTCATCCGGAGAGCGGAGTACGCCCAGGTCGACATAGAGGGGACGAGGACGAGCCCCACGAATGGGTAAACATACGGGCTGGCGCCCACCGTGACGAGCATCGCGGCGACGGCGGTCGAGGCGAGCGCGACCCAGCCATGACGGGTTCGTATCGCATCGAGGACGTGACGGCGCTCGCTAGCCATGGAGTCGCCTTCCCGAGCCAATGCCAGCTCGCCCCGGAGAAAGAAAACCCCCTGCTCTCGACGACCGTAGACAATCGCTACGGCGGCAAGAGTCACCGCGGCCGCGGCGACGGCAAGCGAGAGCGTGAACTGGGCGCTGGCGCCCGATCCCCAACCTTGGCTACTCGACGCATTGGCGACCAGAAGGGTGAGCATCGCAACCAGCCCGATGGCAAGCCCGTTCCGAACACGACGCATAGCGGCCGACGGTTCGATGGCGCGGTGGGCGGCGTCGCCCTTGACCCAGCAATACGTTGCGACCGCTCCGAGGCTCACCGCGGTCACGGCGGGTCCGACGAGCGTGACAAGCGGCCGCGTGCCGAGTAGCACTACGCTCTCCGCGCACCCGACCGCGACGATCGCGGCGGCGGTCGAGGTCAGGCCCAGCCGCAACAGGGGGGGCTGTGCCGCCCACCCGGCTCGAGGACTCATGTCGCCTCCTTCGTTCACCTCAGGGTGACACGGGAGCAGGCGGTCTGGCCCCAGTTGTGACGCACAGGCCAATTCCTCTTCATGGCATCGGGAGCGAGGGAGGAGTAGACCTGAAACTCAGGGCACCCTCCGCTGCCTCGAGGACGTCGCAGACCTCAAGGAGGACCTCGACCGGGCGCTCGGGGCGCTCTAGCGCCCCCCCGCGCCACCGTCGTGCGCGCCCCGCCCGTAGGCTGGCCGCATGTTCAAACGAAAGCAACCGCCTCCGCCGGACCGGCTACGCCTTGAGCCCGCCACCGTCGGCCTGCGCCTGCGCGCGCTGACGGGCTCGATTGATGACCTCGGTCAGCGCCGCGACCCCATGCCGCCCGTGTGGCTTGCGGCCATGGAGTGGGTGGTCGGCGACAGCGCCGTCACGCTCGTCTCCATGAACGACGGGACCACGTCGCTCTACTTCAGCCACGGCGGCGGCTTCATCGGCGCGGGCGTTCACGAGCCCGTCGCGATCGCGACCGGGCAGTTCCTGGGCGAGTGCTACCTCGCGCGCGCCCAGTTCGTCCCGGCGCTGGGCTTCGACTTCCCACCGGCGGAGGTGATGCGCTTCTACTGCCGAACCGACGGCAACGAGATCGTGACGGCGAGCGCTCCCGAGCAAGAAGTCCGCGAGCGCGACCACCCGCTGTTCCGCCCCTGGGCGGCCGCGCAGGCCGTCATCACGCAGATTCGGCTCCATAGCCCCGCTCCGGGGTCGGGCGCCCCTCCCGCCTAGCGCGCGGCCTTGAACCCCCGCAGCCGCATCGAGTTGCCGACGACGAAGAGCGACGAGCTCCCCATCGCGCCTGCGGCGAGCATCGGGTTGAGGATGCCGAACGCGGCGAGCGGGATCATTGCGACGTTGTAGGCGAACGCCCAGAAGAGGTTGCCGCGGATCGTCGAGAACGTGCGGCGGGCGAGGCGGATCGCGTCCACGGCGGCCATGAGGTCGCCCGAGACGATCGTGAGGTCGGATGCCTCCCGCGCCACGTCGCTCCCCGTGCCGATCGCGATGCCGAGGTCCGCCTGCGCGAGCGCGGGGGCGTCGTTAATGCCGTCGCCGACCATAGCGACGCGCTTGCCCTCGGCCTGGAGCTTCTTGACCACGTCGGCCTTCTCGCCGGGGAGCACCTCGGCGTAGACCCGGTGGATGCCCACCTCGGCGGCGACGGCCTTGGCGGAGCGCTCGTTGTCGCCGGTGAGGAGCACAACCTCAAGGCCCAGCTTCTTGAGCGCGGCTACCGCACCCTTGGATGACGGCTTCATCGCGTCGCGGACGACGACGACGGCCTCCGCCGACGCGGGGGTCCGGACCGAGATGAGCGCGCCGGCGCTTGCCTTGCCACTAGCCAGAACCCGCGTGCGCCCCGCGAAGACGGCGGTATTGCCGAGCGCCTCGGCGGCCGCGGCGGCCTCCTCAAGTTCCGGAGCGATGGAAGCGAACATGCGGCGGGAGCCCACGCGGACCTCGCACGGCTCGCGGTCCGCGCACTCCTCGGCCTTGCCCGTGGCGTCGGGAGAGCCCGCGACCGTTGCCGTCACGCCCTGGCCAGCGGTGATCCGGAAGTCCGTGACGTCGCGGTGCGTCTGGACGAGCGCGGCGACGGCGCGGCCGACGGGGTGCTCCGAGTTCTTCTCTGCAGAGGCGATGGCCTCGATCAGGTATCGCTTGGCCTCTTCGTCAAACCCCGGTGCGACAACGTCGGTCGCCACCATCCGGCCCTCGGTGACGGTGCCGGTCTTGTCGAGGATGATGACGTCGACGCGGCGCGTGCTCTCGAGCACCTGGCCGCCGCGGATGAGCGTGCCGAGCTGGGCGCCCCGCCCGGTACCGACCATGATGGCGAGCGGGGTCGCGAGTCCGAGCGCGCAGGGGCACGAGATGATGACCACCGCGACGGCGGCGGTAAAGGCGCGGTTGACGTCCCCCGTGGCGAGGAGCCACACGGCGAGCGTCCCGAGCGCGATCGCCACGACCACGGGGACGAACACGCTCGCCACGCGGTCCGCGAGCCGCTGGATGTTGGCCTTGCGCGACTGCGCCTCGTCGACCATGCGCGCGATCTGCGCGAGCATCGTCTCCGAGCCGACGCGCGTCGCCTCGATGGTGAGCGCGCCGTCCGTCGCGATCGTCCCGCCGATGACGTCGTCCCCGATCCCGGCGTGGACGGGAACGGATTCCCCGGTCGCGAGCGAGGCGTCGACCGCGGCGCCGCCGTCCACGACGATGCCGTCCGTCGCGATCGTCTCGCCCGGGCGGGTGACGAAGCGCTGACCGACGGCGAGCTCGTCGAGCGGAATCTCCCGCCCGTCCTCGAGCCGCACGACGTTGGTCTGGATCTTCGACAGGGCGCGGATCGCGTCGCCCGCCTTGGAGGTGGAGCGAACCTCGATCCACTTGCCCAGGAGAATCAGGGTGACGATGACGGCGCCGGTCTCGAAGTACACGTGACCGGACGCGAAGACCGTCGCGCCGAGCGCGGTGCCGAGGAGGACCACCGTGGACCAGATCCACGCCGCGCCCGTTCCGATCGTGACGAGCGTGTCCATGTTGACGGCGCCGTGCCGAGCCTGCTTGACGGTGGAGCGGTGGAACGGCCACGCGGACCAGAAGATGACGGGCGTGGCGAGCGCAAAGGCGAGCCACTCCCACGCGGGCGCGTCGCCCGACCCGAACTGGAGCGCGGGCACCATGGAGATGAGCAGGAGCGGGACGGTCAGGATCGCCGCAAGCGTGAACCGGCGTCGGTAGTCGGCCACCCGCGAGGCGTCCGCGGCCATGTGGGCCGCGTGTTCGTCGGCGCGGTCCATGCCGCCAGCCCCGCTCGCGTGGTGCATGGAGCCGTTCGTGCCAGTGCCGTGCGCGCCGGGGGCGGGCTTGGGCGCGCTCAGCACCTCGTACCCGAGGCCCGTGATCGTCGCTTTCATCGCCTCCTCTAGCGCGGCGGGGTCAACCGTCCCGTCGGGGCGCACCGTGGCGCGCTTGGTGACGAGGTTGACCGTCGCGTCCCCCACGCCCTCGAGCTTGGTCAGCCCGCGCGTGATGTTGGCGACGCAGCCCTGGCACGTCATTCCCCCAATGGGGAGTTCGATCGTGGGCGCCTCGGACTGGTCCGCGTGCGTGGTGGTCACGGCTCTCCCTAGGAAACGACCTCGTACCCAACTTCCGCAATCGCGGCCTTCGCTGCCTTGGTGATCGCGTCCGGCTCGACGGTTCCGTCGAGGGTGACGTGTGCGGTGTTCGCGGCGAGGTCGACGCTCGCGTCGGCGACGCCGTCGAGCCCCTTGAGTTCCTTCGTCACAGTCATGACGCAGTGGTTGCAGGTCATCCCGCCGATGGCGAGGTCCATCTCCTTGGTGGTCATGCTCTCACCGTAAGCCTTCCAGTTGACTGGAACGTCAAGTCGGGGTGCGGCTATTCCCCTCGCAAACCCGATCCGCGCCCCTCGATGCCCTCTCCGCGCCCCCCAACACCTACTCCGCCTGGGAATGCCCACTTGCGCAATTTCGCGTTCCTGCAAGTCCCGGCTACCATGGCATCGTCCGTCGCGACCAAGGAAGCGCCATGACCACCCCACTGCACGAGGCAAAGGCGAGCCTGTTTCGCGCCCTCGGCCACCCCGTGAGGGTCCGGATCCTAGAACTCCTTCTGGACGGGCCGCGCCCCGTCCACGAACTCGTCTCCGAGATCGGCGTCGCGCCAGCCAACCTCTCCCAGCAACTCGCCGTCCTCCGCAACGCTGGCCTCATCTCCGATGACCGCCAGGGCGGCGCGGTGACGTACGCGCTTACCTCGGCCGACACCGCCGCCCTCTTCGCGTCCGCGCGCGCGCTCCTCGCGAGCCTCCTGTCCGACCAGATCGACCTCCTTCGCCAGCTCGCCGACGAGGCGACCCATACGGACGTGGCGAGCAAGACGGACGAGGCGGGCCGTCCGTGAGCGCGTCATGAGCTGGGCAACCCGAATCCTCAAGGTGGGGCGCATCGTTCAGGCCTCCCCGGCCGCGCCGGCGCGCACCGTCCCCTCCCCGACGGGCACCCGCGCCTCCCTACAGATTCGCCACGTCGATGCGGGGTCGTGCAACGGCTGCGAGCTCGAGCTCTCCGGCGCCTTCTCTTCCGTGTACGACGCCGAGCAGTTCGGCGCGCGCCTGGTCGCCTCGCCGCGGCACGCCGACGCCCTCGTGGTTACGGGCGTCGTCACTCACAACATGCGGGGCCCGCTCATCGACACTCTCGCGGCGACCCCGGAACCCAAGCTCGTCATCGCCATGGGCGATTGCGCGTGCGACGGCGGCATGTTCCGGAACGGATATGGCGTCGCGGGCGCCGTCGGCGACTTCGTTCCCGTCGACGTCGAACTCCGCGGTTGCCCTCCCACCCCGGACCAGATCGTCGAGACCCTCCGGAAGGTCACGGGCCGGTGAAGCGAGATCCCGTCGCCTCCGGCACTGCTGTGCGCTCTGGCACTGGCGTGGCCTCCGGCGCCCCTGCCGTTTCTGGAGGTGTCACCGCGGCGCTCGGCGCGCTCGGGGTCGTCGTCGGGCTGCGCGCCGTCTTCGGCGCCCCGCTCCACGCGAGCATCGGGTGGCTCGTTCCCTTCGCGGGACTCCGCATCGACCTCGACCCGCTTGGCGGCGCGTTCATGGCGCTGACGGGCGCGGTCGCGGCCGCCGTCGGCGTCTACGCCATCGGCTACGCGCGCCGCGAGCACTGGGCGCGCTTCCCGTTGGTGATGCTCCCGGTCTTCGTCCTCACTCTCCTCGTCGTCCCGGCCGCGGGCTCGGTCACGACGTTCCTCTTCGGGTGGGAGGCGATGGCGCTCACCTCGCTCGCACTCGTGCTGACGGAGCATCACCGCGACGAGGTGCGATCCGCCGGACTGTTCTACGCCGTCCTGACGCAGATCGGATTCGTCGCGATCCTCGTCGCGCTCGTGAGCCTCTCTTCCGCGTCGGGCTCGGGCGACTTCGCGGGGATCCGCGCGGCGGCTGGCGACCTCGGCCCGGCGCTCCGCAACGGGGTGTTCCTGCTCACCGTCGTGGGGTTCGGGTCCAAGGCCGGGCTCCTGCCGCTCCACGCTTGGCTGCCCCGCGCCCACCCCGAGGCCCCGAGTCCGGTCTCCGCCCTGATGAGCGCCGCCATGGTCAACCTCGGCATCTACGGGATCGTCCGCATCGACGTGCAGGCTCTGGGCGGCGGCCCCCGGTGGTGGGGCACGACGCTCATGGTCGTCGGCGCGGCGTCTGCCGTTTTCGGGGTTCTCCAGGCCTCCGTCTCGGCCGACCTCAAGCGCCTGCTCGCGTACTCGACCACGGAGAACATGGGACTCATCGCCATGGCCATTGGTGCCTCGATGCTTCTCGGCGCCTCGGGGCTGGCCTCGGTCGCCGCGATCGCCCTCACCGCGGCGCTCCTCCACTTGGTTGCCCACGCCGCCTTCAAGGCCCTCGGCTTCCTCGCGGCGGGCTCCGTGCTCGCCGGAACCGGGCTGCGAGACCTCGACCGGCTCGGCGGGCTCGCGCGGCGCATGCCGTACACCACGGTGCTGTTCGGCATCGCGGCGCTCGGGGCGACCGGACTACCGCTGGGCGCCGGCTTCGTCGGCGAATGGCTCCTGCTCCAGAGCCTCATCCACACCCCGCAGGGCGACAACACGCTCCTGTCGCTCGTCATCCCGCTCTCGATCGGCGCGCTCGCGCTCACCACCGGCCTCGGCATCGTCGCGATGGTCAAGGCCTTCGGCATCGGCTTCCTCGCTCGGCCCCGCTCGGAGGGGGCCGAGAAGGCGCGCGAGGCGTCCCCGACCATGCTCGTCGGAATGGCGCTCGCGGCGCTCGGCTGCGTCGTCGTCGCCGTGGCCCCGGCCGCACTCGGCCCCGCCCTCACGCGCGTCGCCTCCACCCTGCCCAGCGTCGGCGGAGACCAGGGCCCCAAGCTCGGCGCCATCCTTCGGCTTCCCGGCGCCGCCGGATCCGTCTCGCCCGCGATCCTCGCCGCCGCGTTCGCCGTCGCGATCTCGCTCGTCCTGCTCCTCGCCCGGTGGGGCGTCGGCGCCCGGCCCGCCGCCGTCGTGCGACCGCTATGGGCGGGGGGCGGCCCCGCGCTCACCCCGCGAATGCAGTACACGGCGACATCTTTCGCCGAGCCGCTCCAGCGGGTCTTTGACGACGTCCTCCGCCCAGACACCGACGTCGCGGTCACGCACGTCGCCGAATCGCGGTACCTGATCGAGAAGATCACCTTCCGCACGGCGCAGGCGGACGCCGTCGAGGAACACCTCTACTGGCCCGTGGTGCGCGCGGTCGCCGCCGTCGCGCGGGGCGTCCGGAAGGCCCACACCGGAAGCATCCACCTCTACCTGCTCTTCGGCACGATCGGCCTGCTCGTCGTGATCGTGGTGGGGCGATAATGGCGCTCTCGATCGCGCTCGCGGCACTTCAGGTTCTCTTGGTCCTCGTCGGCGCGCCCCTGGTGATCGGGGCCATGCGACAGGTCCGCGCCCGGCTTGAGGGACGACGGGGCGGGGGCGTCGGCCAGCCGTGGCGCGACCTGCGGAAGCTCTTCCGCAAGCAGCAGATCACGCCCGAGGGCACCACCGTGGTCTTCCGGGCGGCGCCGTTCGTCCTTCTTGGTTCGGCGCTGCTCATCGCGGCGATCATCCCCGTGGTGAGCCTCGGGTCGCCGCTCGACTCCTCGGGCGACTTCGTCGCGGTCGTGGGGCTGCTCTTCCTCGGAACGGTCGCGCTCGCCCTCGCCGCCCTCGATACCGGCACCGCGTTCGGCGGAATGGGATCGAGCCGGCAGATGACGGTGGTTGCGCTCGTGGAGCCGACCATCCTCCTCGTGCTTTTCACGCTCTCGCTGCGGGTCCACTCCGCCAACCTCGCCGAGATCGCGGGCGGGACCCTCGCGAACCCCGCCCAGGCCTTCTCGCTCGGGCGCGTTCTCGCGTTCGCCTCGCTCGTGATCGTCATCATCGCCGAGACCGGCCGCCTCCCCGTCGACAACCCCGCGACCCACCTCGAGCTCACCATGATTCACGAGGCGATGACGCTGGAGTACGCGGGTCCCCGCCTTGGGCTCGTGGAATGGGCGAGCGGGATGAGGCTCACGGTGCTTCTCGTGCTGCTCGCCAACCTCTTCTTCCCGTGGGGCGTCGCGCCGGGCGGGCCCGGCCTCGTCCAGGTACTCATCGCCGTCGCCGCAATCGTCGCCAAGGTTGCGGTCCTCGCGATGGCGCTCTCGGTCGGCGAGACCTTCCTCGCCAAGTTGCGGCTCTTCCGCGTTCCCGAGCTTCTCGCAGGCTCGTTCCTGCTGGGAATACTCGCGGTGACCGCAAGCTCCTTCCTGCCGGCGGCAGGTCGCTGATGGGGGCGCGCGCATGATCACCGCGACCTACACCGGGATCCTCACGCTCGCGGCGGGCTCCTTCCTGCTTGCCGCGGTCCTCATCGTCTGGCGGCGCGGGCTCCGCGCCACGATCAGCCTTCTCGCGTGGCAGGGCGTCGCGCTGGCGACCATCCCCATCGCGAACGGGGTACACCAGCGCTCCTGGATGCCGATCGCCGTCGGCATCGTCGTGCTGGCGCTCCGAGGCGTCCTGCTGCCGCTCCTCCTCGCCCGCGCCGTCCGCGGCGAGGACCAGGGCGCGCGCGAGCCCACGCCGCTCGTCAACACGACCGCAGCGCTCCTTGTGACGGCGGCGCTCACGATGATCGCGTACGCCGCCACGCGGCCGCTGATCGAGCACTCGCCCACCCCGGGCACGAGGGCGGCGCCGGCGGCCTTCGCGGCGCTCCTCATCGCCGTCTTCGTCATGGTGAGCCGCAGGCGCGCGATGTCCCAGGCCATCGGGTTCCTCATGCTCGACAACGGGATCGCCGCGACGGCGTTCCTCATCACCGCGGGCGTGCCCCTCATCGTCGAACTCGGGGCGTCGCTCGACATCCTCTTCGCGATGATCGTCCTCGGGGTCCTGACCGATCGCATGCGCCAGTCGTTCGGCGACACCGATCTCAACCAGTTGAGGGAGCTGCGAGACTAGTGGCCGGCCTCCTCTTCCTCCCCATCGCGGCGCCCCTCGTTGCCGCCAGCCTCGCCGCGATCTTTGGATGGCACCGCTGGACAGCGATCGTCACCGCCCTTTCCGCGATGGCGATCCTCGGCGCGGGCGTGACCCTCGCGTTCTTCACGGACGGCGAGTCCGTCGTTGACTCCCATCACCTGGTGCGCGCCGACGCCCTCAGTTCCACGATGCTCCTCGTCATCGGCGCGGTGGCCACGCTGGCGTGCCTCGCGAGCATCGGATACATCGACGCCGAACTGGCCGACGGGCACACGAGCCCTCAGGCTGCGCGCCTCTACGGGGTACTCCTCCCGCTCTTCCTCGCCACCATGGCCCTGTCCGTCATGGCGATGAGCATCGGGGTCATGTGGGTCGGCATCGAGGCGACGACGGTCGTCACGGCATTCCTCGTCGGCCACCGTCGGACTAGGGCGGCGCTCGAGGCCACCTGGAAGTACGTCATCATCTGCTCCTTCGGGATCGCCCTCGCATTCCTCGGGACGGTCCTGGTGTACTTTGCAGGGACGACGGGCGAGCCCGGCAACCACTCCCTGGACATCGACGTGTTGCTCTCCGGGGCGGCCCGGCTCGATCCCAGGGTGACGAGCCTCGCGGCGGGGCTCCTGCTCCTCGGCTACGGGGCGAAGGCGGGCCTCGTCCCGTTCCACACGTGGCTCGCCGACGCGCACAGCCAGGCTCCCGCGCCCGTCTCCGCCCTCATGAGCGGCGTGCTGCTGTCCGTGGCGTTCTACGCGCTCCTTCGGGTGAAGTCGATCATCGACCTGACCCTCGGCGAAGGATTCATGCGCGTGGGACTCATCGTGATGGGCCTATTGACGCTCGCCGTCGCGGCGTTGCTCCTGGTCGTGCAGACGGACTTCAAGCGAATGCTCGCGTACTCCTCGATGGAGAACATGGGGATCGTCGCCATCGCCGCGGCCGTCGGCACGCGCCTGGCCATCGCCGCGCTCCTTCTCCACGTTCTTGCCCACGGCGTCGCGAAGGCCCTCGTCTTCGTTTCCTCCGGCGCTATCCAAGGAGCGCACGGATCGACGGCCATCGCGAACGTGCGGGCCGTGCTCGCGCGGTCGCCGCTCGTCGGGTCGGCGTTCACGCTCGGAATCGTCGTCCTGCTCGGCCTTCCGCCCTTCGCGATGTTCGCCAGCGAGTGGGGGGTTGCGAGGGCACTGGCCGCCCAGCACTTCGGCTGGCTTCTCGGCACGATGCTCGTGTTCGTCGCGATCGCGTTCACTGGGCTCGTGCGTGCGGGATCCTCGATGATGCTCGGGGCGCCCCAGGCGGGCGACACGCCCTTCGTTCCTCCGCGCGCGATCGGCGGTACCCTCATCCTCGGCATCGGCCTCAGCGTCGCGCTGTGCTTCAGCCTCGGGCCGCTGACGAACCTGCTCGACGCCGCCGCGACGACGCTTGGAGCGGGGCGATGAACCGCGACGACGCTCGGAGCGGCGCAAGGGGCCGAGTACGGGCGGGCGTCGCAGCTGGCAAGGCGAGAACCGTCGAGGCGATCCCGGCCTCGGCCCTCGTCGCTCGCGCGCGGGCCCTGCTTTCCGACGGATTCCGCCTCGGCCTCATCGCCGCCCATGACGAGGGTTCGCAGCTCCGGATCGTGTACCTCTTCCTCGCCGGCTCGCCCGACCGTCGCGTCGAACTCCACGTCGCGATCCCCGCGCGCGCCCCGAGCGTGCCCTCCCTGGGATCGCTCTCGTTCCCCGCATCGCGCTTCGAGCGCGCGATGCACGACCTCTTCGGCGTCGTCCCCACCGACCACCCCCTCCCGCATCGGCTCATTCGACACGCCCACTGGCCCTCGCGATGGTTCCCGATGCGGCGCGACGCCGGGCCGACGCCACCCTTCACGGACCACGAACCGTTTCCGTTCGTCGAGGTCGAGGGGGACGGGGTGTACGAGGTGCCGGTCGGTCCGGTCCACGCGGGCCTGATCGAGCCCGGGCACTTCCGCTTTTCCGTGGTGGGGGAGAGCGTCATCAAACTCAAGGCGAGGTTGTGGTTCACGCACCGCGGGGTCGAGAAACTCTTCGAGGGCATGAACGCGATCGAGGCGACGCCGCTCGCCGAGCGCATCAGCGGGGACACCTCGGCGGCCCACGCCCTGGCGCACGTCCTCGCCGTCGAGGACGCCCTCGGCCTCAAGGTGCCCGGCCCCGCCCGCCAACTGCGCGCCATGCTCGTGGAGATGGAGCGTTTGTACAACCACGCCGCGGACATAGGCGCTCTCGCCATGGACGTGGGGTTCTCGCTCGCGAACTCCCACGCGCAGCGGATTCGGGAGGAACTCCTCCGCATCAACCAGGCCTGCACGGGCAGCCGGCTCCTGCGCGGCGCCATCTACCCCGGCGGCGTGCGCCTTCTCGCGGCGCCCGACCCCGTGCGCATTCGCGTCCTCGCGGCCGACCTCGCGGAGGTCGCCGCCCTGACGCTTGCCAACACCGTCATTCGCGATCGCTTCGCGGGCACGGCCGTCCTGTCCGAGCGCCAGGCGCTCGACCTTGGTTGCCTAGGGCCCGTCGCGCGAGCGAGCGGGGTCGACATCGATGCCCGCATCGACCATCCCTCCGCCGACCTTGCCGACCTTGCCGGCTCCGCCGACCTCTCCAGTTCCCCCGACCTTTCCAGTTCCGCCGACCGTGGCGTGCCCGGCGTCCCTCGCAGGGAGGGCGACGTCCTCGCACGCTTCAACGTCAGGGTCGACGAGTTCGCCGTCTCCGCGGAGATGGTGTGCGGACTGGCCGCGAGCGCCGATCGCCTGGAGTTCCCCGCGGCGCGGCCAAGCCGGGCTACCCCGCCGAACCGCGCTGCGGCGTCGTCGCCGATCCGCAGCGGAGTGGGCATCGTCGAGGGCTGGCGCGGGACGATCGTCCACCGTGTGGAGGTGGATCCCGAGGGACGCCTCACTCGCGCGGCGATCGTGGACCCGTCGTGGTTCAACTGGCCCGCGCTCCCGCTCGCGATGGCGGACACGATCCTCCCCGACTTCCCGGTCACGAACAAGAGCTTCAACCTCTCGTACGCCGGGAACGACCTCTAGGCCCTCGGCGCCACCGGCGCTCTCGGCCACGAGGACCCACGGGGTCCCCACCGGCTCGGCCAGGGGACCTAGGGGGTTCCCACCAGCGCGAGACGCGTGCGCGCCCCCGGTAGGTGCGCGCTCCCCACGCTCGCCTGGATCACCTGGCAACGGTCCGGGTCGGTGCACGCGCCCGGATCCACTGCGTCCGCTCGCTCGGCGAGCACAAGCATCTCCCGCCGCTGGGCGGTAAGGGTCGCGATCTGCTGATCAATCTCCGCGAGGTGACGGTGCACAAGGTCCCGAGTGTGCCCGCATGTCGACTGGCCCGCATCCTTCATCTCCAGGATGGAGCCCACCTCCGCGAGCGTAAGGCCAGCCGCCTGGGAGTCACGGATGAAGCGCAACCGGTCGGCCGCACCATCCTCATAGTCGCGATAGTTGGTCGCCGTGCGCTCGGGCTCGGCGAGCAACCCGATGCTCTCGTAGTAGCGGACGGTCTTGGCGCTCACGCCGACGCTCTCGGCGAGTTCTCCGATCTTCAT